>CAZFWB010000116.1:0-10380 GCA_964522655.1 uncultured Chromatiaceae bacterium | reverse complement strand
GGCCGACGCCGACCTTCACCCCATCCGCGCCCGCCTCGATTAGGGCCTGGGCCCCGTCCGCGCTGATGATGTTGCCGGCGACCACCTGCATGTCGGGATAGGCCTTTTTCACCGCCCGCACGCGCTCGATCACGCCCCGCGAGTGCCCGTGGGCGGTATCGACCACGATGACGTCGACACCCGCCTCGACCAGCGCGCGAACCCGCGCATCGGTGTCGCCGCCGGTGCCCACCGCCGCACCCACCCGCAGCGCGCCGCGCGCATCCTTGCAGGCGATCGGGTAATCCTTGGCCTTCTGAAAGTCCTTCGCCGTGATCAGTCCGCGCAGCTCGAACTTGTCGTTGACCACCAGCACCTTTTCGATGCGGTGCTTGTGCAGCAGCGCCAGCACCTCTTCCTTGCTGGCGCCCTCCCGGACCGTGACCAGTTTCTCCTTCGGCGTCATGACGATGGAGACGGGCGCGTCGAGACGGGTTTCGAAGCGCAGGTCCCGGTTGGTCACGATGCCGACGGTCTGCCCCCGATCCACCACCGGCATGCCGGAGATGCGGTTTGCCTGGGTCATTTCGAGCACTTCGCGGATGGTCATCTCCGGTGAGACCGTTATCGGGTCCTTCACCATGCCGCTTTCGAACTTCTTCACGAGCGCGACCTGCCGGGCCTGCTCCGCGAGGCTCATGTTCTTGTGAATGATGCCGATGCCGCCTTCCTGCGCCATGGCGATGGCGAGGCGCGCTTCGGTCACCGTGTCCATCGCGGCGGAGACCACCGGGATGTTCAGGCTGATCTCCCGGGTGAGGCGCGTCGTCAGACTGACGTCGCGCGGCAGCACGTCCGAATAGGCCGGCTGCAACAACACGTCGTCAAAGGTGAGGGCTTCCTCGGCTATGCGCATGGCGGCTCCTGCCGGTCTCCCGCCGGACACGACGGGAAACGCGTAATGGTACGCAGCGATCCGTGCACGGTAAACTGCCGTTTCTATCGTGGGGCGTGGATTGCGGCGCGGACTAACGCATGGAAAAGCCAGTTGATGAGCCGGTATACACCGTCACTCAGCTCAACCGGGAGGCCCGGCTGCTGCTGGAAAACGGGTTTCCGGCGCTGTGGGTCGACGGCGAGATTTCCAACCTGGCCCGGCCCGCCTCGGGCCACCTCTATTTCTCTCTCAAAGACGAGCACTCGCAGGTCCGCTGCGCCATGTTCCGCGGCGCCGGGCGCTCGCTGCGCTTCCGGCCGGACAACGGCCAGCAGGTTCTCGTACGGGCACGGGTCAGCCTGTACGAGGCGCGCGGCGACTACCAGCTGATCGTCGAACACATGGAGCCGGCGGGCGACGGTGCGCTGTTGCGCCGCCTCGAGGAACTGAAGAAACGGCTGGCCGCAGAGGGCCTGTTCGACGCCGGCATCAAGAAGCCGCTACCGGCGCTGCCGCGCCGTGTTGGTGTGATTACCTCACTCAGCGGCGCGGCCGTCCGCGACATACTGCACGTGCTGCGTCGGCGTTTTCCCGCCATCCCGGTCGTCATCTACCCCGTGCAGGTGCAGGGCGAAGCTGCCAGACACGAGATCGCTGCCGCGCTCCACTGTGCCGATGCGCGCCGCGAGTGCGACGTGCTGATTCTCGCGCGCGGCGGCGGCTCGCTCGAAGACCTGTGGGCGTTCAACGAGGAAGTGGTCGCCCGGGCGATCCGCGCCTGCGCGATTCCGGTGGTCAGCGGCGTCGGCCACGAAATAGATTTCACGATTGCCGACCTCGCCGCCGACGTTCGCGCCCCGACGCCCTCGGGGGCGGCCGAACTGGTGGTGCCCGACCAGCGCGAATGGCGCTCGCGCCTGGCCGGACTGGAGCGCATGGCCGCAGTCGCCCTGCATCGGCGCCTGGACCGCGCCCGCGGCCGCGCCGCGGAGACGGAGCGGCGACTGCTGCGCACGCACCCCGAGGTCATCCTGCGCCAGCGCAGCCAGCGCCTGGACGAACTCATCGCGCGGCTCGGCGCCGGCACGCAGCGCCTCGTTCGTGCGCGATCTCAACACGCCAGCCACGCGCTGGCGCGCCTGCGTGGCGCGGCACCGCGCGAATCGCTCCGCCGCCGCACCGAGGGCCTCACCCAGCTGCGCAGGCGGCTGGCCGCGGCGGCCGGATCGAGCCTCAGCGGCGTGGGCGCGCGGCTCGCGGTCGCAGCAGCGTCTCTCCAGGCGGTCAGTCCGCTGCGGACGCTCGAGCGGGGCTACGCGGTCATCAGCGACACGCAGACGGGCAAGGTCGTGCGCCGGGGCAGCGATCTGGTGGTCGGCCAGTGCGTCAGAGCCCGGCTGGCCGACGGCGGCTTCGAGGCGCTGGTCCGGAAAATCGACTGATCGCCGCGGACGACCCGGCTCAGTCGGCGTCCGCGAAAAATCTGCGGATAACCGGCCGGAAGCGGTCCATGTCGACCAGAAAGGAATCGTGCCCCTGGATGGACGGCAGTTCCTCCAGTGTCACCGCCCCGCAGCCTTGCCTCATACCGGCCGCGAGTTCGCGTTGCTGCTGAATGGGAAACAGGAAATCGGTGGCCACGCCGATCACCAGCGCGCGCTCGGCCCGGATTCGCCGCAGCCCCGCATCCACGGAGCCGCCGTGCTCGGCCAGGTCGAAGAGATCGCTCGCACGGGAGAGATACAGATAGCAGTTCGGATCGAACTGCCCCGTGAATTTTCTGGCGTGAGCCTCGAGGTAAGCCTCGATCTCGAAGTCGAGCGCGAACGGATCGCCGGTCTGCCGCTCCTCGGCGATGCGCTCCCTGCCAAAACGTTGTTCCCACTCCTGCGCGGAACGGTACGTGATCATGCCGAGCTTGCGGGCGAGCTGCATACCCGTCGCGGGGCCGGCGCCCGGACTGTAGTTGCCGCCTGCCCAGGCGGGATCACGCCGGATCAATTCCCGCTGCAGCGAGCGCAGCGCGATGGCGAACGGCAATGACCGCGCCCCGCAGGAAATCAGCAGCAGGTCCCGCGTCTTGCCCGGATACATCGCCGCGAACCCGAGCGCCGTCATCCCGCCCATCGAGGGGCCCACCAGCGCCCGCAGCCTGTCGATGCCGATGTGACCGAGCAGACCGTATCCGGCGGCGGCCACATCTTCGAGCGTCAGGACCGGGAACGACAGCCGGTACGGCTTGCCGCTGCGCGGATCCAGCGAGGCCGGCCCCGTCGAACCGAAACAGCTGCCGAGCGAATTGACACAGATAACGAAGTAGCGGCGGGTATCGATCGGCCGCGAGGGCCCGACGATCTCCTCCCACCAGCCCGGCGCTGGATCGAGGGCGGAGGAAGAGGCGTGCGCCGAGGGCGACAGCCCGGTGAAGATGAGGACTGCGTTGTCCCGGGCCGCGTTCAGCTCGCCCCAGGTCTCGTAGGCAACCGTCGGGCGCTCGATGCTGCCACCGCGGCGCATCTCGAACGCACCGGGCATTTCATAGAATTGCCTTGCGCCGCTCACTGTCCGATGCGCCCCGTGTTGCGATCCGCGGATTATGCGCGCCCCCCACCGGGGCCGTCGTCCCGCGGTGGTTATAAGTATATGAGGCCGGCAGCGACCCGGAGCGGCTCACCGCCGCCGGTACCGGCGCAGCCGCTCGCGTTTTCGCACCTGACGCTGCGTCAGCTGGTTGCGTCGCCCGGCAAAGGGGTTGCGACCGGTACGCAACTCCAGCCGGATCGGAGTGCCGGTCAGCCGGAACGCCTGACGAAAGCGGTTCACCAGGTAGCGGCGGTAACTTGCGGGAACGAAATCGGTCTGGTTGCCATGGATCACGATCAGCGGCGGCCGGCGTCCGCCCTGGTGAGCGTGGGTGAGCCGGATGCGATGCCGATGCACGACCGGCGGCGGGTGTGCGGCGACGATCGCCTGCAGTACGCGATTGAGTTCCTTCGTGGGCAGTTCGGCGCGTGCGGCAGCCGCCGCCCGCGCGGCGGCCTGAAACAGGTCGAGGATGTTGCTGCCGTGGAGCGCCGAGATCTGGTGAGCTTCCACAAAGTCGAGAAATGGCAGGTTCCTGGCCACGCTTTCCGTCATTTGCCGGCGCTGCGTCTCGTTGAGCCGATCCCACTTATTGATTCCCAGCGTGAGCGCGCGGCCACGCTCCAGCACCAACCCGACCAGGGATGCATCCTGCTCCGTCACCCCTTCGCGCGCATCCAGCAGCACGATCACCGCATCGGCCTCGTCGACCGCCTGCAGGGACTTGGCCACACTGAATTTCTCGATCGCGTCGCTGACCCGGGCGCGACGGCGAATGCCGGCGGTGTCGATCAGCGTGTAGCGTTCGCCGGAGAGTTCGAAAGGGATGCGAATCGCATCGCGCGTGGTGCCCGGTTCGTCACGGGTGACGAGCCTTTCTTCCCGCAACAGGCGGTTTATCAGCGTGGACTTGCCGACATTGGGCCGCCCGACCACCGCGATGCAGGTCCCTTCGGCGGCATGCTGCCGCTCCGCTGCGGCGCCCGCTGGCGTCGCGCACCGTGCAATCGCGGCTTCGAGCAGCTCGCGAACGCCGACCCCGTGGCTGGCGGACAGCGCGAGCGGCGTATCGATCCCGAGTTCGAAGAACTCCGCGACCACCATCTCGGCCGCGCGACCCTCGGCCTTGTTCACCGCGAGTATGACGGGCTTGCCCGAACGCCGCGCGAGGTCGGCCACGTACCGGTCGTCCGCCGTGACTCCCTGCTGGCCGTCGACCAGCATGATCACCACGTCGGCCTCCTGCACCGCGAGTTCGACCTGGCGGCGCATCAGCGCCGCCATCTCGTCGCCCGCCTCCATCAGGCCTCCGGTGTCGATCACGATCGACGGCGGCAACGCGTCGCGGGCGAAGCCGTACAGCCGGTCCCGCGTCAGGCCGGGATAGTCGGCGACCAGCGCGTCACGCGTGCCGGTCAGGCGGTTGAACAACGTCGACTTTCCGACATTCGGACGGCCTATCAATGCTACAACGGGCAGCAGGGGTCAATTCTCCCGTCCGGCAGCCGTGCTGCGATACGCGGCAAGCTCGCCACCGTCGCTCATTACATAGAGCAGGTCGTTTACTACCAGCGGCGATGAAGTCACACGGGCTGAATCCACACGGACGCGAGCCTGGAGCGTCCCCGTGGCGGCGTCGAAGAAATGTACGTAGCCCTCGAGGTCGCCAACCACCACCGACGCGCCGTAAGCCGCGGGCGCGGTGAGGTCACGATTGCTCAGCAGGTCATGCCGCCACAGCTCCTGTCCGGAGCTGCGTTCTACCGCGATCAGCTCGCCCTGCTCGCCGGACACATACAGGTTGCTCAGGTCCGCCCCGAGCCCGCTGTAGCTCGAGACCTCCTGGCTCCAGAGGATCTGGCCGGATTCACGGGCGAGCGCCACGAGCCGCCCCTGGTAACCAACGGCGTAAACCTCCTCGCCGATTACCCGGACCGTCGCGTTGACGTCGGACAACCGCTCGACCTCGGTCCGTCCGGCGGGCGGCGCGACCAGCACGTCCCAGATGAGAGAACCATCGTTGGCGTCGTAGGCGGCGACCCGGCCGTTGTCGAAACCACAGATCACGACACCGCCATCGGCCACGGGCGACCCCGTGCCCCGCACCGATAGGCGCGGCATGGTCTGCTGCACGAACCACACCTGCACCCCGTCCCCGGTGCCGAGCGCGATCAGTTTGCCGTCAACCGTCCGCACGTACACGTGACGGCCGATCGCCGGAGGTGCGAGCACTTCGCTGCCGACGTTGGTGCGCCATTCCTCGGCGCCGTCCTCGGCGTTCAGCGCCACCACGATGCCGTCGCTGGAGCCGACCACGACGTGCCCCGCGCCCGCCGCCGGCCCTCCGCTCAGTGGCAGTCGCGTCTTCGAACGCCACAAGCGGCGACCGCGCACGGCGTCGAATCCGCTCACCCGGCCGTCGTTGTCGGCCGCGAAGACGCGGCTGCCGTCACTGGCCGGCGTCAGGCCGAGGCGCAACACCTCATTACCGTCGCCGATCCCCGCATCCCACACCTTTCGCACCCGCACACTGGGCTCGAAATCGACCAGCTGCGCCGGAGCATTCTCCTTCTCCTCGCCGCCGAACCAGCCGCAACCGCTCGCGCTGAAGACGAGGCCGAGGCCAACCAGCACCTGCGATACGCGCGCCACTGCGGTCGTGCCAGCGCGGCCGCCGAAGATGCGTCCGCGCGGCCCGGACGCCCCGCAGCTGGGATCAGTTCGCGGTGGTATCGGCGACACTGTCGTTGTCAGCGGCAGCTGCCGCGCCGCCCGCCAGCTCGTCGAGCTTGGCCTGAACGAACAACTGGTCGATCACCCCCGATTCGACCCCCTGCAGCGCGGCCTCGTACTCGGCACGGGCATCCTCAACGCGGCCCGTGGTGACATAGATGTCCCCACGCACCTCGTGGTAGCGGGGCGCGAAGGCCGAATCGCGCGGAACGCTCAGAATTTTCAATGCCTCGTCGTACTTTTCCTGATGGGCGAGTACCCGCGCCAGGCGCAACCGGGCGATGTGGCCGATCTCCTCACTGCCGGCATCCTCCATGACCTCGCGAAGGTAGCGCGCGGCGTCTTCCGGCTGGCTGCGGTCCATCTTCACGCGCGCCATTGCCAGACGCGCCTGATCCACATACGGCGTGGAGCCGTACTCCGCGGCGAGCTGCGCGGCGATTTCCTCCGCCCGCGTGGTCCGTTCCACGCGAATCGCCGTCAGCAGCTCCGCGTAGAGTGCGGAAGCCTGCTCTGCACGCTCGAGCTGGCTCGTGCCCCACTGGCGCCAGACGAACAGGCCGCCGAGGCCGAGCACGATGCCGCCGAGAAGGTACCAGCCGTTTTCGCGCAGCCAGCCCCACACCTGTTCGGCACGCTGTTGATCGGTCAGATTGTCATCCACTGCACTTCATCCGTTTACTCCAGGGATCGTCGCCGCAAAGCCCTCGCTCATCGTGCGGAGCCATCTGGCTCCGGCGGCCGCTGCGGACCGGCGCCCACGAAACATACAAAACGCCCGGGCCCGTTGGCCACCGGGACGCCGTTCCCGACTCGACCGCGTGCGGGCGCAGCAGCCGATTTTTTTCAACGGCCTGCCGGCATACCCTTGTGCGCCAGGTAGGGCGTCAAGGCTCGCACCAAGTCCTGCCAGGCAACGCTCAGCTGTTCGCCCTGACCTCGCAGCGGCTTCACTGCGGCGCGGCCAGCGGCAACTTCCTCTTCACCGACGATCACCACGGCCGCAGCCCCGCTGCCGTCGGCGCGACGCATCTGCGCGCGAAACCCGCCGCCCCCGCAATTCAATTCCACGATGCGGCCGGGCAGCGCCTCGCGCAGCTGCTCGGACAGGCGCATGGCGACACCGAGCGCCTCATCGCCCACCGCGACGACGTACACATCCGGCGTCGCATCCACACTCCCGCCACCAGCAAGGCGGTAGAGCTCCACCAGCCGCTCCATGCCGATCGCGCAGCCGATCGCGGGGGTCGCGCTGCCGCCGAGTTGCTCGACCAGCCCGTCGTAACGCCCGCCCGCGCAGACTGCGCCCTGGCTGCCGAGCCGATCAGTCACCCACTCGAACACGGTCCGATTGTAATAGTCCAGGCCGCGCACCAGCCGCGGATTGACGCGGAACGGGACACCACATGTGGCGAGCAGGCTCTGCAGTGTTTCGAAATGAGCCGCGGACGCGTCATCGAGGTAATCAGCCAAAGTCGGCGCAGCCGCCACCACTTCCTGCATCGCGGGGTTCTTGCTGTCAAGGATCCGTAACGGGTTTCTCTCCAGACGACGGCGGCTGTCCTCGTCCAGGTCCTCGAGGCGGCGGCGAAAAAACGCGGCCAGGTGCTCACGATATCGCGCCCGGGCCTCCGGCGTGCCAAGCGAGTTGACCTGCAGCTCGACGTCGTGCACGCCCAACTCGCGCCAGATCCGGGCGATCATGACGATCACCTCGACGTCGATGTCCGGACCCTCATAACCGAACGCCTCGACGTCGAACTGGTGAAACTGGCGGTAGCGGCCCTTCTGCGGCTTCTCGTAGCGGAACATCGGCCCGGCGCACCATAATCTGTGGCGCTGGCTTCGCAACATGCCGTTCTCGATTGCAGCACGCACGATACCGGCTGTCGCTTCCGGACGCAGCGTCAGACTCTGGCCGTTGCGGTCTTCGAAGGTATACATCTCCTTCTCGACGATGTCGGTCACCTCGCCGATGGAGCGGCTGAACAGCTCGGTGCGCTCCAGCAGCGGGACACGGATCTCGCGATAGCCGTATCGGGTCAGCACGCCCCGCAGGCATTCCTCCACGCGCGCCCAGGCGGCAGTGTCAGCCGGCAGAAAATCGCTCATGCCGCGGATTGCCTGGATCTTCTCGCTCATCGCTCAGGGCTGCGCCGCCGGTTCGCCGCTCACCGGTGGCTCCTTGCCGGCCATCGGGGACCCGACCGGCTGCGGTGTGGTAACCGCTGGTGTTCTAACGGGCTCCGGGGGCAGGCGTGTCCCGGGCACCGCGCCCGATTCAGCCGGTGGCGAACCCCCGTTCTCTCCGCCGCCAAGGGCGATCACGATGCCGGCGATGATCAGCGCCGCCGCCAGCCAGTAGACCCACGGACCGATCTGCACGACGTCGGAGCGCTCACGCCGGCGCGCCACGAGGGGCAGCGCGTCACTTTCAGGCGCCGCCGAGCGGTAGGCCTCGAGGACCGCTTCGGGCGAAAGGCCGACCAGTTGCGCGTAGCGGCGCAGATGTCCGCGCACGAACACCGGGGCGCCGAGCGCCTCGAAGCGTTCCTCCTCGAGGGCGAGCACGCCCGCCTCTTCGATCTTGAGCGCCTCGGCGATCTGTCCCACGGAGATGGCGCGGGCCTTGCGGGCCGAGCGCAGGCGCTCGCCGAGCCCGAGACTCGTCGACTGCAGGCGCGGCGCTCCGACGACGGCATCCCTATCCGGCATCGCGTTCGCTCTCCAGGAGCAGGCGGGTCTCGACGGACGCCGGGAACTCCGAGCGCAGTCGCTCGGCATATGCGCGCGAGGCGTTCGCCTCCCCGAGCGCCTTTTCCACCCGCACCCCGAGCCATAATGCGCCGGACGTTACGGCACCGGAGTCCAGGTACCGCTCCAGGAAAGCGCGTGACTGCAGGTAGTTCGAACGGCTGAAGGATACGTCGGCGAGCTGCAGAAGCGCCTCCCGGAAATTGGGATCGACAGCGAGGGCACCCCGCAGGTAGGTCTCCGCGCCGGCGAGATCGATGCGCTTGGCGCACAAACCGGCATTCGTGTAGAGCATCGCCTTGTTGGTCTCCGCCTTCGACAGCGGGATTGCCAGCGCGCGGTCGAAGTTGCGCATCGCCTCCGCGGTGTTCTGCCTCTGCAGGCACAGGAATACCGCCAGCGCGTTCAGGGCGTCGGGATCCTCCGGCGCCAGGTTCACCGCCCGCCGGTAGTTCTTCTCCGCGCCTGGAATATCGCCGAGGCGCTCGAAGACCAGGCCGAGCGCCCGGTAAGCGGTGGCGAGGCTGTCGTCGTCGGCAATCGCTTTCTCGAGCTTCGCCTGGGCGGCCTTGAGGTCACCCTGGCGCAGGTACCCGATCCCGAGCTGCATGTTGTACTGCGCCGCTTCCTTGCGCGATGCCGCCGAGGGCGAGCTGCCGGATGAGACACAGCCAAGCATGCACAACAACGGGATCATCACGACGCCCGCCCGACCAGCCTTCACGACAGCCATGTGGCCTCCTGCAGCTTGCTTCCGAGCGGCGTCCGCACCCGGTTCTCGACATGGCCGGCGAGCTGGCCGCAGGCGGCCGCGATGTCGTCGCCACGCGTGCGCCGCGTGACGGTGACGATGCCGGCGGCCGAAAGAATGCGGCGGAACTCGTCGACGGCCTCGGGCGACGAGCGCCGATAGGCCGTGCGCGGGAATGGGTTGAACGGGATGAGATTCACCTTGGCCGGACGGCCGCGCAGAAGCTCCGTCAGCCGCCGGGCATGCGCAGGTGAGTCATTTACCCCATCGAGCATCACGTACTCGAAGGTGATCTCCCGCGTGTTGGTCGCCTCGACATATTCCCAGCAAGCGTCGAGGAGCTCGGCGATCGGGTGCAGGCGATTGATCGGTACCAGCCGGTTGCGCAGCTCATCGTCCGGCGCGTGCAGTGATACCGCGAGCGCCACGCGCGACTCCCGGCCAAGGCGGCGCATCTGCGGCACCAGCCCGGAAGTACTCACGGTGACTCGCCGGCGTGACAGCTTGCAGGCCAGATCATCGACCAGGATGTCGCACACCTGAACGACTGCGCGGAAATTCGCCAGCGGCTCGCCCATACCCATGAACACCACGTTGGTGATCGGCGAGCGCCCGTGCGGTTCGCCGAGTTCCCTCCGCGCCA
>CAZFWB010000115.1:0-10387 GCA_964522655.1 uncultured Chromatiaceae bacterium | reverse complement strand
GCAGGGCCAGCGGCGGGCGCTCGCGCTCGCGCCAGACAACGACTGGGGACGGCGCATGCTCGCGGCGTTCATGCCGGCCATCGAGGGTCGCGGTGGGCGCGTCCTCGAGTACCACCTGTATGATCCCGCTGCGACCGACTACACCGGGGAAATCGAGCGCCTGCTGCTGCTCGACGAAAGCCGGGAACGGTACCGGCAACTGACGGCAAATCTCGGCGTTCCCCTCGGATTCGAACCTCGACGTCGCGAGGATGTCGACCTTATATTTCTCGCTGCGAACGTCGCCAATGGCCGACTGATCTGGCCGCAATTGCGGTTCCTGTACGCCGGTGACATCCCGACCTACGCAACGTCATCCGTTTTCCAGGCCGGCAGTAGCGGCGACCGCGATCTCGATGGCGTGATGTTCACCGACGCACCGGCGGTGCTCGGCACGCAACCGCAGGCGGCCGGACTCGGGGTGGCCATCCTCAAGCGCTGGCCGCCCGGGACCGTCGGGTTGACGAGATTTTTCGCAATGGGTTTCGATGCCTACGCTCTCGCCCGCGACCTCGCCGCCGGTGTGCAGCCGCACCGCAGTGGACTGACCGGTCAGCTCTGGATGGACTCGCAACGACGGATTCATCGCGAGATGCCCTGGGCGCAGTTTCGCGACGGCGGAGTCGTAACGCTGCCCGCCATTGCGCAGGCGGGCCAGGCGCCACTCGAATCGCCGCCTTGAGACGGTCCCGGGTGGATAACGACCGGCGCATCCGCACCGGCGAGCGCGCGGAGGCATGGGCGCGGCGGTTTCTGGAGGCCCGCGGGCTGACCCTGGTCGAGAGCAATTTCCGCTGCCGTGAGGGCGAGCTCGATCTGGTCATGCTGGACGGCGCGGAACTGGTGATCATCGAGGTGCGATATCGCACGACCGGCGCGCTGGTGAGCCCCGAACTGACCGTGTCGGCCATGAAGCGCCGCCGCCTGCTGCGCGCGGCCGCCCGGTACCTGCAACTGCACCCGGGGTTTGGCAATCACTCCGTGCGCTTCGACGTGCTGGGACTAAGCGGCGAGCCCGACCGGCCGCATTGCGAGTGGATCCGCTGCGCGTTTACGACCGATGACGTCACCTGTTCGTAGCGGCACGGACGACGCGAGCCGCGCTGCCCGGTGGGCCGACCGGCCCCGAGGGCCCATGCCCGCCGCGGCGCCCGGCGGCTCGGCCGTACGGCTATAATCAAGCGCATGACGACAGAGGACAGCATTCGTCGCCAGTTCGAGGACAGCATCGCCGCCAAGCAAAGGGCGCTGCAGAGCCTCGTGACGCCGATTGCGCAGGCGGGCGCGGCGATGTCGGCGAGTCTGCGCGCCGGCGGCAAGATCCTCGCCTGCGGAAACGGTGGCTCGGCGGGCGACGCGCAGCACTTCTCGGCCGAACTGCTCAACAGGTTCGAGCGCGAGCGGCCAGGCCTGCCCGCCGTCGCCCTGACTACCGACAGCTCGACGCTCACCGCGATTGCCAATGACTACGCCTACGAGCAGGTGTTCTCCAAGCAGGTGACCGCATTGGGCCGTCCGGACGACTGCCTGCTTGCGATCTCGACCTCCGGGAACTCACCCAACGTGGTCGAGGCGATACGAGCCGCACACGAAAAGGGCATGCGGGTCATTGCACTCACGGGCCGCGACGGCGGCCGGATGGCGGAGTTGCTGACGTCCTCCGACATCGAGGTCCGGGTGCCCGCCGAGCGAACCTCCCGCATCCAGGAGGTGCACCTGGTGGTGCTTCACTGCCTGTGCGACACCATCGACCGCGCGCTGTTCCCGGCCTAGCGCGACTCGCCTGTCGCGGAGCCGCTGCTACTTCACGATCTTGAGTCGCGCCTTGCGCGTGGCCTTCTGTTGGGCGGGTGGACGGTCCCCGCCGGCCGGCGGCGGCTCATCGGGCGCGCTGCCGGCATCCTCCTCAGAGAAAATCATGCCCCGTCCCGATTCGCGGGAATAGATGCCGAGAACTGCCCGCAACGGCACGTGAACCAGGAAAGGAGCTCCTGAGAATCGCGCCTTGAACGTCAGCGCGTCATTGCTGATGTCGAGATCGGCGACTGCCGTCGAACCGATATTGAGCACGATCTTGCCGTCGCGCACGAACTGCCGGGGGACGTTGACTCCGTCCACGGCTGCATCCACCACCACGTGGGGCGTGTGGCCGCTGTCGGTGATCCAGGCATGCATCGCACGGACCAGATAAGGGCGTTGCGGTATTGAGCCGGATGTCGGCATCGGCCGGTGCCGTTACTGGCGCATTTCCTGCTCGGCTTCCGACAGGCTGTCCTGGAAAGAGCGGCGCGAGAAGACACGGTCCATGTATTTCCGGATGGGCTGAACGTGGCCCTTCAGCTCGATGCCGAACACGGGCAATCGCCACAGGATCGGCGCGATCGTGCAATCCACAAGGGAGAATTCGTCACTCAGAAAATATCTCTTGGCGGCGAAAACGTCGGCACTGGCGACAATGCTCTCCTCGAGCTGCTTGCGAAAGCGCGTTGCCTGCTTGCGGTCGCTCGCGCGCTGCAGGTCGTCGGCGAGCACGTACCAGTCGCGCTCTATGCGATACAGGGCCAGCCGGAATTGCGCCCGCGACACGGGGTCTACCGGCATCAGCGGGGGATGCGGAAAGCGTTCGTCGAGATACTCGATGATGACACGCGAGTCGTACAGGACGAGATCACGGTCGACGAGCGTCGGCAGGCTGTTATACGGATTGAGGTCGAGCAGGTCCTCGGGCAGATTGCCACCCTCGACGTCCACCACATCCATACTGATGTTCTTCTCGGCGAGCACCAGCCTCGTGCGGTGACTGTGGTAGCAGCTCGGGCTCGAATACAGTGTCATGGGTCCGGGCGATGCCCCGGTCAGACCGAAGGTCACCGCCCCGGATCAGGCGGTGAGCCACCTCTGACCGGAAACCGATGCCTCAACCTCACTTGACGTCCTTCCAGATCTCCTGCTTCAGCAGATACGACAGGATGCCGAAAACCAGCAGGAACGCGAGCACCCAGATTCCCAGCCGCTGGCGCTCCAGCTGCATGGGCTCGCCGATATAGACCAGAAAATTGACGATGTCGCGCACGAACTGATCATACTCCTCCGTGGAGAGCCTGCCGGGCGCGACCTGACGAAATTCCCTGAAAACCGAGTGCGAACTGCCCTGTTTGTCAGTTTCCTGCTCGTATACGGCCTCATTGAGGCCCTGCAATTCCCACAGCACGTGCGGCATCGCCGCGTTGGACAGCATCAGGTTGTTCACGCCCGTGGGCCGCGCCGGGTCGAGGTAGAAACCTCGCAGAAAATTGTAGAGGTAATCCGCGCCGCGATTGCGGGCGATCAGCGACAAGTCCGGTGCCGCCGTTCCGAACCAGCGAACGGCGTCGTCGGGCCGCATGGCGATGGTCATCGTCTCCTGCGGCTTCTGGGCAGCAAACATCAGGTTGTCTATGAGTTGCTGCTCCGTGATCTGCAGGTCCTGACCCAGGCGGTTGTAGCGCACGTACTGTGCCGAGTGACACCCAAGACAGTAATTCACGAAATTTCGGGCACCGCGCTGTAGCGAAGCGACGTTGCCGACGTCGACGTTAGCGTGCCCGGCCATCGGCCCGCCCTCGGAAGCGGATGCGTTGCCCATGAGCAGCAGGCAGGTCGAAAGCGCGGCAATCACACGGCTGGTGTACCTGGAAAAACTCACTGGCGTCACCATGACCGGGCTCACTTTCCAGCGTGGTAAACCACACGCTCGGGCACCGGTTTAGTGCGCTCTGCGAGTGTGTAGAACGGCATCAGCAGGAAGAATGCGAAATAGATGGCAGCAAAAATCCTTGCTGCCAGCACCGCGGTCGGCGTCGCCGGCTGCATGCCGAGATAGCCGAGCACCACGAAGCTTACGACGAAGGCGGAAAGCGCGATCTTGTAGGTCACACCGCGATAGCGGATCGACTTCACCCGGCATCGGTCCAGCCACGGCAGGAAAAACAGCAACGCGATGGCCGCGACCATCAGGAAGGCTCCCCAGCCCTTGCTCGGCACGGCGCGCAGGATTGCGTAGAACGGCGTGAAGTACCACACCGGCGCAATGTGTTCCGGCGTCTTCAGCATGTTAGCCGGCTCGAAATTCGCGTGCTCAAGGAAATAGCCGCCCATCTCCGGCGCGAAAAACACCACTCCGGCGAAGAGCGCGAGGAATATGACGATTGCGACCAGATCCTTCGCGGTGTAGTAGGGATGGAACGCCACGCCGTCGAGCGGAATGCCTCGCGAGTCCTTGTACCGCTTGATTTCGATGCCGTCCGGATTGAGCGACCCGGTCTCGTGCAAGGCCAGGATATGCATCACGACGAGCATCACGAGCGCCAGCGGCACCGCCGCCACGTGCAGCGCGAAGAAACGGTTGAGCGTGATGTCGGAAATGAAATAGTCGCCGCGGATCCATTCCACGAGTTCGGCGCCGATTCCCGGCACGGCACCAAACAGCGACACGATCACCTGGGCGCCCCA
The DNA here is from genome assembly GCA_964522655.1 of uncultured Chromatiaceae bacterium. Classification (GTDB taxonomy): domain Bacteria; phylum Pseudomonadota; class Gammaproteobacteria; order Steroidobacterales; genus QUBU01. The sequence goes on along the minus strand of CAZFWB010000115.1, from coordinate 5,857 downwards.
ATACGACATCTGGCCCCATGGTAGGAGGTAACCGAAAAATGCCTCGGCCATGAGCGCCAGGTAGATGGCCATGCCGATCAGCCAGAGCAGCTCCCGCGGCGCCTTGTACGAGCCGTACATCATCGCCCGGAGCATGTGCAAATACACGACGATGAAGAATGCCGAGGCGCCGGTCGAATGCATGTAACGGATGAGCCAGCCCCACTCGACGTCGCGCATGATGTATTCAACGGAGGCGAAGGCGTCCTCGGCGGAGGGCTTGTAGCTCATGGTGAGAAAAATGCCAGTGACGAGCTGTATCACCAGCACCACCATCGCGAGCACGCCGAACACGTACCAGACATTGAAATTCTTCGCCGCGTAGTACTCGGTCGCATGCTCCTTGAGCATCGACGTGAGCGGGAAGCGCTCATCGACCCATTCGATCAGACGGCCAAAGCGCCCATTGGCAGCCGTGACGTCGGCTCTGGCCGCGCTCATGAGGAAGCTCCCGTGTCGTCGCCGATCAGCACCAGGCTGTCACCCACGAAACGATACGGCGGGATCGGCAGATTGGTCGGCGCCGGCACACCTGCGAACACGCGTCCGGCGAGATCGAACTTCGAGCCGTGGCAAGGGCAGAAAAAGCCGCCGACCCAGTCCTCGCCGAGATCAGACGGCGCAACGTCGAACCTTTCGATCGGCGCGCAGCCGAGATGGGTGCAGGTGCCGACCACTACCAGCACCTCGGGCTTGATCGAGCGCAGCTCGTTTTTCGCATAGTCGGGCTGCTCGGACTCGTTCGACTCGGGATCGCGCAAGGTTACGGTTTGCGACGCAAGCCGCTCCAGCATGTCTTTGGTCCTGCGCAGTATCCATACGGGACGCCCGCGCCAGACGACGCGCACCATGGCACCGTCTTCCAGCTTGCTGATGTCGACTTCCACCGGACCGCCCATTGCCTGCGCCCGCGCGCTCGGCCGGAAGGAGGCGACGAACGGCACCGCCGCGAGGACGACGCCGACACCGCCGGCGACGCTCGTGGCGACGGTCAGAAAATGGCGCCGGCTGAGGTCCGCCTCTTCGCTCATCGAGCAATTCCTCCCAGGCTCGCGTTGATCATGGCCAGCGGCTGGCCGGGCACGGGACGCACACCCCGTGCAGCCGCATGACGGTGGGTAACAAAAACTGGCGAATTATACACAGGCAAAAATTGCGTTGCCTACGGCAGATACCTGGTCCGGGGAGTGAGTGCGCCTAACCCAATCTTCGGATACCGGCGCCGAGCTGATTGAGCTTTTCCTCGATGCACTCGTAGCCCCGGTCGATGTGATAGATGCGGTCGACGACTGTCTCACCGTCGGCCACCAGTCCGGCGAGCACCAGCCCGGCGGAAGCGCGCAGATCGGTGGCCATGACCGGCGCGGCCTTCAGTCGCGGGACGCCCTCGATGACCGCGGCGTGACCCTGAAGGCGGATGTTGGCGCCCATGCGCTGCAGCTCCAGCATGTGCATGAAGCGGTTTTCGAACACGTTCTCGCTGATCGTGGCGACGCCCGTGGCGACGCAATTCAGCGCCGCGAACTGCGCCTGCATGTCGGTTGGAAACCCGGGATACGGCGCGGTGCTGATGTCGACCGCTTTCGGCCTTTCCTTCATTTCCATTTCGATCCAGTCCGGCCCGGTCGCCACCGTGGCCCCCGCGTCACGAAGCTTTGCCAGCAACGCTTCCACGTGCCCGGGACAGGCGCGCCGCACCCTGACACGCCCACGCGTGATCGCGCCTGCCACGAGAAACGTGCCGGTCTCGATGCGATCCGGTAGCACCTCGTATTCCGCGCCGTGCAGGCGGCGCACGCCCTCGATTACGATCCGGTTGCTGCCTGCGCCCCGGACACGGGCACCCATGCGGTTAAGGAAGTTGGCGAGATCCACGACTTCGGGCTCGCGCGCGGCGTTCTCGAGCACGGTCTCGCCCTCCGCCAGGACAGCCGCCATCATCAGGTTCTCGGTTCCGGTAACCGTCACCTTGTCCAGCACGAGATGAGCGCCGCGCAGACGGCTGGCCCGCGCACGGATGTAGCCTTCCTCGATCTCAACCCGGGCTCCCAGCGAGCGCAGGCCGGCGACGTGCAGATCCACCGGCCGGGCGCCAATCGCGCAGCCGCCGGGCAACGACACGTCCGCCTGGCCGAAGCGGCCCACCAACGGGCCGAGCACCAGGATCGAGGCGCGCATCGTCTTAACGAGGTCGTACGGCGCGTGGTATTCGCGAATGCTGCCCGGCTCGACCTCCACGCGAAGGCCATCGTGAAGGGTGACGTTGACCCCCATGCGGCTGAGCAGCTCAATGGTGGTGGTGATGTCGCGCAGATGCGGGATGTTGCCGATCGTCACCTGCTCGTCCGTCAGCAGCGCCGCGGCAAGAATCGGCAGTGCCGCATTCTTGGCGCCGGAAATGCGCACCTCGCCCTCCAGGCGACGGCCACCGGCTATGGCGAGCTTCTCCATGGGGGGGTGACCGCAGACAGCGCTTCAGGCGCCCGCCCGCTCCTGCTCCTCCGGCGTGAGTGCCCGGATCGACAGCGCATGAATCGCGCCACCCATGCGCTCGCCGAGAATCTCGTACACCATCTGGTGCCGCTGCAGCGCGCGTTTGCCCGTAAAGGCCGGCGTAACGACGAGGGCCTCGTAATGGATGTTGTCGGCGCTGTGGACCGTGGCCGAGCACGCGGGCAATCGCGCTTCGAGCAATGCCTGAATTTCAGCAGGATTCATCTGGCTATCACGCAGAAACCCCGCGCGCCGGGGGCAGCGCATTATAAGCGCCCGCGGCCGCCGCGAAGCGGGCCTGCGCCGTCGGCCGCCTGCCGCGGAGCAGCCCGCGTGCGGTCCTTTCCCCTACAATACCGCGCAAACCGCAAGAGACGCCCCGCTCATGAGCAAGCCAAGACCCGCCGTCGACGTCCGGACCCTGGCCCGGCGGGTGATCGAGATCGAGGCCAATGCGGTTGCCGCACTGGCTGCGCGCATCGACGAGTCCTTTACCCGCGCCTGCCAGCTCATCCTCGACTGCGCCGGCCGCGTAGTCGTCACCGGCATGGGCAAGTCCGGCCACATCGGCGGCAAGATCGCCGCGACACTCGCCAGCACGGGAACGCCCGCCTTCTTTGTGCACCCGGGCGAAGCGAGCCACGGCGACCTCGGCATGGTCACCCGCACGGACCTGGTGCTGGCGGTTTCGAACTCAGGCGAAACGGCCGAAATCATCACCATACTGCCGCTGCTCAAGCGGCTCGGGGTGCACCTGATAACGCTGACCGGCAATCCCGGATCGACCCTGGCCGAGGCCGCCTCGGTCGTTCTCGACATCCGTGTGCCGGAGGAAGCCTGCCCGCTCAACCTCGCCCCGACCGCGAGCACGACCGCGGCCCTTGCCATGGGCGACGCACTGGCCGTGGCGCTGCTCCAGAGCCGTGGATTCACGCGCGAGGACTTTGCGCTGGCTCACCCCGGCGGTGCGCTGGGACGGCGCCTGCTGCTGCGAGTGGCCGATGTCATGAATACCGGCGTAGACGTCCCGCGCGTCGGGCCGGAGACGCTGCTGGCCGAAGGGCTGGTCGAAATGACCCGCAAGAGCTTGGGAATGACCGCCGTCGTCGACGCCGAAGGGCGGCTGCTCGGAGTGTTCACGGATGGCGATCTGCGGCGGGCCGTGGACCGCGCCGTCGACATCCACCGCACGAAAATGCGCGAGGTGATGACGACCGGGTGCAAAACCATTCAACCCGGCGCCCTCGCCGCGGAGGCCGTGCGGCTTATGGAGCAGTTCAAGATCACGGCGCTGCTGGTTGTTGACGAAAGCGACGTCGTAGTCGGAGCGCTGAACGTGCACAACCTGTTCCGCGCCGGCGTGATGTGAGACCCGTGTCGCAATCGCATTGGTGGGCCGAGGAGGCCGGGGATCGCTGATGGCCACCCTGCCGGACATGGATTTGCTGCGCCGCGCCGCTGGCGTCAGGCTGCTGATTCTCGACGTGGACGGCGTCTTGACGGATGGCCGGCTGCATTACGACCCCGACGGCCGCGAGTTCAAGACCTTTCATGTACGCGATGGCTTCGGGCTGAAACGCATCATCGAAGCCGGCATCGAGGTGGCGGTGATTTCGGGCCGCAGCTCCGGATCCGCCGCCGGTCGCATGGCCGAACTCGGCATCCGCCACGTCCTGCTCGGCCGGGAAGACAAGTCCGCCGCTCTCGACGAGTTGCTGGCGAAGCTCGGCGTCGACGCCGGGTCGGCGGCCTGCGTCGGCGACGACGCTCCGGACCTTCCCGTCATGCGCCGCGTGGCGCTGCCGGTGGCAGTCGCCGACTGCCATCCATCGGTCCTCACCGTGGCAGCCTGGCAAACCTCGCTACCGGGAGGGGCTGGCGCGGTGCGGGAAGTCTGCGACCTGCTGCTCGCGGCGCGCGAGAGTTCGCCGGGCTGACCGATCATGGAGGCGCGCACCGTGGTCAAGATGACGCTCCTGCTGGCAGCCGCCGCGGCAAGCTGGGCGTTACTGGACCGTTCCGGCCGGAAAGCGCGCCCGCAGCCGGATGAATCAGCGCATCTCGGCGTCGGATACTACGCAACGCAGGCGCGCCTGAGCGGCACCGGCGAAGATGGCCGGCTGCTCTATCGAGTGAGCGCGGCCAGTGTCCTGCAGGCGCCGGACGACGGCAGTGTCGATCTGCGCGAGGTTGTCATCGACTATGAACCCGGCGAGCGCAGCCCGTGGAACCTGCGCGCGGCAGCGGGGAAGATCCGCCCGGGTGGTAAGATGATCGAGCTGTCCGGAAACGTCGTCGCCGAAACGCGCACCGACGACGTCACTGCCGCGACGATACGGACCGATTACCTGGAATTCGACACCGCCACGGACACGGCCACCACCGACAGGGATGTCACCATTGACTATGCCGGCGGCGCGGTCCGCGGCACGGGCATGCGCGCGAAGCTCGCAGACAACCAGCTCGAACTGCTGTCGGCAGTCACCGGCACTTATGTCCCGTAACCCGGCCATCGCCGGCGCCTTGATGGCCGCGTGCCTGCTGTCTGGCGCCGGGCCCGGCGTCGCGCAGGACAAGCCCCGCATCGGCATCGAGCGGCGACTGCCGATCGACCTCGAGGCGGCTTCGTCGCAGTTCGACGGGCGAAGCAACCAGCTCAGTTTCCGCAAGGTGCTCATCACGCAGGGCATGATGAGCGTGCGCGCCGAACGCGGCACGGTGGCCCGGCTGGATTTCGAGAACAGCCGCTGGCTGTTCGAGGGTGACGTGGTCCTGGACAACCAGGGCGCGAGGGTGACCTGCGACAGCGCGGAGCTCCAGTTCGTAGGCCACGAGCTGCGCTCGGCACTGCTGCGCGGCGACCCGGTGCGGTTCGAGCAACGTCGTCCCGGCGGCGAACTTGCCGAAGGCAAGGCCCGCGTCATCGACTACGACGTAGCGGCGGCCACGGTCCGGCTTTCCGGCGAAGCATGGCTCAGCGATGGCGCGAACGAGGTCACGGGCGAGCGAATCTCCTACGACATCGCCCGCGAGTACGTCACGGCTGACTCCGGCGGCAACGGCGAGGTTCGCATGAAGATCAAGCCACCGCAGGACCGCGAAAGCGTTGCGGAACCATGAGCGTGCTTTCGGCCCGAGAGATCTCGAAACGATTCAAGGCGCGCCAGGTGGTCAAGCGGATCTCGCTGGAGATCCGCAGCGGCGAGGTGGTCGGCCTGCTGGGACCGAACGGCGCGGGCAAGACCACTGCCTTCTACATGATCGTCGGGCTCATCCCCTGCGATGAAGGCACGAGCGTTCTCGACGGCGAGGACCTCACCCGGCT
>CAZFWB010000114.1:0-10431 GCA_964522655.1 uncultured Chromatiaceae bacterium | reverse complement strand
GTTCCAGCCCTTCGCGTCCGAACTCACGCCCCCAGCCTGACTGCCGATTCCCGCCAAAGGGTATGGCCGGATCTACGGCGGCATGACAATTGATGCTGACCTGGCCGGAGTCGATCAGGCTCGCCATCTTGTGAGCCACCGATATATCGCGCGTCCAGACGCTTCCAGAAAGCCCATAAATGGTGCTGTTGGCCTCGCGCGCCACGGCGTTCAGATCGCCGTCACCGAAGGGCTGTACGCAGAGGACGGGACCGAATATCTCTTCCCGGGCGATTCTCATTTCCATATTGGTATGACTGAAGAGCGTCGGCCGGAGGAAGTAGCCCTTGCCGGGCGGAGTCTCGCCCCCGCAAACGAGCCGCGCGCCGGACTTCCTGCCGGAATCGATGTATTCGAGGACTCGCTGACGTTGTTCGGCAGAAATCAGCGGTCCAAGGTCGGACTCCGGGGAGAGCCCCGGTCCCAGCCGAAAAGCGCTGGCCATGCGAGCTACGCCTTCGACGACCTTATCAAAAACATCGTCGTGGACGAACAGCCGGGTGCTTGCCATGCAGTTCTGTCCCTGGAGGAAAAACGCCCCCCTTGCGGCACCGGGTACCACACGTTCGAGGTCCGCGTCGGGAAACACCACCATGGGGGACTTCCCACCCAACTCGAGCGTTACGCGCTTGAGATTGCCCGTGGCTGCCTGGAGGATTTTCTTGCCGACTTCGGTGGAGCCCGTGAAGGCGATCTTGTCAACGCCCTCGTGGGCCGCGAGTGCGGCCCCAGCCACGTGCCCATGGCCGGGAATAACGTTTACCACGCCATCGGGGATCCCCGCTTTTTTGACCAGATCGCCGAGCAGCAAAGCCGTGAGCGGCGTCAGTTCGGCCGGCTTCAGAACGACCGTACACCCGGCCGCCAGCGCAGGGGCCAGCTTCAATGTCGCCATTACCAGCGGCGAATTCCATGGAATTATGGCGCCAACGACACCAATCGGTTCACGGCGGGTATAGGTTAGCGATTCTCCGTTCGGCGCGTCCTGAGGAGATACGGGAATCGTCTCACCCACGATCTTGGTGCACCAGCCAGCGTAGTAGCGCAAAAAGTCACACCCGAATTTTGCAATTGAATAATGAGCCACGGGCCGCGGCATCCCGTTGTCGAGGACCTCGAGTTCGACCGCAAGATCAAGATTGGCTTCGAGCTCGTCCGCCAGTCGCCAGATCAGCCGCGATCGCTGATGGGAGCTGATGCGGGACCACTCGCCCTCGAATGCGTTGCGGGCCGCCGCTACGGCGCGATCCACGTCTGCTTCCCCCGCGCACGCCACGCGTGTCAGGAATTCCTCACTCGCCGGATCGTGAACGGGCACTTCGCTACGATCAGCGGCTTCGACCCATCGGCCTCCAATGAGCAAAAGGTGGCGGCGGGCGAGAAACTCTTTCGCACGAGCTGAGGGGGCAATACTCTCGACGGCGGCACTCATCACTCAATCCTTCGCACAATGTCGACCGATTAGCAGCATAATTGCCCGGCAAAGGTGTAATCAAGGCGCAGAATTTCGCACACATTTCGCAACCCGCCAATATGCGGGCGTTACACTTCGCTGCCATCGCGGGCGGTAGCTTCAGCAATAAGGCAAAGATGCCGGGGTAACGACTGATGGACGGAGTGCTGCTTACCGGAGCAAACAGGGGATTGGGGCTGGAGTTCGCCCGCCAGTATGCCGAAGCGGGCTGGCGGGTACATGCGTGCGCCCGGCGGGAATCGGTTGAGCTGACGCGCCTGGCCGCGAGCAATCAAACGGTCGTGTTGCATCAACTCGACGTGACCAGCCCCGCAGACATCACGCGGCTTTCAGAGCGTCTCGCGAAGGAGCCGCTGGACGTCCTCATCAACAACGCCGGCGTCCTCGGTAAGAGATCGTTCGACAACGGCGCCGGGCGGGACCAGGCGTTCGGACAGACCGATTACCAGGACTGGGAATGCATCTTCAGAACCAATGTCATGGCGCCGATGAGAATCGCCGAGGCATTTGTCACACAGGTTGCCAGCAGCCACCAGCGTAAGATCATCATGATGTCCAGCGTCCTGGGCAGCATGAAACTGAATACGACCGGCGGGCTCTACGGTTATCGCACGAGCAAATCCGCGGTGAATGCGATCACGAAATCCATGTCGGTCGATCTCGCCGAGCGCGGAATTATCGTCGTGGCCCTTCATCCCGGATGGGTTCGTACCACCATGGGAGGTCGCAACGCCACATTGGACGCAGGCGACAGTGTGGCCAGCATGCTTCGCCTGATTGCCTCGCTGAAACCGGAAGACTCCGGCAAGTTCATCGCGTACAACGGTGAGGTCCTGCCATATTGAGGGTTCGCACTCCCGGCCACGCGCACCCGCGTCGTGCGCCGGCCGCCTGCGTCCGCTGATGGAAGGCGGCTTGACAAATAAGGCGCAGTCCAAACAACGGGACTGGGTGGCGTGGCGCTGGCGGATTGCCGTTCTGCTGTGTCTGATCACCACGATCAATTATCTGGATCGGCAGGCGCTCGCCATAACGGGCCCTGTACTGATTGAGGAATTTGGCCTGACCAACACGCAGTTCGGGCTCATCAATTCGGCATTTCTCTTCGCCTACGCGTTTGGTCACCTGCTGGCTGGCCCATTCATTGACCGGCTGGGCACGAAACGTGCGTTCGGGCTCGCGGTCGTCGCCTGGAGCATCGCAGGAATGATGCATGCAGCAGGAAGAGGATTCGTCAGCTTTCTGCTGCTGCGAGGCCTGCTCGGAATCACGGAGGCCAGCAATTTTCCGGCGGCCCTCAAGTCGGTGGCGGAGTGGTTTCCGCGCGCCGACCGTTCCCTGGCCGTGGGAATCGTTACGGTGGGCCCGGGACTCGGCGCCATCATTGCGCCGCCCTTGCTCGGATCGCTTACGCTGGCATGCGGCTGGCAAGCGGCGTTTCTCGTGCCGGGGCTGGCTGGCTTTCTGTGGCTACGGATCTGGCTCGCGTGGTACGAGTTACCGGAAAGGCATGCGCGAATCGGCGATGGCGAGCGCAATCTGATCCTGAGTGACCGCGGCGCAGCTCAGGCGACGGCGGAGGCGATCCGCTGGAGGGCGTTGTTCGGCTATTTCCGCTACCGTGAGGTCTGGGGCCTGGTGCTGAGTCGCTTCTCGAATGATGGCGCCTTTTATTTCTTCGTAACCTGGCTGCCGACCTATCTGGCGCAGGCGCAAGGTTTCGATCTGAAAAAAATCGCCGCATTCGCATGGATTCCGTTTCTCGCGGCAGACGTGGGGAGCCTCGCCGGAGGCTGGTCTGCCCAACGGCTCATCAGCCGGGGAGCATCCGTAGACGCCGCCCGCAAATTGTGCATCTGGTTCGGTGCGGCTATGGTGGTCATTTCGCTGTTCCCGCTGAATACCGGCTCTGCATGGATTGCGATCAGTGCGGTCGGGCTGGCGATGTTCGCAATCCAGTTCAAGGCTGCAAATTTGTTCGCTCTGCCGGTAGATCTTTTTTTGGCGCATGAAGTGGGCAGAATCTGGGGATTGTTCGGCGCAATCGGCAGTCTTGGGGGTATGGCTTTCGTGGCGGCGGTCGGCTGGGTGTCCGAACACTACTCGTATGTGCCGGTTTTCTGGGCTGTCGGCGTAACGCAGCTGCTCTCGGCGGTATTCGTGAGCCTTCTGATACCCAAAGTTGCTCCACTCGTGCGCAAACAATCAGTAGCGCAGGGCGAAAGCGGATGAGCCCGGCGCGCCGTCTTGCCGCCGCTATTCTCGCGGGACTCGACCGGATAGAGCGCGTGGTGACCTTCTCCGCGTTCATGGTCCTGATTATGGTGCTGTTCAGCGACGTGCTGAGCCGGGAACTGACCGGCGCCGGGCTCACCTGGGCTCGCGACCTTGGCGTGCTCGCAAACCTGCTGCTGACGATGGTTGGCATTGGTGTTGCCTCGTCGACGGGGAGTCATCTTCGGCCGCGATTTGCCGATCGATGGCTGCCGGCCAGCTGGTCCCCTGTGCTCGATGGCCTGCAGGACGCGTTGATGGCAGTTTTCTGCCTCGCGTTCGCCGCTGTGGCAGCCGTTGCAGTCGCAGAGACCGCGACGCTCGAGGAGCGGCTGGTCGTATTGCGCTGGCCAGCGTGGCCATTTCAGCTGGTGATTCCGATCGTCTTCTCGGTCGCCGCCCTTCGCCACGGCCTCCTGGCGGCATTCCCGGAACTTCGCGGCGGAAACAATCAGTCGGCGAAGGGCTGATGGACTGGCTCGGGCTTTTCGCGACGGCGATCCTCCTCCTTCTGCTCAGGCAGAATTTGTTGGTACTACTCGGAATCGTGATCGCCTACGCGAATCTCGTCTTCGGCGAGGGCAGGCTGACGGATATCGTCGCCGACGTCTGGGAAGCTGCCAACAAGGAGGTGCTGCTCGCCATACCGCTGTATATCCTGGCAGGCAACGTCATGGCACGCGGCGTAATGGCTGCGCGACTGATCCGGTTGATGCGGGCAGTGGCCGGCCCGATTCCCGGCGGACTCGCAATGGCGACCGTGCTTTCCTGCGCGTTGTTCGCGGCCGTATCCGGCTCCGGTACGGTCACGATGCTCGCGATAGGAGCAATGATGTACCCGGCGCTGCTGGATGCGGGTTATCCGCGGGGCTTTTCCCTCGGAGCGCTATGCTCCGCCGGAACGCTCGGGATCATCATCCCGCCCAGCATCCCTCTCATCCTGTTTGGTGTCATGACCCAGACTTCGATCGCAGACCTGTTCCTGGCAGGTGTAGGCCCGGGACTTCTGCTGACACTGATGTTGGTCACCTACGCGATGCTCCGGAATCGCCGCCTGCAGGCCGGCTCATGGCAATGGCGGGAAATTCGCGACGCAGTGAAGTCGGGTACCTGGGCCCTGATGATGCCGGTCATCATTCTCGGCGGAATCTACAGCGGCTACTTCACCGCAACAGAATCGGCCGCGGTAGCGGTGATGTACGCGATGTTTGTGGAAATGCTCGTCTATCGCGAACTGGATTTTTCAGGGCTCTTTGAGGTGGCGACCCGCACGACGCAGCTTCTGGGCTCGCTGTTCCCCGTACTGATGTTCGCGCTCAGCTTGAACATCTTCCTGACCTACCAGCAGGTGCCGGATCAGGCGGTGGAGTGGCTGATGGCCCGGATTTCCGACCCGGTCGCCTTCCTGCTGGCAGTCAATGTTTTTCTGCTCCTGGTCGGGGCCGTCATGGATATCGGCTCGGCGATCCTCATTCTGTCACCGATCCTGGCTCCTCTCGCCATCTCCCAGGGTATCGATCCGGTGCATTTCGGCATCATCATGGTCGTGAACCTCGAGATAGGTTATCTGACCCCGCCGGTTGGAATGAACCTGATCATAGCGACGAGCGCCTTCGGGGAAAGTTTCGTGACCGTATGTCGGGCGGTCATGCCGTTCGTCATGCTGATGCTCTGCGCATTGGCGATCGTGACCTTCTGGCCGGATCTGAGCCTGTTTCTGATACGATAGCAACTGGCGCGGGGGCGGCCATTCTGCGGAGCGATAACTCTCTCGGGCCGCAGCCAAACGGTCATCCCGGCACAATCACGGTCTTTCGCAGGGAGTAACAACATGACAATCAAGGTCGGCGACCGTATGCCTGAAGGCAGCTTCGGGATCATGACGAAGGACGGGCCGGGCAGTATTTCGGCGTCCGAACTGTTCAAGGGAAAGAAAGTCGTCGTGTTCGCCGTGCCGGGCGCGTTCACGCCCACCTGCTCGATGAATCATCTGCCGGGTTACGTGAAGCACGCGGGTGAGATACGGGCCCGGGGAGTCGATACCGTGGCCTGCATGGCGGTCAATGACACTTTCGTCATGGACGCGTGGGGAAAAGACCGACAGGTAGGGGAAAAGGTCCTGATGCTGGCGGATGGGAACGGGGCCTACACTCGCGCCCTCGGACTCGAGCTCGACGCCACCGGCTTCGGCATGGGCACCCGCAGCCAGCGCTTTGCGATCGTTGTCGATGATGGCGTCGTCAAGAAGCTCTTCGTGGAAGCGCCGCGCGAGTTCAAGGTCAGCAGCGCGGAAAATGTGCTGAGCAATCTCTGATCATCCCCTGTTCGGTGCCGCGTGGCCGGCCGAGGAAAGCTGGCCACCACGCACGATCGTGACCTGCGCGACTGCAGCGGAGCAACCATGGAAGAAGCCGTCCAGACACTGCCCATCAGCTATGCCGTCGTGAAATTCATTCACGTCCTGCTGTTCGTCTACTGGCTGGGAGGTGATGCCGGGGTCTTTTATTCGAGCACCTTCGTCATCAACGAGAAACTTTCCAGGGACGCCCGTCTGGCAGCATTCAAGATTTTCGTCAACCTGGACATGCTGCCGCGATATTGCCTGGCGCTGATGCTTACCGTCGGAGGGATCCTGTCGGAATTCGTCGGATACCAGCACCCGACATGGCAGATGATCGGCATAGTGGCACTGGGTCCCATCTGGGTATGGGTCGTGCACGCGGTCCACGCAAGGGAAGGGACGGAATTCGGCCGGATGCTGGCAAAGGGCGACTACTATTTCAGATTCGTGATGATTTTTGCGCTGATCGGCTCCGTCGCATGGCACTGGTCGAGCGGCGAGCTGAAACCTTTCCCATGGCTGGCAGCCAAGTTGCTGGTATTCGCGTTCCTGATTTTCTGTGGATTCATGATTCGGCGTAACCTGCCCCCGTTCATCGAAGGCTTCCGCATGATGGCCACGCAGGGAGTCAGCCCGGTGAGTGACCGCAAGATGCATGACGGGCTCATGGCCTGCAGGCCATACGTGTGGGCCATCTGGGCCGGTGTGGCGTTGTCGGCCTTTTTGGGCGTATGGAAGCCTGGCGCCTCCTAGGGAAACTCTGCACAGGTGTCGCGCGACGTATGCTCAGCTCGGGCAGGCGGGCTCGCTAACGCTGCGCCATCCGGCAAGCCACTACGGTCATCGCCGCCGCCGATGCCATGACAAACGCGATCGGGGTGAAAGACCCGTCGTAAAACTGCCCGGACACGATACTGAAGGCGCCGCTCAGACCGAGGGCCAGAGAACTTGACAGGCCGGCGGCGGTTCCGGACACCGAAGGCGTGCAATTGACCACCCCGGCCATCGACAAGGGGGTCTGAATTCCGGCGGCGATCATGAGTATCGCAATCGGCACCAGAAGGCCCGGCAATGTCACCCCCGAGAACATCACTGCGAGCACCAGCAAGCAGCCCGCCGCGGCCGATACCAGCGTGCTCGCTCTCATTATCCTGTCTGGCCCGATGACGGTCGTAAAACGCGCCGCCATGACTGCGCCGGCGACGTATATCATGCTCATGCCCCCCCAGATCATGCCAAAGCGCTGCGGACCGATCTGCAGGTGCGCGTCAAACACGGTTGCGCCGACTGCCAGGAAGGCAAAGAAACTGCCTTGGGTACAGGCGTAGAGGAGCGTATGCCCGATGAAGCTGCGCGACCTGAGCAATTGCAGAATCACCAGCAGCCAGGGCTGGGCGTCAGCGGCGCCGACGTGGCCGGAGCGGCGCGGTTCGCGCAGCCACATGAATAGCGCGCCCGTAAGCACAAGGCCCAGGCTGGCGCTGGCACCAAAAACTGCCAGTGGACTGATCCAGGCGCCGAGGCTGCCGCCAACCATTGGTCCCACCATCGGAGCAACACCCATCCCTGCGCCGATCCAGGAGAGGGCGCGGGCCGAGCCCAACGCGTCGCAGCTGTCGCTTATGACCGCGCGCGACACTATCGTCCCGACGCTCACGCCGAGAGCCTGAGCAAAACGCAGGGCAACAAGCGATGCGAAACCTGAAGTCAGCAGACATGCAGCGCTACTGAGAGTGAAAAGGATAAAACCGCCGAGCATCACGGCGCGGCGGCCGAACCGGTCTGCGGCCACCCCTGCGATCGGCTGCCCCACCGCGAGGCCGAAAAGATAGATGGCAATGAGAAACTGGGCGCTGGCGGCGTTGACGTCAAACCTGGCCGCGATTCCCGCCAACACCGGGAATATCACGCTCATGCCGAACGGTGACAGAGAGCTTGCGAGCGACAGCAGCACCAGCAATGGCGCCGGCACGCCAGGGGCCTCGGGCTCCTCGATCGGCGCTGCGGGGCGGTGTGTTACGGGCACGACAGCCCCGCCGAGTGCTCAGCCCAATTTTTCCTCGAGCTCCGGTATCACCTGAAACAAGTCGGCGACGAGCCCGATGTCGGCAACCTGGAATATCGGAGCTTCGGCATCCTTGTTGATCGCGACAATCAGGCCTGCGTCTTTTATGCCAGTCAGGTGCTGTATTGCTCCGGAAATACCGAAAGCAACATAAAGCTCGGGCGCGATGATCTTGCCGGTTTGTCCGACCTGCATGTCGTTCGGCACGAAACCCGCGTCGACAGCAGCCCGCGATGCTCCCACAGCGGCACCAAGCTTGTCGGCGAGCGCGTACAACAGCGAGAAATTCTCTTCGCTGCCGACGCCGCGCCCGCCTGAAAACACCATACGCGCGGTTTGCAGATCCGGGCGCGTACCGCCCCCGCCGCCGCGCAACTCGACGAAAGACGTATGAGACGGCAGGGCCACATCGGGCCTGGCGGCTGCGATAGTTGCGTTGCCACCGCCTGGTGCCGGTTTGAAGGACGCCACCCGGACGGTTGCCACGACCTTCACGCCCTCGGGGATCCCTATGGTCACGATAGCGTTTCCCGCGTACACGGGACGCTGAAACGTACGCGGACCTGCAACGGTCATGAGATCGCTGACCTGACCGACACCGAGGAGGGCGGCAACACGAGGCATCAGGTCCTTTCCAAACGTGGTCGACGGTCCGAGCACGTAGCCATAATCCGCCGCTAGTGCGGCCACCTGTGGGGCGAGGACGGCTGCCAGTGGCGCGGCATTCTCGCTCCGTTCGACGGTTAGAACCCGGTTGACGCCCTGAAGCGCGGCCGCCTCGGCTGCCAGTTCGCGACAGTTGTCCCCGAACACGGCAACGTCGATGCCGGATCCTTCGATGTCTGTGGCGCAGGTGACACACCGTGAGGTGCTCTGGTTCAGCTTGCTGCCGTTGTGCTCGGCAACGATGAGTATGCTCGACATGGCCATCACCTCCGCTCCTCGTACAGGCCCGACTCAGTTGAAGAAGCCCTTTTCGCGCAGGGCGGATATGAGCTGGTCAACATCGGCAACCATTCGGCCTTTCTGTCGTGGCGCCGGGGCCTCGTACTTCAACGACCGTAACCGCGGCGTGGCATCGACCCCGAGCGCCGCCAGTTTTTCTCTCTCCAGCGGCTTTTTCTTCGCCTTCATGATGTCCGGCAGCTTCACGTAGCGCGGCTCGTTGAGGCGAAGATCGGTGGTGACAACGGCGGGAAGCTCGATTCTGATGACTTCCAGCCCATCGTCGACCTCGCGGGTCACCGTTGCCATGTCGTCGCGGATCTCGATGCGCGATGCGAATGTTGCCTGAGGCCGTTCCCAGAGTGCCGCGAGCATCTGGCCTGTCTGGTTGCAGTCATCGTCGATCGCCTGCTTGCCCAAAAGCACCAGATCGGGTTGCTCGCGTTTCACCAGCGTGAGCAACGCTCTGGCAGCGGTGAGCGGCTCCACATCGCTATCTGCCTCCAGGAGAATGCCCCGGTCGGCGCCCATGGCGAGTCCCGTGCGCAGCTGCTGCTGGCAATCCTCCGGACCAATGGAAACGGCCACGATCTCTACCGGCTGCCCTGCCTCACGGATACGCAACGCTTCTTCCAGGGCGATTTCGTCAAATGGATTGATGCTCATTTTCACGCCCTCCGTGACAACCCCTGACCCGTCTTCCTTGACGCGTATGCGGACGTTGTAGTCAACGACGCGTTTCAGGCATACCATGATCTTCTGCACGTCCTTCTCCCGGTCCATGCCAACGGCCAGGCCATGGACCCGTGTTTGACAAGCTAACCCGTCGGCTCCGAAGCACGGGCTCCCCAGGGGTTCGGCGGCTGGCAAAAACTGGTATTTTCCTCCGGCGTAAGCGCCGGTTACAAGCACCACCGGGATATTTCCGGAGATGTCGCTCTTGACCACAGCCCGCGAGTTCCCACCGCTGATATCGGCGGAAGATCTGGCCGGACTCGTTCGATCCGGCGACAGCGTCGTGATCGACTGCCGATTCGATCTTGCGCGGCCCGATGCCGGCGAGATCGCCTTCCGGTACGCCCATATACCAGGGGCGCACTATGCGCATCTCGATCGCGATCTTTCTTCGCCGCGCAGGCCGGGAAGCGGGCGGCATCCTCTGCCGGACCCCGCCAGGCTTGCCGAGACATTTTCCGGTTGGGGTATCGACAACTCGATCCCGGTCGTGGCGTATGACGACGCTGGCGGTTCCATTGCTGCGCGTCTTTTGTGGCTGCTTCGCTGAATGTTCGA
>CAZFWB010000113.1:0-10591 GCA_964522655.1 uncultured Chromatiaceae bacterium | reverse complement strand
CGGGTCCGCGTCGGTCTCCCCGCGGCGGCTAGTCGTAAACCCCGTCAGGCCCGGAAGGGAGCAGCGGTAGCGGTGATGCCGGGCGCCGGGGCCGGGCTGGCGCGGACTCGCTGCTTCCTTTGCTGCCGATGACCACGCACAAGGCACTGCTGATCCGATGAGCTACCTGGCGCTGGCGCGCAAATGGCGGCCCCGCACGTTCGATGACGTGGTGGGCCAGCCCCATGTGGTGCGGGCGCTCACCAACGCGCTCACCTCCGGGCGCGTGCACCACGCATTCCTGTTCGCCGGCACCCGTGGCGTCGGCAAGACGACGCTCGCGCGCATTCTCGCGCGTTGCCTGAACTGCGAACAGGGCGTGACGGCGACGCCCTGCGGCAAGTGCGCCGCCTGCACGGCGATCGAGGAGGGGCGCTTCGTGGACCTGATCGAGGTCGATGCGGCATCGCGCACCGGTGTCGATGACACCCGCGAGCTCCTCGACAACGTGCAATACACCCCGAGTTCGGGGCGCCACAAGGTGTATCTCATCGACGAGGTGCACATGCTCAGCAAGGCCGCGTTCAACGCGCTGCTGAAGACGCTCGAAGAGCCGCCGCCGCACGTCAAGTTCCTGTTCGCCACCACCGACCCGCAGAAGCTGCCCGTGACGGTGCTCTCGCGCTGTCTGCAGTTCAACCTAAAGCGCCTGCCGATGGCGCTGATCGTCGGCCGCATGGCGGCGATCTGCGAAGCCGAGCGCATCGACGCCGAGCAGGGCGCGCTCACGCGTCTGGCGCGGGCCGCGGCGGGCAGCATGCGCGATGCCCTCAGCCTGCTCGACCAGGCGCTCGCTTATGGCAACGAGACGCTGCGCGAGACCGACGTCGCCGAGATGCTCGGCAGCATCGATCGCGGACGCGTGATGGCACTGCTGGAAGCGCTCGCCGAGGCCGACGCGGCCGGCCTGCTGGCCCGGATCCGCGAGCTCGACGAGCTGGTGCCGGACTACGGCAGCCTGCTCGATGAGATTGCGACGGTGCTGCAGCGGCTGGCGATCGTGCAGATCGCCGGAGACGCGGCCCTCGACGAGGAGGACGATACGCCGGCGCTGACGGCGCTGGCGGCGCGTTTCGATCCGGAGACCACGCAACTCAATTACCAGATCGCGGTGATCAGCCGGCGTGATCTCCCGACTGCGCCCGATCCTCGCATCGGCTTCGAGATGGCGATCCTGCGCATGCTGGCCTTCCGTCCGGAGCCGGTGGCGCAGCCCGTGGCGGCTGCGCCGGGCACGGCGGTGGCGCCTCCCGCCGTTCCCCGCGGGCCCAGCGGCGCAGCCGCCACCAGCGCGCCGCTCAAAGCGGCGGATGACTGGGCCAGGTTCGTGCAGGGACTTCGCCTCGAAGGCGCCGCCCGCCAGCTGGCGATGCACACCGCGTTCGTCAGCAGCACCGCGGCCGAGCTCAGGCTCAGCATCGATCCGGCAAATGCGCACCTGCTCACCGAACAGCAGAAGGGCCGCGTGATTGCCGCGGTCCGCGAACGGCGCGGCGAGAATGTCCGGGTCAGTATCGAGGTCCGCGGCGACGCGCGCGACACGCTTGCCGCCCGCGCGGAGGAGCAGCAGGGCGAGGCGCTGCGCCGGGCCCGCGATGCCATCGAATCGGATCCGAACGTGCGCGAACTCTCCGACCTGTTCGGTGCCGAGCTGGTGCCCGGATCGATCAAGCCGGTGGCCCATGAAAAATCGGAGCCGCGCCGGGATTCCGGCGGCCGGCCGCAGCATGAATCGAAGGAGCGAACCTGATGAAACCCGACCTCGGACAATTGCTCAAACAGGCCCAGCGCATGCAGGCCGAGATGCAGAAGGCGCAGGCCGAACTCGCGAACCAGGAGGTCCAGGGTGAGGCCGGCGGCGGCCTCGTCAGGCTGACCATGACCTGCGGCCAGCAGGTCAAGTCCATAAGCATCGACCCGAGCCTGATCGGAGAGGATCGCGAAATGCTCGAGGACGTGCTGGTAGCTGCGTTCAATGACGCGCTGCGCAAGGTCGAGCGCGCGGTACAGGAGCGCTGTTCGGGGCTCACTGCGGGCGTGACGCTGCCCGGCGGGCTGAAGATGCCGTTCTGAGCCGGCCGCGATGAAGTTCCCGCCGCGACTGCAACAGTTTCTGCTTGCGCTGCGCCGGCTTCCCGGCGTCGGGCCGAAGACCGCGCAGCGCATGGCCTTTCACCTGCTCGAGCGGGACCGCGACGGCGCGCAGGCGCTGCTGGTCGCCCTGCAGGAGGCGCTGCAGGGTGTCGGGCGCTGCCGCAACTGCCGCATGTTTGCCGAGGACGAGCTGTGCCCCGTCTGCGCGACGGCGAGTCGCGACAGGGCTCTGCTGTGCGTGGTGGAGTCTCCGGCCGACGTCATCGCGGTGGAGGAATCAGCCGGCTATCGCGGCCTGTATTTCGTCCTGCACGGGCGCCTGTCACCGCTCGACGGTATCGGGCCCGCCGAGCTCGGGCTCGAGCAGTTGGCCGAACGGCTGGCCGGCGGGGAGATCCGCGAGGTGATCCTGGCCACCAGCGCGACGGTCGAGGGCGAGGCGACCGCCTCGTACCTCGCCGCGATCGCCCGCCGCGGCGGGCTGAAGGCCACACGCATCGCCCACGGCGTGCCGATCGGCGGGGAACTGGAGTACGTCGACGGCGGAACCCTGTCGCGCGCCATCGCCGGGCGCGTGACGGTGGACGACGCGCGCGATTTCTGAGCCGCGAAACAGCGGACGGTTTCCTTGTTGGTGTCTCGTGTCCTGCTGGCGTCACGATTGCCGGCGTCGGAGCGGCGCGAGCCACGATCATGACGACGCTGCGAATCGCCCCCGTCAGCGGTCGGCGGCGCCGACGATCTCCCGTAGTTTCTGGTAGCTGCCATAGCGACGCCCGGAGATGGCGCCGGCGGCGAGCGCGTCTCTCACCGCGCAGCCCGGCTCGTGACTATGTGTGCAGTCGCTGAAGCGGCAGCCAGGAGCAAGGCGGCGCAACTCCGGAAAACCCTGGTCGAGACGGGCTGTGGTTACCGCGGGCACGAACGCACGTGCGCCCGGGGTGTCGATCAGGCGGCCCGAGCCGCCGACGTCGTACATCAGCGCCGCGGTCGTCGTGTGCGTCCCGGCAGCGTTGACCGCGGACAGCGCCCCGATCGCCGCCGCGGCGCCCGGAACCAGGGCGTTGATCAGGGAAGACTTGCCGACGCCGGACTGCCCCACCAGCACGCTGGTCTGTGCGTCCATCAGCGAGGCGAGTTGCGCGATGCCGGCGCCGGATCTTGCCGAAACGCTGACCACGCGGTAGCCGAGTTCACGGTACTCGCCGAGTGCCGCCGCCGCAGGGTTTTCCAGATCGGACTTGTTCCAGACAAGCAGGGCCCGACAGCCGGCGAGCTCCGCGGCGCAGAGAAAGCGGTCCGTCAGAAACCAGTCGGGTTCGGGGCGGGGTGCGCACACTACGACGAGCTGAGTCAGGTTTGCAGCGACGACCTGCGGCCGACCATCGCGCTGCGCGACTCGCGCAAGCGCGCTGACGCGCGGCTCTATGGCGGTGACCAGCATCTGCTCCGACGCGGCGTCCGGCAGGAACCGGACCCGGTCACCGCAGACCACGCGCAGGCGCCGGCCCTTGACCAGAAAGGCCAGACGCTCGCCATCAGCCTCGAGCAGCCCGCGCTGCCCATGGGCAGCGACCACGAGTCCGACCGCTGAGGCCGCTGACGTCATCGGGTTGGACGAAGACGGCGCGGCGGCCCCCTGCGGAAAGCCTTTGCTAGAATCCGGGCCGGTGCAGCAGCGTGCGGATGGCGGCAGATGAATAATGCAGCCGGCAGATTGATATGGATCGACCTGGAAATGACCGGCCTCGACAGCCAGCGCGATTCTATCATCGAGATCGCGACGGTCGTCACGGACGCCAATCTCGACGTGATTGCCGAGGGCCCGGTAATCGCGGTGAAGCAGCCCGATGACGTGCTCGCGCGCATGGACGAATGGAACACCCGCCAGCACGGCCGCTCCGGACTGCTGACACGCGTGCGTGACAGCCGTACCAGTACCGCCGAAGCCGAGCGCCTGACGCTGGAGTTTCTCGCGCTTCATGTCACCGCCGGCAGCTCACCGATGTGCGGCAACAGCATCTGCCAGGATCGCCGTTTTCTTGCCCGCGAAATGCCCGGACTCGAGCGCTTCTTCCATTATCGCAACCTGGACGTGAGCACCCTGAAAATACTGGCGGGACTGTGGGCGCCGGAGGTCCTCGCCGGAGTGGTGAAAAACGGCACTCACCTCGCGCTGGCGGACATTCACGACTCCATCGCCGAGCTGCGCCATTACCGGTCCTCGTTTCTGCACGTGGCTGCACCGGGGTCGCCGTCGCTGCCGTCCGACTAGAACCTGTCTAGATACTGCCGCGCGGTCGTGATCCGGGAGCGGGTGGTGGCCGGCCGCCTGCGGCTCTGCGTGCCGCCCCGGCCGCTCAGGCGCCGGCGATGAAAAATCCGATGGTGCAGAATAGCCCGGCGAGGTAAGCGAGCGAGCGCAGCGTGGGCTGATCGCCGATGTAGAAGGCGGCGTGCAGGACGCGTGCGAGCATGAATCCTCCGGCGAGCAGGTCCATGGTGGACTGCGCGACACCGGTCTGCGCGGCGATCACGACACCCGCGGCAAACGGCGCGAACGCTTCCCAGGCATTCTGCTGCGCCCAGTTGGCGCGCTGGCGCCATCCCTGGAGCGCCGCGAGATAGACGCGCGGACGCGCGTTGTCGAAGCTCTCGTTGCCGCCCTTGGCGATGCCGGACAGTACGATCGGCATCAGGGCGGCGAACAGCACGCACCAATATGCAATGGTCATATCACTAACCTTTACTGATAGGACATTAAAATCAGCGTGTTAAGAATTATATCTGTGGTAAAGTCTGCTTCGGACGGCGAAGGGGTAAGGCATGGCGGAACGACGTCGGGCAGCGGGCGGACCCACGGTGCGGGCCGCCGGCTGCATGGGACTCGCGTTGCTTCTGATAGTACAGGGGCTTGCGGCACAGGAGAGAGAGCGCTGGATCACCGACCGGCTCGAGGTCGATATGCGCCGCGGGCAGGGCACGCGTTTCGCAATCACCCGGATGTTGCCGGCCGGGACTCGGGTCGAACTGCTCGAGACCGACGCGAAGACCGGCTATAGCCGCGTTCGCGCGCCCTCGGGAGCGGAGGGCTGGGTGTTGTCGCGTTTCCTGGAGAATGAGCGGCCTGCGCGGCTGCAACTGCCCGACCTCGAGGCGCGCCATCTGGCCCTGCAGCAGCAGCATGCGGAATTGTCCGACCAGGCGCGCGAGCTGCGCGAGGAGCGCGATGGCCTGCAGCGCGAAGTTGCGCAGCTCAAAGGGACGGCAGAAAAGCTCGAGAAGGATCTCGCCGACATTCGCGCTTTGTCGGCCAGCACGCTGGAAGTAGCGGAGCAGAACCGCGCGCTCAGCGAGCGCGCCGCCTCGGCCGAGCAACGCGTCGGCGAGCTAGAGGCCCGTAACCAGGAACTCACCGAGCGGGGGCGTCGCAGCTGGTTTCTCGCCGGCGCGGGTGTGCTGCTGGTCGGGCTCCTGCTGGGCCTGCTCCTGCCCAGGGTGCGCTGGAAGAAGAAATCCGGCTGGGGCGATCGTCTGTAGTCTGTAGAAAAGCCGCCGAGCGTGACGATCTGGAGACGGTCTCTCGCCAACGTCAGCTGGCCCGTCCGGCGCAGGTCGCCGTTTCGCCGTTATTGCTAAGACGGCTTCCCGCCCGGGTTGGCCAGGAATAGCCAGGTCTCCAGCACGGTGTCCGGGTTCAGCGAAATGCTGTCGATGCCGTGGTCTACGAGCCAGCGGGCGAAGTCCGGATGGTCCGAGGGGCCCTGGCCGCAGATGCCGATGTATTTGCCCGCCTTGCGGCAGGCGCTGATCGCCATGTCGAGCAGCGCCTTGACCGCGTCGTCGCGCTCGTCGAACAGCGGCGCGATGATCGCCGAGTCGCGGTCGATGCCGAGCGTGAGCTGTGTCATGTCGTTGGAACCGATCGACATGCCGTCGAAATGCTCCAGGTAACGGTCTGCCAGCAACGCGTTGGTCGGCAACTCGCACATCATGATGAGCCGCAGATCCTTCTCGCCGCGCCGCAGGCCATTGGCAGCCAGCAGCTCCGTGACTGCCTTCGCCTCGGCGACCGTGCGCACGAATGGCACCATCACCTCGACGTTCCCAAGCCCCATTTCCTCGCGGACGCGACGGATGGCGTGGCACTCGAGGTCGAAGCAGGGACGGAACGACTCGGCGACGTAGCGCGAGGCGCCGCGAAAGCCGAGCATGGGATTCTCCTCCTCGGGCTCGTACTGCTGGCCGCCGATCAGGTTGGCATATTCATTGCTTTTGAAATCCGATAACCGGACGATGACCGGGCGCGGGGCGAACGCGGCGGCGATGCATGCGACCCCCTCCGCGAGCTTCGCGACGAAGAACTCGACCGGGTCAGGGTAGCCCGCCATCTGTTCGCGGATGATGTCCTTGAGGTCCGGACGCAGAGCCTCGAACTCGAGCAGCGCCCGCGGATGCACGCCGATCAGGCGATTGATGATGAATTCCAGCCGAGCGAGCCCGACGCCGTGATTCGGGATGCTGGCGAAGTCGAAGGCCCGATCCGGGTTGCCGACATTCATCATTATCTTGAAGGGAATGCGCGGCAGGCTGTCGAGTTCGACGTTCTGCTCGTCGTACGGCAGTCTGCCGTCGTAGACCAAACCTTCCTCGCCTTCGGCGCAGGAGACGGTGACCTCCGTGCCGTCCTTGATACGGCCGGTGGCATCCCCGCAACCCACGACCGCGGGAATGCCCAGTTCGCGCGCGATGATTGCGGCGTGGCAGGTGCGCCCACCTCGGTTGGTGACGATGGCGGCGGCACGTTTCATCACGGGCTCCCAGTCGGGGTCGGTCATGTCCGCGATCAGAACGTCCCCGGGCTGGATGCGCTTCATCTCCTCGAGGTCGTGCACGACGCGGGCCGTGCCGGCGCCGATACGGTGGCCGATGCTGCGGCCGCGGACCAGCACACCGGAGCGCTCCCGCAAGCGGTAACGCTGTATGGCCTGTCCCTTGCGGCTCTGCACCGTTTCCGGGCGGGCCTGCAGGAGGTAAATCTGGCCGTCCTGCCCGTCCTTGCCCCACTCGATGTCCATCGGCCGGCCGTAGTGCTCCTCCACGGCCAGGGCGTAACGCGCCAGCGTCTCCAGGTCGGCGTCACTGACGCAGAAGCGGCGCGCCTGTTCCGGCTCGACGTCCACGGTGGCGACCCGCGGACCGTCGTCACCGCCGTTTCCGTAGACCATTTTTATGGCCTTGGAGCCGAGTTTCTTGCGGATCACCGAGCGGCGGCCGGCGCGCAGGGAGGGCTTGTAGACGTAGAACTCGTCGGGGTTGACGGCTCCTTGCACCACCGTCTCCCCGAGACCGTAGGCGGCCGTGATGAACACCACGTCCGGAAAACCGGACTCGGTATCGAGGGTGAACATCACACCGCTCGCGCCGATGTCGCTGCGCACCATGCGCTGGACCCCGACCGACAGCGCGACCGCGCCATGATCGAAACCCTGGTGGACCCGATAGGCGATTGCCCGGTCGTTGTACAGCGACGCGTAAACCTCGTGAATCGCCTTCAGCACGCGGTCGAAGCCGCGGACGTTGAGAAACGTCTCCTGCTGGCCGGCGAAGGAGGCCTCCGGCAGGTCCTCGGCGGTGGCCGAGGAGCGCACGGCGACGGCGAGGCCCGGGCCGCTGGCGCGCGCCATCGCGTCCCAGGCGGCCGCGATCTCGCCGAGCAGCCGCTGCGGCAGCGGGGTCGCGACGATCCACTCGCGAATCTGCCTGCCGGTGGTGGCGAGCCGACCGACGTCGTCGACGTCGAGGTCATGAAGTGCCGACTCGATGCGTGTGCCGAGGCCGTCGTGTTGCAGGAAGTCGCGGTAAGCCTGTGCCGTCGTCGCAAAACCATCCGGCACCCGCACGCCGAGCTGCGTCAGGTTGCGCAGCATCTCCCCGAGGGAGGCGTTCTTGCCGCCGACGACGGCGACGTCATCCATCCCCAGCTGATCGAGGGGCAGAACATACGGCTTCAATGCGGGCTCCCTTGTGTTGCCATGCCGGACGTGGACAATCTCGGCAGGCGGAGTTGCAGAACGTAAACCGATCGGGCCCGTGCGCAATGAACAGGCGAACCGTATTCTTTGTCTCGGATCAGACCGGCGTTACCGCGGAAACCCTGGGGCGGAGCCTGCTGACGCAATTTGAAGCACACGAGTTCGATCAGGTGACTCTGCCATTTATCGATACCGTTGACAAGGCAGACCAGGTGGTGCGGCGTATCAACGCCGTCGCGATCGAACAGGGTGCCCGCCCGCTGGTGTTCAGCACGCTGGTACAGGACGAGTTGCGCGAGCGATTCATTACCGTGCAGGGGCTGTTCCTGGATTTCTTCGAGGCGTTTCTCTCGCCCCTCGAGCGGGAACTGCAGACCCGCTCTTCGCATACGATCGGTCGCGCCCATGGCATGAAGGACGCGGGTGCCTACGATCGGCGGATCGAGGCGACGAACTTCGCGCTCAGCAACGATGACGGCGCGCGCACCGCCGACTACGCGGCCGCCGACGTGATCCTCACCGGCGTCTCGCGCACGGGCAAGACGCCCACCTGCCTCTACCTGGCCCTGGCGTACGGCGTATTCGCGGCCAACTATCCGCTCTCGGAGGACGAACTGGAGAGCGGCAGCCTGCCGAAAGTACTCGAGCCGCACCGGCGCAAGCTCTACGGCCTGACCATATCCCCGGAGCGGCTGCAGAAGATCCGCCGCGAGCGGCGGCCGGTCGGCCGCTATTCGAGCGCCGAGCAGGTGCGCTTCGAATTGCGAGGCGCGGAGGCCATGTTTCGCCGCTACCAGATCCCGTTCGTGGACACGACCTCGTTCTCGATCGAGGAGATCGCCAGCACCATACTCAGTGGCACCGGCATCGAGCGGCGTACCCGCCCCTGAGCGGCTCAGACAACCATGCTGGGGGCGCTGAGGCCGGTGATGGCTTCTATCCGCGCCAGCGAGGCGGCGAGCCGCCCGAGCGGGGCGAGCACGGCGGTGTTCGGGAGCCTGATTCGGTCGGGATCGCGCTCGTGCTTTTCGAGATAAACGCGCAGCGTGGCACCCGCCGTGCCGGTTCCCGACAGCCGATAGACGATCCGTGAGCCGTCGGCGAGAAAAACCCGGATGCCCTGCTGATTTACTTCGCTCGAGTCAACCGGGTCGCGGTAATTGAACTCGTCGGCCGTCTCGATCGGTGCAAGATCGGTGTGTTCCCCGGCGAGCGCGGGCAGGCGCCTGCGCAGGGCCCCGAGGAGCTCCTCGCCACGCGCAGCCTGGGCGATCTCGTAGTCGTGGCGCTGGAAGTAGTGCCGCCCGTAGCGTCGCCAGTGGGTCGCGGCGATCTGCGGCAGCGGCGTGTCGAGCGCCGCGAGCAGGTTTAGCCAGAAGAGCACCGCCCAGAGGCCGTCCTTCTCGCGTGCATGCCAGGATCCTGTACCGAAACTTTCCTCGCCGCACAAACCGATGCGGCCGGCATCGAGAAGATTGCAGAAGAAGCGCCAGCCCGTCGGCGTCTCGAAGCACGGCAGCCCGAGGTCGGCGGCAACCACGTCGAGCGCACGACTGGTCGGCATCGATCGCGCCACACCGGGCACACCCTGGCGGTAGCCGGGAATGTGGCGCGCATTGGCGAGCATCATGGCCACACTGTCGCCAGGCGAGAGCAGGAAACCCGGCCCGAGGATCATGTTTCTGTCGCCGTCGCCATCGGACGCCGCGAGCAGATCGGGCGAATCCGGCCGGTTGCTGCGCTCCACCAGGTGACGCCCGTCGATCGGATTTGGATCGGGGTGCAGGCCGCCGAAATCGGGCAGAGGCTCTGCGTGGAGCAGGCTGCCCGCGTCTGCGCCGAGCAACTGGCAGAGGATTCGTCGCGCATACGGACCAGTGATACCGTGCAGCGCGTCGAACAGCAGCCGATGACCGCTGCCCAGCCAGTCGCGGATGCGCCCGAAATCGAACAGTTGCTCCATCAGCCGCTGGTAGTCCGCCACCGGATCCACGACTTCGATCTGCAGGGCGCCGATCTGCTGCGTCCCGATGCGCGCCAGGTCGACTGCCGGGAGATCGGCCACCCGGTAGCCGGTCAGGCGCCGGCTGTTGTCGTAGACCGCGTCGGTGATCGCCGGCGGCGCCTGGCCGCCCGAAGCCATGTTGAACTTGATGCCGAAGTCGCCGTCGGGTCCGCCGGGATTATGGCTGGCGGTGAGCACGAACCCGCCGTTGGCACCTCGCACGCGAATGAGGTGCGAGGCGGCGGGAGTCGACAGCAGGCCGTCCTGTCCGATGATCAGGCGCCCGATGCCGGCGGCGGCAGCGACGCGGATGATGAGCTGGATGGCGACATCGTTGTAGAACCGTCCATCGCCGCCGATGACCAGTGTCGAGCCGGCCGGAAGCGCGAGCGTGTCGAGCACCGCTTGGACGAAGCAC
>CAZFWB010000112.1:0-10673 GCA_964522655.1 uncultured Chromatiaceae bacterium | reverse complement strand
ACTTGCTTGACATGCAAGGGGTCGGTGGTTCGATTCCACTCGCGCCTACCATTCCGCCGTTTGTGATCTGATCTGGGGGCCGGATACGGGGCGCAATGCCAGCCGGTGAATCCGGGCATGTCGGCGGCTCATGCCGTCGCAGGACCCACCCTGCATGTGCTCTGTTAGAATTCGCGCCCGGTTTCACCTGCTCGGGCCCTTGCCCTTAATCTCTACGACCCGTCGATCAAGAGACGCTGATGCCCGTCATTACGCTACCTGATGGCAGCCGCCGAACGTTTCCGCAGCCCGTGTCCGTCGCCGAGGTGGCCGCTGCGGTCGGTCCAGGACTTGCCAAAGCAGCGCTCGCCGGACGCGTGAATGGCAGGCTGGTTGACACGTCCTTTCGAATAACAGGCGACGCGGACCTCATTATCATCACCGGCAGAGACCCGGAAGGCCTGGAAATCATCCGGCACTCCACCGCCCACCTGCTGGCGAATGCGGTAAAAGAACTGTTTCCGGCCGCCCAGGTCACCATCGGTCCCGTGGTGGAGAACGGCTTTTATTACGATTTCGCATTCGAAAGGCCGTTTACCCCGGAGGACCTGGCGGCGATCGAGAGCCGAATGAAGGACATCGCGCGGGCCAACCGTGCGGTTACCCGAAGCGTGCTTGATCGTGACGAAGCGGTCCGCCTGTTCGAAAGCGTGGGCGAAAAATACAAGGCCGAGATCATTGGCAGCATTCCCGATGGTGAGGAAATCGGGATCTACAGACAGGGCGATTGGTTCGACCTTTGTCGCGGTCCGCACGTGCCGTCGACGGGTCGGCTG
Source organism: uncultured Chromatiaceae bacterium (assembly GCA_964522655.1). Lineage (GTDB taxonomy): Bacteria > Pseudomonadota > Gammaproteobacteria > Steroidobacterales > QUBU01. The sequence goes on along the minus strand of CAZFWB010000112.1, from coordinate 9,858 downwards.
GGAGCTTTTAAGCTGACCAAGGTGGCCGGAGCGTACTGGAGGGGGGACTCGCGCAACGAGATGTTGCAGCGAATTTACGGCACGGCCTGGGCCGATGAAAAGTCGCTCAAGGAGTACCTGCACCGGCTGGAAGAAGCGGAAAAGCGCGATCATCGGCGCATCGGCAGGGAACTGGACCTGTTTCATTTCCAGGAGGAGGCGCCCGGGGCGGTTTTCTGGCACCCGAAGGGCTGGGCCCTTTTTCAGCAGCTTATCGACTACATGCGCGAACGGCAGCGCGCCGCCGGGTATCAGGAGGTCAACACACCGGAGATTCTGGATCGCAACCTATGGGTGCAGTCCGGGCACATCGAAAAATTCGGCGAGAACATGTTTCTGACGCAGACTCCCGACGAACGGGTGTACGCCATCAAGCCCATGAATTGTCCAGGGCACGTCCAGGTCTTCAACCAGGGCCTGAAGAGTTATCGCGACCTGCCGCTGCGGCTGTGCGAATTCGGCAAGGTGCACCGTTACGAGCCCTCCGGTGCGTTGCACGGACTGATGCGGGTGCGTGCCTTCACTCAGGATGATGCCCACGTCTTCTGCACCGAGGAGCAGATCACCGGCGAGTCAGTCGCGGTCACCGGGCTAATTCTGGGCATCTACCGGGATTTTGGCTTTGAAGACGTCCAGATAATGTTCTCCGACAGGCCCCCGAAGCGCGTCGGCAGCGACGAAATCTGGGACCGGGCCGAGTCGGCGCTCAAAACGGCCGCGGACGCCGCCGGTCTGGAAATCATCCACAATCCGGGCGAGGGGGCTTTCTATGGCCCGAAGCTCGAGTTCGTGCTGCGAGACGCGATCGGCCGGGATTGGCAGTGCGGTACCCTGCAGGTCGACTTCAACCTCCCGGGGCGGCTCGGCGCCAGTTTCGTGGCCGAGGACGGTCAGCGGCGGGTTCCGGTCATGCTGCATCGGGCGATGTTCGGGTCGCTGGAGCGCTTCTGCGGCATCCTGATCGAGCATCACGCCGGACGTTTGCCGTTGTGGCTGGCGCCGGTCCAGGCGGTTGTGATGCCGATTACGGATCGTCAGGCTGGTTACGCCCGCAGTCTTCAGGAAACTCTGAAAAATCAGGGTGTTCGGGTAGAGGCCGACTTGAGAAACGAGAAAATCGGCTTTAAAATCCGCGAGCACACGTTGCAGCGCGTCCCGTACCTACTCGTGGTTGGAGACCGGGAAGCCGAGTCACAGACTGTGGCCGTGCGCACGCGAAGCGGCAAGGACCTTGGCAGCATGTCAGTCGACACGCTCATCAGGGGCCTGATGGCCGAGGTCGCGAGCCGCGGCCGCATTGTTATGGAGGATTAACGCATCGTCGCAAACAAGAGGGTCCGACGGAACGAGGAGATCGACTCCCGTCAGTTGAGGGTGATCGGGGCAGATGGTCAGATGATTGGGGTGATGAGTCGTGAGCAGGCGCTCGAGATGGCCACGTCCCAGGAACTCGATCTTGTCGAAGTATCCCCGAACGCCGATCCGCCGGTATGCAGAATTCTTGATTTCGGAAAGTTCCTGTTCGAGCAGAGCAAAAAGGCTCACGCGGCCAAGCGGAAGCAAAAGCAGATACAGGTTAAGGAAATCAAGTTCAGGCCCGGCACGGAGGAAGGTGATTATCAGGTCAAGCTGCGGAATCTGATCCGATTTCTCACCGAGGGCGACAAAGCCAAGGTAACTCTTCGATACCGCGGCCGTGAGATGGCCCATCAGGAACTTGGATTCAAACTCCTCCAGCGTGTGCAACAGGATCTGCAGGAGTTCGGGAGCGTCGAGCAGATGCCGAAGCTCGAGGGCCGGCAGCTCGTGATGGTGATATCGCCAAAGAAGAAGTGAGTCCTGGAAGCGACGGAAGGCGACTGTTTGTCGTCGCTGCCGACGGTCCAGACCCGCCTGCCCCGGCACATCGTGGTTCGGTCCAGGCTTCAAGGAGCAAGAGAATGCCGAAGATGAAAACAAAGCGCGGAGCGGCGAAACGTTTTCGCGCTACCGGGAATGGGGGATTCAAACGCGCCCAGTCCCATTTGAATCATATCCTGACCAAGAAGAGCTCGAAGCGAAAGCGACAACTTGGCCCGATGCGTCAGGTTGACGAATGCGACGTGCCCGGCATCAGGAAACTGATGCCATACGCCTAACGGGAGAGTCAGGATATGGCCAGAGTCAAGCGAGGTGTCACCGCCGGTGCGCGCCACAGAAAGATCCTCAAGAAGGCGAAGGGCTACTACAACGGGCGGCGCAAGGTCTACCGGGCTGCGAAGCAGGCGGTCATCAAGGCCGGGCAATACGCTTTTCGTGACCGGCGCGTCAAGAAGCGGGAATTCCGTGCCCTCTGGATTGCCCGGATCAACGCTGCGGTTCGCCCGCACGGGTTGTCTTACAGCCGGTTCATAAGTGGGCTCAGGCTGGCGGGAATCGAGGTCGATCGGAAAGTGCTGGCAGACCTGGCTGTGCAGGACGCCGAGGCTTTTGCTGTCCTCGTGGAACAGGTCAAAGGGCGCGTCGCCTGACAGCATCCGGGCGGCCGAATTAGTCATCAGCGGCAAGCGGCTTCGGTCCGTTTCGGGCCGGGCCCTACTTCATCCGGAAATTTATGGACGGACTGCAAGAACTGCTGAAACACGCGCAGGCTGCAGTGGCCGAAGCCAGGGACCTTGCCGCTCTGGAGGCAACCCGCGTTCGCTATCTCGGCAAGAAGGGAGAACTCACCGGCTTGCTGCGGCAACTCGGAACCCTCCCGGCCGCGGAGCGGCCGGTCGCCGGCGATGCCATCAACCGCGCCCGGGACGTTCTGCTCGACAGCATCGAAAGGCGGCGGCGCACCCTCGAGAGGGAACGTATCGAGGCCTTGCTCGCAGCCGATCGTGTGGATGTCACTCTGCCCGGGCGTGGCGAAGTCATCGGGGGCGTACATCCGGTGACGCGCTCGCTCATGAGGATTACTTCGGTTTTTCGGGGTGCCGGATTCGAGGTCCATGAGGGGCCTGAGATCGAGGACGACTTTCACAATTTCACGGCATTGAACATTCCGGAGAATCACCCGGCCCGGGCGATGCACGACACGTTCTATTTTCCGAACGGAAAGCTGTTGCGGACGCACACGTCCCCGGTTCAGATACGCGCGATGCTCGAAAAGGGGGCTCCGATACGCTTGATCGCACCGGGACGTGTCTATCGGTGCGACTCGGACATGACTCACACGCCAATGTTCCACCAGGTAGAGGGCCTGGTGGTTGATCGTGACGTCAGCTTTGCGAACCTCAAGTCGCTCTTGCACGAGTTCGTCGAGCGTTTCTTCGAACGTAAAGCCGTTCTGCGCTTCCGGCCTTCCTATTTCCCGTTCACCGAGCCATCGGCAGAGGTGGACGTCCGATCCGAGTCCGGACGTTGGCTGGAAATTCTCGGCTGCGGAATGGTTCACCCCTCGGTGCTGCACACGGCAGGGGTAGACCCGGAGCGCTTCACCGGTTTGGCTTTCGGTATGGGCGTCGAACGTCTCACGATGCTCCGCTACGGCGTCGACGACATTCGGCTCTTTTTTGAGAATGATTTGCGCTTTCTGAGCCAGTTCCGATGAGAAACCAGCAATGAAGATCTGCCAGTTCTGGTTGCGGGAGTGGGTCGAACATGAACTCGAACCGGATCAGTTGGCAGAGCAGTTGACCATGCTCGGTCTCGAGGTGGAGTCGGTATCGAGAGCAGGAGAGCGATCCAACGGCCTCGTGGCGGCACGGGTTATCGAGACGCGGCGTCACCCGAATGCGGACCGCCTCACCATCTGCGCTGTTGACACCGGTGACGGTCAGCCGATCAGCATCGTCTGTGGGGCACGTAACGTCCGCAAGGGCGCGATGTATGTGGCCGCCCTTCCCGGCGCCAGGCTTGCCAACGGGCATCCGATCAGCGCCAGCACCATCCGGGGGCAAGCGTCCGCGGGAATGCTCTGTTCGCCAGCGGAACTCGGTCTCGGAGATGCCGATGATGGACTGCTCGAACTGGATCCGGACACGCCTTCCGGTACGGACGCTAACTCGCTTCTGGAACTCGGCGACTACGTGCTCGATCTGAACGTCACTCCCAATCGCGCGGACTGCTTCAGCGTGATCGGAATAGCGCGGGAGGTATCGGCCGCAACCGGGGCCAGGCTGTCGCCACCGCGTGGGGTCGGCAATCCAGCCACCATGAATGATCGTGTCGCAGTCAATGTCTTGACCCCCGCCGACTGTCCTCGCTTCGTGGGAAGGATAATCCGCGGCCTGAAGCCAGGAGTGCGAACGCCGGTCTGGATCAGCGAGCGATTACGGCGATGTGGAATTCGCCCGATACATCCGGTGGTCGATATAACGAACTATGTCATGCTGGAACTCGGCCAGCCAATGCATGCATACGACCTGGATCGAATACCGCCGAGTGGAATCGTGGTGCGGCGGTCCCTGCCAGGGGAGTCGCTTGTGCTCCTGGACGGCCGCTCGCTCTCTGCGGAGACCGGCACGCTCGTCATTGCTGACGAGAACGGACCTGTCGGGCTTGCTGGAATCATGGGCGGTCAATCCAGTGCCGTTTCGATGGCGACTCGCGACATTTTTCTCGAGTCGGCTTTTTTTGCGCCTTCGGCCGTTGCAGGAAAAGCGCGGCGCGCAGGTTTGCATACCGATGCCTCGCTGCGATTCGAGCGGGGCGTGGATCCCAGCGGCCAGGCCCGCGCCATGGAAAGAGCGACGGAACTCGTGCTCGCGATTGCCGGCGGCCAGGCCGGCCCGTTGAGTGAGGTCGTCTCCGGAGAGCATTTGCCCGCAAGGAACCCGATCCGACTGCGTCGGTCACGGCTGGTCCGGGTTCTGGGAACCGAGGCTGCGGCGGCCGAGGCGACCCAGATTCTTCAACGGCTGGGCATGCAGGTCGAATCACAGGAGCCGGATTGGCTGATCTCGGCACCGAATGCCCGCTTCGACCTGGAGAGAGAGGAGGACTTCATCGAGGAAGTGGCCAGGGTATTCGGCTATGAACGAATTCCGGAGGCGGCGGGAAAACACGAGGTGCATCTTGCGAAGGTCGGCGAGGAGTCCGAAGGCCTCGCCACGCTGAGGTCAACCCTCGTAGCGCGCGGCTTCCAGGAGGTGATCACCTACAGCTTCGTTGCGCCCGAGCTCGCGCGACGATTCGGAGCTGCTGAATTCCGGCAACTCGCCTTGAGCAATCCGATTTCGGCGGATATGGCGGTGATGCGGCAGTCCCTCTGGCCGGGACTCGTGGAAGTCGCGCGCACCAACCTCAATCGCCAGCAAGTCCGATTGCGGCTCTTCGAAATCGGCCCTCGCTTTACCGAGACAGGTTCAGACCAGCGGGAAACGCTCGTGGTCGCAGGCATTGTCATCGGCGAGCGCTTTCCCGAGCAATGGGGGACGCAGGCGCTGCCGATCGATATTTTCGACCTCAAGGCCGAAGTCGCGGCTGTCGTGGGGCTCGCCGGTTCGGCGCCACAGGTTCACTTCGACGTCGCCACGCATCCGGCGCTGCATCCCGGCCGGTCAGCCTCAATCCGGATCGGGGAGCGCCAGGTGGGTTGGCTCGGTGAGATCCATCCGTCGCTCGCGGCGGAACTAGGCATGCCGAACGCCGCGCTGTTCGAATTCACGGCTGATGTGGCACTCAGCAAGCGATGCCCCCGGTATGCCGGGATTTCCAGGTTTCCAGCCGTGCGTCGGGACCTGGCTGCAGTGGTGTCGCGCGAGATCCGCACCGCACAACTTCTGGAGGTAGTGCTGCGGGCAGCTCCCTCGGTCCTCAGAGAGGCGTTCGTTTTTGACATATACACCGGCCCGCAGGTCGGAGATTCTGAAAAAAGCGTGGCTATAGGCTTGATTTTACAGGATACATCCCGCACCCTTACGGACCAAGACGTCGATGCCACCGTGCAACAAGTGAGAACGGCCCTGGCAAGTGAACTGCAGGCCAGATTCCGAGAATAAGACCAGGAAGAAATACCATGGCCCTGACAAAAGCCGATATGGCAGAATCCCTTTTCAACGAGCTGGGCCTGAATAAACGCGAGGCGCGCGAACTCGTAGACCTGTTTTTCGAGGACCTGCGAGCCGCCCTGGCCAGTGGGGAACAGGTCAAGCTTTCCGGATTCGGCAACTTCGATCTGCGCGACAAGAATACGCGACCGGGGCGGAACCCGAAAACGGGCGAAGAAATCCCAATCACGGCACGGCGGGTAGTGACCTTCCGTCCTGGACAAAAATTAAAGGCCCGAGTAGAAGCCTATGCTGGAACCGGGAAATAATGACGAATTACCGCCGATCCCAGGAAAGCGGTATTTCACCATCGGCGAAGTCAGCGAATTGTGCGCGGTCAAGCCGCATGTGCTTCGCTACTGGGAGCAGGAATTTCCACAACTCAAGCCTGTCAAGCGACGCGGTAATCGTCGTTACTATCAGCGACAGGACGTCCTGATCATCCGGCAGATCCGGAGCCTTCTCTACGACGAGGGTTTCACCATCGGCGGAGCCCGCCAGCGCCTGACTGGCGAGGAGGCAAAGAGCGACCTATGTCAGAGCCAGCAGATCATTCGCCAGCTGAGGGTTGAGCTGGAAGAGGTGCTGAAACTGCTACGGCGCTAGACGTTCGTGTTTCCGCGGGCTCCGGCGGCAACGCCGTGATGCGAGTTTTTCCCCACCGGTGCATAATTGAGTTCGCCGGGATTGCTCGCCGGTCGAGCGGCCAGGGGCAAAAGACCAGTGCTCTATAATTTTTGGCACAGAGCGCGGTATTTTTCGAGCGGCGGTCGGGGCGTGGCGCAGCCTGGTAGCGCACCTGCATGGGGTGCAGGGGGTCGCTGGTTCGAATCCAGTCGCCCCGACCACCTTTCAAGCCACCTGCGTCAATTGTTCCAGCGATCCTTTGCGGCTTCGCCGCAACGTCTGCGCGCATTGGCATGGTTAACGGCCGCCCCCGCTTCAGCGGTGGTGTCGTTGCCACGTATCATATTGTCATGATAATATAACATCGTTTGGAGTCGGACGGGCGAGCGCTGTGGCAATCAACAGGCTGGAGGCTTTTTATGTTAATCAATAACTGGTACGTAGCAGCCGCAACGCATGAGGTGACGGCGAAGAAGCCCGTCGGTGTCCGGATGCTCTGTTGCGACTTTGTTCTGTTTCGCGACGATAAGGGTAAAGCGGTTTGCCTGAGCGGCGTGTGCTGTCATCGCGGCGCGATCCTTTCCGGCGGGGAAATCAATAATCACAATGTTGTTTGTCCTTATCACGGATGGGAGTTCAACAGGGCCGGCAGTTGTACGTTGATACCGTCGCTCGGTCCGGAGGCGGGCATTCCGAAACGGGTGAGGGTCGACAGCTACCCCACGCAGGAAAAGTACGGGTGGGTCTGGGTATTTCTCGGCGACCTGCCCGAGAGCGAGCGGCCCAAGATTCCTGACCTGTTTCCGGAATACGACGACAACGAAAACTGGCAGCGGATTCCTTACGGTTTTGAAGCAAAGGCCAACTGGATGCGGTTCGAGGAGAACTCCCTCGACACGGCGCATACGCAGTTCGTTCACCGGGTGTTTGGTAGCAAACGAACGCCCAAGCTCGAGCCGACGCCCATTGAGTTGAAGGAATGGGGCGCCCGGGTGACGCGAACCAAGCCCGCCCCGAAACCGGACCAGAAGTACGGCAAAGTGGCCGAACTTCTTTCAGTCGAGCGTCGCACTACCAACGTAAGTCTGGAATTCAGTCTCGTGGGCCTGTGCCATCGGATCCAACCGACGTTCAAAGAGGGCATGAGTCAGATCAATTTCACGGCGCGCACGCCCATCGATCAGAAGCGAAGTCGGGCAATTGGCTGGCAGGCGCGTAACTACCTGAAGGAACCCGAATACGATGCCGAACGCATGGCAGGGATACTTCTGGCCGTGGAGGAGGATCTGTCGGTCGTTGAGACAGTCGTGCCACCGCTGACGCCACCGTCGCTGACCGACGAGTTCCTTATCGAATCGGATAGCATGGAAGTCGCATTCCGCAAGACGTGCTGGAAATGGGCCAACAAGGGCTGGGAAATCGACATGGACAAGTTCGAGGAACTGAGCAAGACTCAGGTTCTTGTGATCCCATCTCCGGAGCGACGCAGTGACCCGAAGAACTGGGTGCACAAGGCGGTGCCGCTGAAGCCGACAGGTTCGCGTCCCGCCGAGTAGCTGCGACAGACCGCATGCAGTCCAATGCCGGCCGCGGGCGGTGAATGCACCCGCGGCCGGCGGGCTTTAAGTTTTTTCAATGGAAAGTAGTTGAGAAGAAATGCCACGCCCACACATAGAGCCGTTCGTTGATCGCGACGTTGACTTCAAGCCGATGAGACTGCCCGGTTTCCCGCGGGGGATGCACTACAAGGTGCTGAGTCTGGATCCGGATACCGGCGCGTGCTCGCTGACCGTCCGGTTTGATGCGGGTTACCGCCAGCCGCCCGGCATGAGTTACTCGGAGATGGAACTATTCATCATGAGTGGTTCTGTCCGATATGGCGAAAAGACATACGCGAAAGGCAATTACTTCTTCGTCCCCGCCGGCGTCGCCATGCCCGCCATGGCCTCGCCGAAGGGCGCAGAGGGGCTTCTTTTCTACAATTACGGCGAGCCAAGTTTCGTGGAATCCGACGAGGATCATCCGCGCGCGCAACGCGATCAGCTGATCATCGTTGACGCTTACGAAGGGCTGCAATGGAAGGTTGCCGACTTCGTGCGACCGTCCGTAGCGCCCGGCTGCATGGTCAAGCTGCTCCGGTCGGACCCGCTGACACACGCGCATTCCTTGCTTTATTGCATGACGCCCAACTACTGGCAGGACAACATCTCCTACCATGACTGTGCCGAGGAGAGTTATCACATCTACGGGACCTCCTCGATGATGCAGTTCGGTGACCTGCCGACGGGTGGTTACTTCTGGCGGCCCGCCTGGATCAACCATGGCGCCTTTGCGAGCGAGTTGGGTGTGCTGGGTTTCGGACGAACCGACAGCACTCTGCACAACTACTTCCACTTCAATCCTTGGAGCACCCCGGACGAGAACAGGGAACGTGCCGCCGCCCAGCTACGCCGAAACAAGCCGAACCTTTACAAGTGGGTTCGCTCGCCGGACGGCCACAATCACCCGCATGACTTCGAATACCCTGATTACGATTACGCCGGCGAACAGCCGCATGCTACCGATGATGGCGGCGAGAGCCACTCTCACGAGCATGCAGAGCACGGCGCGTCGGGCCATAGGCATCATCCCGGAGGCAAGGGACGCAGGAAGGCCCGATCGGCTCGTTGATCGGTTGCCGATTTTCAGATTACGCCAAGTCTGGCAAGTCGTTCGATCGTGCGCGCTTGTGTTGCGCGCAGCATCTCGGCATCGATTCCGTTGGTTTTCTCGAGCTGGCGCGCGTCATGGAATATCGACTGCCGGTAGCTGTCCGAATACGCCTGGAAGGGCTGCCGCACGAGTACGTTGGAAAGTCCCGCCTGGCGCCGCCGATGGCGCAGGGCTTTCAAATCGATAGTCCCATGGGCGGCGATGCTGTCTCCTCCAGGTGCAGCCTCGGCAATGATCCGGCCATCGTAGTCGACTATCTTCGCCATTCCGGTCGTTGACTTGGCCGGCAGCGCGGTGTCCGTGACCGCCGCTGCATTCGCGGATATGACATAGGCCAGATTTTCTACCGCGCGGGCGCGCTTGGCGATGTCCTTCGCGGTGGCACGGGGACTTCCCATCTCGCTCGTTGAGTGCAGCAGAATTTCGGCGCCGCGCATCACATGGCAGCGAGCGATTTCCGGAT
>CAZFWB010000111.1:0-10717 GCA_964522655.1 uncultured Chromatiaceae bacterium | reverse complement strand
CCTGCCCCAGAAATCGGTCTCCCCGAGCAGATCCCCGATTTCGCGCAGTCGGGTCGATAGCCGGGCGCTGTCCTCCGCGGCCCTTGCGCTTTCTTCTATGACTCGCGCGACTGCGGCGACCGAGAAAGGCAGGAGGTTCTTCTCCCGCACCATCGTCGCCAGCATCCGGGCATAAAGCCGCTCGTTGTCCCCGGTTCTCTCGATGTGATCCTCGAAATCCGCGGCCACCTTGAACAGCTGGGAGAACTCGGGATCCAGAGCGCATAGCAGGTAATAAAGCCGCCGGCTGCCAAACAGCACCACTTTGACGTCGAGCGGCATCGCATCCGGTTCCAGCCCCTGGGTGGCCACCAGCCCGAAGGCCTGAGCAAGGGACTCCAGGCGCACCTCCTTTGTGGTCAGTGCCCTCTTGAGCCCCTCCCAGGACATCGGGTGCATCAGCACCTTTTCGGCATCCAGCATCAGATAGCCGCCGCTGGCAGCCTGGAGCGCTCCAGCCCGGATCAGGGTGAAATCTGTCACCAGCGCGCCGAATTGCGGCGAATACTCGACCCGGCCGACAAGATTGGGCAGCACGGGGTTGTTCTCGTGGATGATCGGCGCCCCCTGGACCCGTGCGTTGTTGACCATTACATTTACTTCGTAGCGCTTCAGCTGGGACTGCTTCCCGCCGGGCGCAAGCGCCATGGGGAGTTCCTCGTCCCGTTCGCCGACGAAGAGATGAACGTTGTCGAGGACGTCGCGCCTGACGTTGTCGAGGTAGGTCTCGATCGCTGGAAAATCGGCGTAGCCACGCTTCAACTGATCGATGAGCGGCCCGATCGCGAGCATGGTGACCTGGCGGTCGAGTTCCTTGATCATGGCGCGCCGGCTCTTGTGCCAGGCCGGTAATTGCTCCAGATGTTGCTTGAGCCTCTCCGACAGACGCGCGATCGCGGCTTCGATCCTCTCCCGCTCGGCTTCCGGCAGAGCATTGAACTCGGACTGGTCGAGGACCTGTCCTTCACGCAACGGCGCGATCGCGAAGCCATGCGGAGTAGGAATGAGCCCGAGCTGATCGTTTTCCGCTTCACTCTGTATGGCCTCGAGCCCGCGACGGTGCCGCTCGTTGAATTCCTGCTCGATTTCAGCGCGCCTGTTGCGATAGTTCTCGCTCTCGAACGCCGCCGGTACCGATGCGTGCAGGTCCTCCAGCAGCTGGTTCATCTCCCCGCGCAGGCGGGTGCCGGTCCCGGCGGGCAATGGGATGCCGATTGGCTTCTGGGGATCCTCGAAATTGTTGACGTAGCACCAGTCGGGGGGAGGCGCGCGTTCGCGAGCCTCCCTGGACAGAAACCCGCGCACCAACTCGTGACGCCGGCTTCCGGACCTGCCGAGCACAAACAGATTGAACCCATCCCCCTGCACCCGGGCACCGAACGCAAGCGCTCCGAACGCCCGCTCCTGTCCCATCACGCCTTCGAGTGCTTCGACATCACTCGTGGTCTCGAATCCGAGCGCACCGGGATCGCAGGTACGCCTGAGCCGTTTTACATCCAGTCGGTAAAGATCGGGCTGTCGGGGTTTGTTCATGGCCTGAGGTCACCGGTTGCATCGTCACGACCAGCCCGTCGCGAAGGCCGCGGCCCGTCGGCCCGCCGCACGGCGACGGCGGTAACCTTGTACTCGGGGCATTTGGACTTCTCGTCCACAAAATGGCTCGTCAATGCATTTGCATGAGTTTCCGGGAAGTGAAATGACAGGAATACCGTTCCCGGGAGAATCTCCGCTGCGCATTTCAAAGGCACCACGATGCTGCCGTAACGGCTTTCGACCAGCACCTCCTCGCCATCGGCGAGTCCCTCTGCGGTGGCATCGTCGCCGTGCATCAGAAGCACGTCACGCTGCACGAGCTGCAGATTCGGCGTGCGCCGGGTCATGGTCCCGACGTTGTAGTGCTGTAGCACCCGTCCCGTGATGAGCAGATACGGTAACTCCGCGGTGCGCCTCTCGGGCGTGGGCGCGTACGGGACCGCGAAGAACCGGCCAAGCCCGCGCATGAATCGGTCAGCGTGCACCGTCACCGTTCCCGGATGGTCGGACCCGGGGCAGGGCCATTGCAGGCCGGCTTCGCCCAGGCGCTCGTAATGCACACCCCCGAAAAGCGCCGGCGCGACCTGAGCGATCTCATCCATCACCTGCGACGGATGCTCGTAGTTCCAGCTCGCGCCGAGCGCGCGAGCGAGGTCCCGCGCGGCCTCCCAGTCGGGGCGGGCGGCGCCAGGGGGAGGGACGGCCCGCCGAACGCGCTGAATCCTTCGCTCGCCATTGGTGAACGTCCCCTCCTGCTCGAGCACCCCGGCCGCTGGCAGCAGCAGATGGGCGTATCGCGCGGTCTGCGACATGAACAACTCCTGGACCACCAGTAATTCGAGATTGCCGAGGGCCTCGCGGACGCCCGCCTCGTTCGGATCGCTTTGCAGTACATCCTCGCCCTGGATCCACAGTCCGCGCAGATGCCCGCTGCGCGCCGCCTCCAGCATCTGCGGAATAGTCATTCCCGGCGTCTCCGGCGGCACGGCCCCCCAGAGCGCCCTCAATCTCTCGCGCACGCCGGGGTCCGAGAGCCGTTGGTAGCCGGTGACCAGATCCGGAATGCTGCCCATGTCGGCGTTACCCTGTACGTTGTTCTGGCCACGCAACGGCAGCATGCCGCCGCCACCGGTACCGATACTCCCGGTCAGCAAGGCGAGGTTCGTCAGCGCCAGCACCGAGTCGGTGCCCTGCGTCAACTCGGACAACCCGAGCCCGGTGACGAACAGGACCGGCCCCTGACCGGCGATAAGCCGGGCGGTTTCGAACAGTTGCTCGAGGGACACACCGCAGCTCGCCGCCGCATCGGGCAGTGAAATTCCGGCGCAGAACCGGCGCAGCTCCTCGAACCCCTCCGTGCGCTCTGCCACGTAGGTTCGCTCATAAAGCGCCTCGTCGATCACGATCCTGGCAAGCGCATTGAACAGGGCGACGTTGGTCCCCGGCTCGATCTGCAGGTGCATCGTTGCATAAGTGGTGAGCTCAATTGCCCGCGGATCGACCACGAGCAGGCGCGCACCACGGCGCACCGCCTGCTTGATCCGCGCCCCGATGACCGGGTGCGCTTCGGTCGGATTCGCACCGGCCACGACGATGATTCGCGCTTTCTCTATGTCTTCATACGATGCTGACGCGGCACCGGTGCCGGTCGCAAGTGACAACGCCAGAGCGGTCGAGGAATGGCAGACACGCGCGCAACAATCGACGTTATTGGTCCCGAGGATCGCCCGGAAGACCTTTTGCAACAGGTAGGCCGCCTCGTTGGTGGAGCGCGACGACGTGAGCACCCCGATCGAATCGGCACCATGGCGACGAACGATATCCCGCAGCCGGGTCGCGGCCCATTGCAGGGCTTCGGGCCAGTCAGTCTGCCGGAAGCCCGAATCCTCGCGAAGCAACGGCCGGGTCAGGCGATCCGGTGACCGCGACCAGCCGTGGGCATAGCGACCCTTCGCGCAGAGATGCCCGAGGTTCACGGGTGAATCAGGCACGCCCGAGATCCGCACCACCTCGGTAGCTGAACTCATCACCTCCACATTGCAGCCGACCCCGCAGTAGCCGCACACCGAACGGGTCATGTTCAGTGCGGCGTCGGGGAGCGTCTCGGCACGGTCACAGTCGTAAAGCGCGCCGGTGGGACATACCTCGACACAGGCACCGCAGCTCACGCAGGGCGAACTGCTGAACTGCTCATCGGTCCCGAAAATCAGGCGAACCGAACTTCCCCGGCCCCCGATCGCGAAAACGAACTGCCCCTGGATGTCCTCGCAGGCCTGCACGCAACGCCGGCAGATGATGCAGGCGGCCGGCTCATAGCGCATATATGGATGCGTTTGTCGCGACGCGCGCTCGGCTCCCCGCCGATCCGGCTGCAGCGGGGCGACATCGAACTTACTCAGGAGTTCGCGGAAACGACCGGCGTCGCGTCCGCCGACGATAGCGTCCGGTGTCGCGGCGCGCGGATATGCGGCCACCAGCATACGCAGAATGCCGCGCCGCAGAGCGTCGATCTGCGGCGTCGATGTATTGATGACCATGCCATCGCGGAGCGGCGCGACGCAGGCGGCGACCGGTTGTGACTCGCCTTGCACGGCGACGACGCACAGCCTGCATCCGCCCTGTGGTGCCATGCCGTGCAGATGGCAAAGCGTCGGGATCCGCTCTTCGAAACCGGCCGCTCGCGCCGCGGCGAGGATCGTGTCCGCGCCGTCGGCCACCAATTCGCGGCCATCGATCCTGATGCGGATCTCAGCCATCGCCGTTTCCCGCGGTCACGGCGCGGTCGCGGGCGAGTCCGGCCACGATCGTGATCGGCCGCGCGATACCGCGGCCGAAACCGCACAGGCTGGCCGCCTCGATTGTCCGCATGAGAGCGGTAAGCTCGTCGGTCAGTTGCTCCGTAGCCGCCGGAGACCCGCAGAGCCGCCGCACCAGCTCGAGCGCCTGGCGCGACCCAAGGCCGCAGGGTGCACATTTCCCACAAGACTCGGCCGTCATGAACTCGACCCAGTGCAGCAGCACGTCGCGCAAGTCGACGCTGGCTGGAATTGCCACGATGCCGCCGTGGCCGAGCCGTATCCCACGCCGGGTCAGCGCCTCGTCATCGAGGTCGACATCCCACTCGGCGGGCGTCAGGACGCTGCCCATCGGTCCTCCCAGCACGATCGCCGCGAGCCCGGCACCGTCCGGCGCGCCGCCCGCATGCGTTTCTATGAGCTCTTGCAGGTTGATACCGAACTCCGCCTCCACGACCCCTGGCTGCGAGAAGCCCCTGTTGAAGCAAAAGGCCTTGGTACCCGGCGAACCCGCTGTGCCGAGCCGGCGGTAGGCATCGGCTCCCTCGCGCACGATCCAGGGAATATTGACCAGGGTCTCGATGTTGTTTACTACCGTGGGCCTGCCATACAGGCCCCGCTCGGCCGGGTACGGAGGACGGACCCGCACCTCCCCGCGCCGGCCTTCAATGGCGTTGAGAAGCGCCGTCTCTTCCCCGCAGACGTAACTGCCCTTGCCGCTGACAACGCGCGCGTCGAACGAGAAGTCGTAGCCCAATATCGACGCCCCGAGCAGACCTGCTTCCCGTGCCTCGACGATGGCCTGCGCCATGAGCGCCTGGGCGCGCGGATACTCGCCCCGGATGAATACCACGCCCTCACGCGCCCCGATCGCGAGACCGCAGAGAATGAGACCCTCGAGCACGGCATGGGGGTCATCCTCCAGTAACAGGCGATCGATGAAAGAGCCCGGATCACCCTCGTCCCCATTGGCGATGACGAAGCGCGTGGCCCCCTCGGCCTGTGCACAGGCCCGCCATTTGCGCCCGGTCGGGTAGCCCGCCCCGCCGCGGCCCCGCTCCCCGCTCGCCTCGATCGTCGCAAGCAGCCCCTCTGGCGTCCCCTCGCGCAGCGTCCTGGCGAGGGTCTCGTACACGCCGGCCTGGCGCGCCCGCGTCAACGCCGCATGACTCCCCTGCGCGAGTCGTTCCGTTACCACGGGACGGCGCGAGACCGATCGCACGGCCACCCCCGGCGCGGAAGGCGTAGCCGGCGGCGCCTCGGGCCAGGCCTGCGCGACCTGACCGTAGATCGCCATACCGTCGGGCAAAAGAACGGCAGGTGAGCGGTCGCAGTAACCGAGACAGTAAACGGTGGCGGCGGCGCCGTGACGCTGTGCGGCCGCGGCGATCTGCCTTGCGCCATTCAGTTCGCAGGACAGCCCGCGACAGACGCCAGCGGCGCCTGACAGCCAGTCGCCATGGCCCGCAAAAAACGACTCACGGGCACGGATCTGTAGCGGTTCCGACGGCATTTCGGCATTCCTTCGGCCTGGCAGCGGCGATCTTACCGCGCCCGATCGGCGGGTGCTGCCCGCGCGTCGCGTTGCCCCGATCGGCCTGGCTATTTAGGATCTCTGCAGTGTGTTCTCGCAGTACCGTCGGAGTAGCAATGCCAACGATGGAAACCTCAGATCTGACGGCGCGCCAGTTCTGGGAGCAGGTCCGCTCCGACCCGAAGCGGGCCAAATTCGGCTTCGGCCGCAAGGCTGCGTTGATCAACATAGACCTGCAACGCGCCTACACGGACCTGCAGACCTTCCGGACTGCCTATCAGACCGATCCGCAGCAGATTCCCTACATCAACGAACTCTCCGGACTCGCGCGTGCACGCAGACTTCCGGTCATCTGGACCTATGTCGCCTACCTGGACAATGCGGATGACGCCGGCGTGTGGGGGACCCGCACCAACACGCCAGACTCGCTGCAGAACATTAAGATCGGTTCGGCGCGCGCCGAACTGGACTCGCGACTGGTGATCGACAAACAGCGCGACGCGATATTCAACAAGCGGATGGCCAGCGTATTTCACGAAACGCCGGTCCAGTCCCTGCTCGTCTGGCACCAGGTCGACACCGTCATACTGACCGGTGGCAGCACTTCCGGCTGTGTGCGCGCCAGCGCCGTCGACGCGCTGTCGCGTGGTTATCGCACGGTGGTCGTGGAGGAATGCGTGGCCGACCGGCACGAGATTCCGCACTTCGCGAATCTCTGTGACATGATGCTGAAGTACGCCGATGTGGAACCATTCGAAGTTGTGCGTGCCTGGCTGCGCGCGCAACCGGAGTGCTGACCGTGGCCCTCGTGATGGTGACCGGCGCCAGCCGTGGCATCGGGCTGGAATTCGTCCGCCAGTATGCGGCCGCTGGCTGGGAGGTCGTGGCCTGCTGCCGCCAACCCCGCGAGGCCGGCGACCTCCTGGAACTGGCCCGTCACAACGACGCACTGAGCCTCCATGCCCTGGACATCACCGATCATCCGGCAGTCGACGAGTTGGCCGCCCGCATGGCCGGCAGGAGCGTCGATGTGCTGATCAATAACGCGGGCGTCATGGGGGCGCTGCCTTTTCGGGAACATCTCCACCGGCAGCACTTCGGGTCCATCGACTACGATCTCTGGGAGCAGGTCTTTCGGACCAACACCCTGGGCACCGTAAAAGTGACGGAGGCCTTCATCAACCATGTCGCGGCCAGCGAGCAGAAGAAAATCGTCACTATCTCGAGCACGACCGGCTCCATCAGCGAGAGCCGTCGCGAGGCGCTCGCATACACGACGAGCAAGACGGCTCTGAACAAGGCCATGACAATCATCGCGGAACGTGTACGTCCGACCGGCGTGATCGTCGCGCTGCTCTGTCCGGGGTATGTCAAGACCCGCATGAACGTCGGCGGCGCCACCGTGGAGATTCCCGAGAGCGTCACCGCCATGCGTTCCATCATCGACGGGCTGACGCCGCCCGATTCGGGCACGTTCCGCCGCTACAATGGGCAAGTCATTGGCTGGTAGCCTGCTTTGACACGTCTTCTTCAAGCGCCGCAATGACGCTTCGCCATGCGCCGGGCGGCGTCGCCTCATCGTTTGCCATTTCAAGCGTCTTGCCGGCCGCATCCCTGCGGCCGAGGGCATACACCGCCACCGCGGCTACGTCGGCCCGTGCAATCGTGCCGCCGCCGAGTTCGCCACCCCGTGTCAATCGTATGCCGACCTCACCGCCCGGAGCGTTCGTCAGCCCGCCCGGACGCAGGATGGTGTAGGGAATTCCGCTGGCGCGCAGGTACTCTTCACCCTTGCCCTTCCAGTCGAGCACGCCCGGCATCAGCAGCGTATTGAGCAGCCAGCCGAACACGCCCCCGCCACCACCGGCACCGACCGAGGACACCAGTACGAAGTGCCGCACCCCGGCGGCTTTCGCCGCATCGACCAGATTCTTCACGCCGCCGAAATCCACGAATTCGGCGCTGTTCGGCCCCGACCGCTCCGTTGCTCCTATCGCGCACACGACGTAGGTCACGTCCCTCATTGCCGTTTGCAGGCTGGCCGGATCGCGCACATCGGCCGCGGTCCACTCGTAATCCGCGCCGATCTCCTCGCGAGCCCCGGCAGGGTCCCGTGCCAGGGCCCGCACGCGGTAACCTGCCTTCGTGGCCGGTTCGAGTACCAGCCGGCCGGTCTTGCCCGAGGCGCCGGCCACGACCAGCAACGGCGATCCCGCCTCCAGGCCAGGCGCGCCGGTGCTGGCGCTGAGACCAGCAGAGAACACCGCCAGAACGCAACCAACTACCAGCAAAAGTTTCGATCTGCCCATACCCGGCTTCACGGCATTCACGCCGCCTCCCACATTGGCCCAGTATCATCGCCCAACGCCGTTGGCTTGGGCGAGCCTGCAATCTGCGTCCGAAGCGGCCGCGGGGCGCTATTCGCCGGTGGCCTGCCCGGCGTGGCAACTACACGAGATGCAACACGCCCGATCCTCGCTGCGGAACGTCGCCGGACTGCAACCTGCCGCCGCATGACCGCCTGAGGGCGCGGGCCTGCCGCGCGCCTGCCCTGCGGTCAGTATCCTGGACGACGACCATGACATGGACGGCCAGCCACTAGAATGTGAAAGCGGCTGTGGTCTGCCGTTACTCGCCGGCAACGGAGGATGGCGAATGACCGACTTGCGTTCCCTCAAATGCCTGCTGGAAGAACGTGGCGACCTCGTCCGCATCAGCCGGCAGGTCGACCCCAGGTTCGAGATGCCTGCCGTCATGGCGAAACTAGAGGCTGCCGGCAAGGCGTTTCTCTTCGAAAACGTGCGTGGCAGCCCTTTCCCTGTCGCGGGCGGCTTTCTCAATCGCCTCGAGCGATTCGCGCTTGCGCTTGGAGCAGATTCCCAGCACGCGTCATTCACGCACGAGCACATGGACCGGCTGATCGAAAAGGCCAAAGCGGCCCCCGTTCCTTATCAGCGCGTGGCGAGCGGCCCCGCCGCCGAGATCGTGCGCACGGGAGACGACGTCAACCTGCTCGATCTGCCGGTTCCACATTTTTTCGAACGTGACAGCGGTCCGTTCATTACGGCCGCGATCGGCATCGCACGGCACCCGAGAACGGGCGTGCTCAATGCGGGCTTTTACCGGACGCTGATCCTCGGGCGCGATACCTGCGCCGTCAATGCCAGCTCCCTTTCCGACCTGCGTAGGTTCTACCAGCACGCGGAACAAAGTGGTGAGGAAATGCCGATCGCTCTCGCCATCGGCGTCGAGCCGGCGGTGCTTTTCAGCGCTGCCTGCAAGCTGCCACCGACGGTATCCGAGTTTGATGTCGCCGGTGGACTCAAAAAACGACCGGTAGAAATGATGACTGCCCGGACCAGCGATCTGCCGGTGCCAGCCAATGCCGAGTTCATAATCGAAGGCAGGGTTGATTTCTCTCGGCGAATTGAAAACGTGATGGGCGAATACGCCGGGCAGTACGGCCCAGAAAGCGCACCCGTGACGCGGATCACCTCGATCACTCATCGACGAGAGCCCATCTTTTATTCGATCATGGCGGGTCGAAACCCGGAGCACAACAATATCGGCGAAATCGCCGTATACGGCATCAGACGCGACATCGCGGCGCGCTTGATGCAGCTGTCACCGGCGGTCCGCCGGGTAAGGGTGTTTACCGATCCTCGTCTCGGCCCCATGGTTCACGTGGCGATCGCCATGGAGAAAACGACGGATGAGGAACCGCGCGAGTTGATTCGCAGGGCGTTCGCGCTTTCCGGAAGCATCTTCCCCCTCAGTCGCATTACGCGGCGCATTATCGTGGTCGATCCGGACATCGACATCGACAATTTCGAGGAGGTCGAATGGGCCATATGGACCCGGGTTGCCGACCCCGCGAAGATCATCGTGATCCCAGACGTGGAGAGCTGGGAGCTCGACCGCGTTTCCCTGGAGGGCCGTGGCTCACTCCGTATCGGCATCGATGCCACCATGGACGTAGGCCTCCGGGACAGGCTTGTGCGGCCGGTCATTCCCGGCGCCGAGCGCATCGACCTCGCTGCTTACGTCACTGATTCAGGCACCCGACGTACGGGCTGATACCAACCGGAGAGCACTCGATGATCGATCCCTATATTGCCGTCGCGCTTCAGACGACCGTCCGGCACGTTACGAGGCGCCAGGACGTCGAGCGCAACCTGGCTCATATCGGCAACATGCTCGATCTGGTCTATCACATCTGCTCGCTGGAGCTTCCCGTGCGGCTCGTTACCCTGGGTGAGGGCTGCATTCAGGGCTTCGCGGACGAAATCCTGCACCTGTCGTCAGCCGAATACTGCGCCACGATGGCAGCGGAGATCCCCGGCTGGGAAACCGAGGCCCTCGGTGACAAGGCGAAACATCACGGTATCTTCATCATGGGACAGCTGAAGGAAAAGCTGCCTCAATACCCCGATCGTTTTTTCAACACGATTTTTCTGGTGGACCCGCTGGGCCGGGTCGTTTACAAGCACCGCAAGAACGTTGTCTTGTTCGTGGAGCACTCCACCACGCCCCACGACGTGTACGACCAATGGGTAAAGGAGAACGGCGACACTCTGGACTCCTTCTTCCCGGTGGCGCGCACCGAGATCGGCAATATCGCCGGCAGCGTCGGTGTCGAGGGCGCCTTCCCCGAGAGTTACCGGGGGTTTGCCCTGAACGGCGCCGAGATTCTCTACCGGGCATCTCTTCCCGAACCTTGGGTATCACGGGAAATCTGGGACATCCAGAACCGCGCCCGCGCCGCCGACAACACGGCCTACCTGGTGGCGCCGAATTGCGGCGCGCTGATAATGCC
>CAZFWB010000110.1:0-10747 GCA_964522655.1 uncultured Chromatiaceae bacterium | reverse complement strand
TCGAGCTGACCCATACGGACGTCATGCTCGAGGCGGCGACGACCTCCTTTCAGGTGCATCTGCAGGTGCCCGCCGACGAGATCGCGAGATACCTGAACGCCTCGATGATCCTCTCCGCCCCGATGGTGGCCCTTTCGGCCAACTCGCCATACCTCTTCGAGCGGCAACTGTGGCAGGAGACGCGAATCCCGCTGTTCGAGCAGGCCGTGGATCCGGCCAACGCGGTCTGCCCCGGGAAAAAGCGCGTGACCTTCGGAACGGGTTACGTGGAGAAAGGGCCGCTCGATGTATTCGCGGAGAACCGGGACGAGTACCCGGTGCTGCTGCCGGTGCGCTACGAGGAGGGCGGTGAACGCCTCCCGCACCTCCGGTTGCACAATGGCACCATCTGGCGCTGGAACCGGCTTCTGCTCGGGTTCGACCGCACCGCGCGGCCGCATCTCCGGGTCGAGCACCGCGTGCTGCCCGCCGGCCCGAGCATCCTCGACATGATTGCCAATGCCGCCGTGTATTTCGGCGCCGCGCGGTTCCTGGCCGGCCTGCGCGCGGAGCCGGAAGCCGACCTGCCGTTCGAGCGCGCGCGGGAGAATTTCTACCGCGCCGCGCGCGACGGCCTGGACGCGCGCCTGACCTGGCTCGACGGGCGCGACGTCACGGCCCGCTCTCTGCTCTGTGACGAGATCCTGCCAATGGCCCGCGAGGGCCTCGTAGTGCTCGGCGCCGAGCGCGACGACATCGACCGTTACCTCGACATCGCCGCCGCGCGGACGAGTAGCGGGCAGAACGGCGCGGCCTGGCAGGTCGCCTACATCGACCAGCATGGCCGCGACTTCTTCCGGCTGACCGCCGCGTATCTCGAGCAGCAGCGCAGCGGCAGGCCGGTGCACGAGTGGCCGTTGTGATCACCGCCGCAGGAACCCGATGCTGACCATTCGCGACAGTCTGCCCGCTGGTTTCCTCGATGCGTCGGCGCGGGAACTGCACCGGCTGCTGCCGGGACCGGCGCTGGTACACCTGCCGGGCCGCAGGCCGCAGCCGCTGTTCGTCTCCGTGCTGCTGCACGGGAACGAGGATGCGGGCCTGAAGGCGGTGCAGGCGCTGTTGCGGCGGTTCGCCGACGAGCAGTTGCCGCGGTCGCTTTCGGTGTTCGTCGGCAACACGCTTGCAGCTGAGGCGGGTCTGCGCCGCCTCGACGGGCAGCCCGACTACAACCGCGTATGGCCGGGAGCCGATACCGATGGATCCCCTGAGCACGCCATGACCCGGCGCGTGGTCGAGGACATGCGCGAGCGGCGCGTCTTCGCGAGCATCGACGTGCACAACAACACCGGGCTCAACCCGCATTACGCGTGCGTCAATGCGCTCGAGCAGCCGTTCCTGCGGCTGGCGACGTTGTTTTCCCGGATCGTGGTCTATTTCGTCCGTCCCCTCGGCGTGCAGTCGGCCGCGTTCGCCCGGCTGTGTCCCGCAGTGACGGTGGAATGCGGCAAGCCGGGCACGGCCGCCGGCGAGGAGCATGCAGCCCGCTTCCTCGAAGCGGCCCTGAGGATCGACCACATCCCTGAGCACGCGGTGGCCGCCGGTGACCTCGATCTCTACCACACGGTCGGCATAGTGAGAGTGCCGCCGGACGTCGACTTCAGCTTCGACGGGCGCGATGCCATCCTGCGTTTCGGCGCCGACCTCGATCACCTGAATTTCCGCGATCTCGCGCCAGGCACGCGTCTGGCGGATGTGGGCGCCCGTGTTGCGCTGCCGTTGGAGGTCTGGGACGAACGCGGCGCGCAGGTGGCCGCTCAGTACTTCACCGTTGCCGGAGGGGAACTGCGCCTGCGTCAGGCGGTGACGCCGGCCATGCTGACTCTTGATTCCCGCATTATCCGCCAGGATTGTCTGTGCTATCTGATGGAGCGCTTGCCCTGGCCGCCAGGGGTCCACCGCGCAGGCGTGCCGCCCGCGCCGAGGGACCGCCGCCCCTGATGCTGACGATATACTCCTGCAGGGAGCGTGGCGCGTTCGAGAATTTTTCGGCCTGCCGCACACGCCGGCAACCTGGGGTTACGCGCTGACAGATACTTCGCAATGCACCTGAAAGCCGTTCAGCAGATCCTCGGGCTGCTATTGATGATTTTCAGCCTGAGCATGCTGCCGCCCGTGTTCGTGTCGGCCTGGTACCGGGACGGCTCGGCCCCGGCGTTCGTGTCCGGCTTCCTGGTGACGCTGGCCCTCGGGCTTGCGATCTGGGGGCCGGTGCGGCGCGAGAGTCGCGACCTGCGCACGCGCGACGGCTTTCTCGTGGTGGCCGGCTTCTGGACGCTGCTCGGTGTGTGCGGGGCGGCGCCGCTACTGTTCGCGGAGACTCCGCGCCTGTCGGTGACTGACGCGGTTTTCGAGGCAATCTCGGGTCTGACCACGACGGGTGCCACGGTGATCGTCGGCCTGAACCAGGTGCCGCCCGCGATCCTCTATTACCGTGCGCAGCTTGAGTGGCTCGGCGGCATGGGCATCGTCGTGCTGGCGGTGGCAGTGCTGCCCATGCTCGGAGTCGGCGGTTCGCAGCTCTATCGCGCCGAGATGCCCGGCGCGGTGAAGGACAGCAGGCTCACGCCGCGCATTACCGAGACGGCGAAGGCGCTCTGGTACATTTATCTGGCGCTGACCGTTGCCTGCGTGGTTGCCTACCGCCTGGCGGGGATGAGCACGTTCGACGCGCTCTGCCACGGGCTGACGACGGCTGCTACCGGCGGATTCTCCACGCACGACGCAAGCCTCGGCTACTACCAGAGTACCCCCATCAACGTCGTGGCGATGGTTTTCATGGTGATCGGTGGCGTGAACTTCACGCTGCATTTCCTTGCCTGGCAGTCGCGCGGCCTGCGCAACTACGGGCGCGACCCGGAATTTCGCGCATACTTTGCGATCATGGCCGCCGCAGCGATTTTCATTGCGGCGTACCTGCTGCTGGAGGGCAGCTACGAGAGCGTCTCCGCCGCACTGCTCGACTCGCTTTTCCACACCGTCTCGATCGTCACAACGAGCGGTTTCACCACTACGCACTTCGCGGACTGGCCCGGCGCGCTGCCGATCCTGCTGGTCTTCATCATGTTCATCGGCGGCTGCGGCGGTTCCACTTCGGGGGGGCTCAAGGTAATGCGCTGGCTGTTGCTCTACCGCCAGGGCGTGCGCGAGATCACGCGCCTGGTGCACCCGGCCGCGGAGATCCCCGTGCGGCTCGGTGGCAACGTGGTGCCGCAGCGGGTGGTGGACGCGGTGTGGGGCCTGTTCGCGGTCTACGTGGTGATCTTCGGGGCGATGATGCTCATTCTGATTGCGACCGGCGTGGACCAGGTGACGGCCTTTGCCGCCGTCGCCGCGAGCCTGAACAACGTCGGCCCGGGAATCGGCAGTGTGGCGGCCAACTTCAACGCGCTTGCCGCGGTGGACAAGTGGGTGTGCGTGGTCGCCATGCTCCTCGGCCGGCTGGAGATTTTCACGCTGTTCGTGCTGATCTCGCCGGCGTTCTGGCGGCGTTGAGAGGGAGAATCGCCGTTTCCGCGGCCGTGTTTGCATAATCCGTGCGTTGGTCCGGACCGAGCGCCGGGCGCGAGCCTGTCGCGATGCAACCTAATGGTCGGAGCAGCGCTCACCGCGGTGCCGCAAGCCGTTGCGTATGCCGCCGATTTGGAGTGCAATGGTTTGCAAGAACAACGAACCCGAGAGGTACACCCCATGCCAGCCGCGGCGTCCACGTCTGCAAGGCGCGCGCTCCGTTCCCGGTGGCATCCCATGGCAATGACCGCAGTCACCACGCTCGGCTGGGCCACGCTGGTCTGGGCGCACTCACCCGTCGACCCGGCGGTCGTGAAGGAAGGGCACCCGACCGCCCATACGCAGGATCATGGCGACATGATCTGGCCACCCCAGCCGCGCGGCATCACCAACGTGGTCCCGCGCACCGACAAGGGTGAACAGACGCGCGATGCCAAGGCGCGCGAACGGCTCACCGCGGCGCTCGAGCGCGTCGCGCTCCTGCGAGGCGACGTGCGCCAGGCGCTGGGCAGCCGGTTTACGCGAGCCGCCGTTCGGCAGGGCCTGGACAAGGACGGCACGCCCCGTGAACCGGTGCTCGTTTATTTCAGCCATGCGACGAACTCCACCGTCGAGGTCACGTTGGACGGCCAGCGCGTGCGCAGCCTGCGCACAGTCCCTGCCGCCGAATATCAGCCTGAAATCACCGACGCAGAGGTCACCGAGGCCGAGGGCATCGCGCGCGCCCACTTCGCCAGCCTCGGCGAGGAGCGCGTGGCGCAGCTGGAGGCTTTCGGCATCCTCGCCTATCGGCCGACCGGCACGGGGTTCTACGACACGCGCGTGCTGTATATCTCCTTCCATCCCGACAATGACTCGTTCCCGGAGTTTGCGGCCTGGGTGGACCTCACGAACCGGCGCGTGATCCGCACATTGATAGAGTAGGAGCGGCGTAAGCCGCGATAGCAGGACCGGTCCTCGTTGCGATAGACGCCCCAGGTCGATACCCGATAGCGGTCCGCGTTCCCGCTGATGTCGTCGGGGCACCGGGTCGGTGACGGACAGCGTGTTCGAAACGATCGCCCGGGCGTCGGGCGAACGCCCGATTGCGGCGGATAGGTCTCTCATGGTCCGGGTAGCGGGGGCGGCGTACAGCGCATCGGGCGGAGGATCGGGACGGGTCCGGGGGCCGCGGCGCCGGTTACCCCAAATTGCTACGATTCGGCCCCGATGGACCACGCCGCCGCCTTGCCCGAGTCTTTGCGCGCCGAGACGGCGCGCATCGTCGATGCGCTGCTGACGTTACCGCCAATCGGAGAGGCGCTCGACCGGGATCCGACCCTGCGGCCGGCCCTCGAGCGAATCATCGCCTGCAGCCCTTTCACCGCCGACGTTCTCGGACGCTATCCTCAGCTGCTCGCCGAGCTGGCCGGCTCGGGCCGGCTCGCCCGTCGCAGCGATTCGAACGAGATCGCGGCCCTGGTTGCGGCCAGCGCTCCGGCGCAAGCCACCGAGGAGGCGTTTCAGCGCCAGTTGCGCCTGGTCCGGCACCGTGAGCTGCTGCGTGTCGCCTGGCGCGAGGTGGCCGGCGCTGCCACAGTCAGGGAATCGCTGCAGGACCTCTCCGATCTCGCCGATGCCGCGATCCGCGCGGCACTCGACTGGTCGCTGGAGTGGTTGCGCCAGCGCCATGGCGTGGCGCGCACCGAGACGGGCGAACCGTGCGGTTTCGGCGTCCTCGGCATGGGCAAGCTCGGCGGGTTCGAACTCAATTTCTCCTCCGACGTGGACCTGGTTTTCGTGTACTCCGAACCCGGGGAGAGCGACGGTGCGAGACGGCTCAGCAACGAGGAATACTTCCGGCTGCTCGGCCAGCGCCTGATCGCGCTTCTGTCGCAGCAGACCGTCGACGGATTCGTCTATCGGGTTGACGTGCGGCTGCGACCATTCGGGGCGAGCGGACCGCTGGCGGTCAGTCTCCCGGCGCTGGAGCATTACCTGATGCGCAACGGCCGGGATTGGGAGCGTTACGCCTACATCAAGGCACGCGTCATAAACGACTGGGTGGACGCCGATTATTTCTACGGCGAGGTGCTGCGACCGTTCGTGTACCGGCGCTACCTCGACTACGGCGTGTTCGCATCGCTGCGCGAAATGAAAGGGCTCATCGAAGCCGAGGTAAAACGCAAGGAGTACCAGGCCGACATCAAGCTCGGCCCGGGCGGAATCCGTGAGATCGAGTTCATCGTACAGTCGTTCCAGCTGGTGCGGGGTGGCAGCGTGGCGGGGCTGCGCGGCCGAGAGATTCTCGACGTGCTCCCGGCGCTGGCGCGCCACGGATGCCTGGCCGCGTCGGCGGTTGCCGGCCTGACCGAGGCGTACCTATTTCTGAGGCGGGTCGAGAACGCCATGCAGGCCATAGCCGATGCGCAGACGCACCTGCTGCCGGCAGGCGAGACTGATCGTGCCCGGCTCGTCCTCGCGCTGGGCTATTCCGGCTGGCGCGAACTAGCCGCAGACCTCGAGGGGCACCGCGCCACGGTGGCGAGGCATTTCCGGGACATCGTGTTCCGTAGCGAGGAGGTGGCCGCGCCCGACGGTCGCAGCCGGCTGAGCGCGGTCTGGCACGATCAGACATCGCCGGAGGCCGCCGCCGGACTGCTGCGCGAGGCTGGTTTTGGCGGGCCGGAGGAGGTGCTCGAGCGCCTGCGCCAGCTTCGTTCGGCGAGTGCCCTGCAGCGGCTCGACGAGGCGGGCCGGCGAAGGCTCGATGCCCTGGTGCCCGCGGTGCTGGAGATCGCCGGCCGGCAGGCGAACCCGCGGCTCGCGCTCGAGGGCGTTGCGCGCGTCATCGAGGCGGTCGGCAGGCGCTCGGCCTACTTCGCGCTGCTCAACGAGAATCCAGCCGCCCGCGAGCGCCTGGTCAGTCTCTGTGCCATGAGCGATTTTCTGGCCAACCAGGTCGCGGCCCACCCGTTGCTGCTCGATGAGCTGCTCGATCCGCGGCTGTTCAGCGAGCCACCCACTCGCGAGGAGATAGCCGCGGATCTCTCACGACGCCTCGATGCCGTCGCCGCGGAGGACAGTGAGCGCTGGCTGGAAGCCCTGCGCAACTTCCAGCAGGCGGCGAAATTCCGCATCGCCGTTGCCGACCTCTCCGGAGTGCTGCCGTTGATGAAGGTCAGTGACCGGCTCACCGAGACGGCGCAACTGGTGCTGCAGGCTTCCCTCGACCAGGCCGCCCGGGAACTGGCCGCGCGCCACGGCCAGCCGCGCTGTGTCGTGGCGGGCAAGGCGCGCGCAGCGGAGTTCGGGATTGCCGCCTATGGCAAACTCGGCGGGCTCGAGCTCGGCTATGCATCCGATCTCGACCTCGTGTTCCTGCACGATTCGGCCGGGGAGTCCCAGCAAACGGACGGCGGGAAGCCGCTCGAGAACGCAGTGTTCTTCGCGCGCCTGGCCCGACGCATCATCAACATCGCCACCATGCTCACGGCCGGTGGCCATCTCTACGAGGTGGACACGCGGCTGCAGCCGGAGGGCAGGAAGGGGCTGCTCGTCACCAGTCTCGCGGCCTTCGAGACCTACCAGAAAGAAAGCGCGTGGACCTGGGAGCACCAGGCGCTGCTGCGCAGTCGCGGCATCGCGGGCAGCGCGCGGGTCCTGGAAGCATTCGAGAGCGTGCGCCGGCGGGTGCTGACGCAGCACGTGCGCTGGGACAGCCTGCGCGAGGACGTGCTCGCCATGCGTGAGCGCATGGTAAAGGAGCTCGCCAAGGGTACCGAGGAGCTGTTCGACATCAAGCAGGATCCGGGCGGTATCACGGACATCGAATTCATGGTCCAGTACCTGGTGCTGCGCGAGGCCCGCCACCAGCCGGAGCTGGTGCGCTGGTCGGACAACATACGCCAGCTCGAGGCGCTGGTGAGCGCCGGGATCATTCCGGCCGGGACGGGCGGGTTGCTGACGGATATCTACCGAAACTACCGCGAGCGTCTGCACCATCTTTCCCTGGCGGGGGCGCCCGCTTTCATGCCGCGCGACGAGGCCGCGGCAAAGATCGGCGAGGTGCGCCGGGTCTGGGACCAGGTTTTCGCCTGAGAGCTCGTTGCTTTCCCCTATAATCCACGCCCAATTCGTCGTCCGGAGATTCCGCTGTGGGTAAGCAGGCCGCCGAAACCGCGCAACTGATCCAGCCTAACGCAGAGAGCCTGTATCAGGTGACCAGGGCGGATCTGCCGCTGTCGTGCCCGATGCCCGGCATGTACCTGTGGAATTCCCATCCGCGCGTGTACCTGCCCATCGAGGCGACCGGCACGGTCAAGTGCCCGTACTGCGGCGCCACCTACAAGCTGGTCCGCTGAACGGCGCCGGTGCTGCGGATCCGGAAACCCGCCGGCGGCCGAGCCTGCTGCTGACTGCGCGATGTCGGAGGATGGCGAATCCGCAGCACCGGCAACCGCGTTGATCTGCCACGTCAACCTGGCGCGCGGGTTTCGCGGCGGTGAGCGCCAGACCGAACTGCTGGTGCGCG
Source organism: uncultured Chromatiaceae bacterium (assembly GCA_964522655.1). GTDB lineage: Bacteria > Pseudomonadota > Gammaproteobacteria > Steroidobacterales > QUBU01. The sequence continues at coordinate 2,685 of CAZFWB010000110.1, read as the reverse complement.
CCCTCGCATCACTCGGCTGGCGGCAGCGGCTCGTCGCGCGGCGTGGCGAGCCGCTGGCCGCGCGTCTCGCGGGTGTCGAGCGTCTCACGCTGAGCGATGTACCCGGCAACGTACTCTCGGCCGCCCGCGCCCTGCGCGGTGCCGATCTCGTGCACGTCCACGAGGCGCGCGGTCTGCAGGTGGCGTTCATCCACCGCCTCGCGGGCGGCGCGCCATACATCGTGACCCGCCGGGTGCAGCAGGGTCCGACGCGACATTGGCTGAACCGGGTCATGTACGCTCGGGCGGCCGTCATCGTGGTCCTGTCGCGCGCCATCGGCGATGCAATCGTCGCGCTCGATCCATCGCTGCGTTTCCGGGTGATACCGAGCGCGGTCGCCGGCCTCCCCGCCGATCAGGATCGGGTGGCGGAGATTCGCGGGCGATTCGGCGGGTTTCTCGTCGGCCACGTCGGCGCGCTGGTGGACTCGCACAAGGGCCAGGGACAGATCCTGGAGATGGCCCGGGAAACGGCCCGCAGCGTGCCGGCGATCACCTACCTGCTCATCGGGACGGGGCGTGACGAGGCGGCGCTTCGCGCGCGGGCCGCGGACCTCGCCAACCTGCACTTCGTCGGCGAGGTCGCCGACGTCGGAAATTATCTGGCCGCCTGCGACGTGTTTCTCTATCCTTCGCGCCATGAAGGCCTCGGCTCGATCCTGCTCGATGCGATGGCTTTCGGCTTGCCGGTCGTGGCAACGCGGGTCGGCGGCATCCCGGAGATAATCGGCGAGGGCGTCAACGGCCTGCTCTGCGAGGTCGATGACATCGCGGGCCTGACCGCCGCGGTCATGACGCTGTACTCGGATCCGGGCCTGCGCGAGCGCTTCTCGGCCGCGAACCGCGAGCGGGCCCGGCAGTACTCGGCCGCAGTGATGACGAAGCGTTACGTCGAGGTTTACCGGGACGTGCTTTCCGGGGCGACGGGAGTAGCAAGGGACTCATGATCATCGTGACCGGCGGGGCCGGCTTCATCGGCTCCAACATCGTCCAGCGCCTCAACGGCGCGGGCATCAGCGACATCCTGGTGGTCGACGATCTCAGCGACGGGCGCAAGGCGTTCAACCTGGCCGGCGCGCAGATCGCCGACTACATGGATCGCGAGGACTTCTACCGGCGAGTCGTCGCGAAGAAGGACGTCGCGTCGAAGGTCGTCGGCGTGCTGCACCAGGGCGCCTGCACGACCACGACCGAGTGGGACGGCCGCATGATGACGCAGGTCAACTTCGAGTTTTCGAAGCAACTGCTCCACTATTGCCTCGACCGGCGCATTCCCCTGGTTTACGCGTCCTCCGCGTCGGTCTATGGCAGTGGCCGCGAGTTCCGCGTCGCCCCGGACTGCGAGCGGCCGATCAACGTCTATGCCTGGTCGAAGCTCATCTTCGACCAGTACGTTCGCCGTGTCGTCGCGAGCGCGCGTTCGCAGGTGGTGGGCCTGCGTTACTTCAATGTTTACGGTCCCGGGGAGGCGCACAAGGGCGCCATGGCGAGTGTGGTGTGGCACTTTCACAACCAGCTGCTCGAAGGCGATGAAGTACGCCTCTTCGAAGGCAGTCACGGTTATGGGCCCGGCGAGCAGCTGCGCGACTTCATCCATGTGGACGACGTGGCGAGTGCCAACCTGTGGTTCCTCGATCGCGGCGGGACCCGCGGGATCTTCAACCTGGGCACCGGTCAGGCACGCACTTTCAACGACGTCGCGCGTGCGGTGATCGCCTGGCACGGTCACGGCAGGATCCGTTACGTGCCGTTTCCCGCCGGGCTGGCGGGCAGTTACCAGAGCTTCACGCAGGCAGACCTGACCAGCCTGCGGCTGGCCGGCTACCAGGACGCCTTCATCGGTCTCGAAGAGGGCGTCCACGCCTATCTCGACGCGCTCAAGGCGCAGGGGCGCTGATTAGCGCCCGAGTGGCAACCGCGCCTGCGGCCATCACGGTGACTGGGGAGCACAAGATCCTGATCGTCGGCCCGGCCTGGGTCGGCGACATGGTCATGGCGCAGTCGCTGTTCCGGCTGTTGCGGCAACGTGAGGCCGGCGTGCAAATCGACGTGCTCGGCCCCGCGTGGTCGCTGCCGCTGGTCTCGCGCATGCCCGAAGTGCGCCGCGGAATCGCAATTGCGGCGGGCCATGGCGAGCTGGCGCTCGGCGAGCGCCGGCGGCTCGCGCGGGGGTTGCGGGCGGAAGGATACGAGCGCTCCATCGTGCTGCCGCGATCGTTCAAGAGCGCGCTGGTGCCCTTCTTCGCCCGCATCCCCGTGCGCACCGGCTTTCGGGCCGAGGGGCGGGCCTGGCTGCTCACCGATCCCCGGTCACTCGACCGCGACCTGCTCAATCAGACGGTCAAACGGATGCTCGCGCTCGGCCTGCCCCCGGGCGCGCCGCTGCCGGATCCGCCCGCGCCTTCGCTGCAAGCCGACCCGGCCAACCGCGCCGCGCTGCTCGCACGGCTCGGGCTGGGGCGCGCGCCGGCCGTGGCACTGCTGCCGGGCGCGGCCTACGGGCCGGCCAAGCAGTGGCCCGTCGAGTACTTCGCCGAGCTCGCCCGGCTCCTGGCCGACCGTGGTGAGGAAGTCTGGGTGCTCGGCGCCGCCGCCGAGCGCGTGCTCGGCGAGCGCATCTGCGAGGCGGCGGGTGCGATGGCACAC
>CAZFWB010000109.1:0-10757 GCA_964522655.1 uncultured Chromatiaceae bacterium | reverse complement strand
TCGGGTTGATGGTGGCCAGGGACGGAATCGAACCATCGACACGCGGATTTTCAGTCCGCTGCTCTACCAACTGAGCTACCTGGCCATCCGGAGAAGTGCCACGGCTGAGGGTCGCGACTGAAGTCGCTCCTACAGTCGCTCCTACAGGGTCCCTCGCCGCCGGCGGCTGGCGCCGCTGCTGCAGGGGAGGCGCATTGTAAGCCGCCGGGGCGGATCGACGTCAAGGCGACCCCGGGGGACGGTCTTTCCCGGCGAATGCGCGCGATTTCGGGGCTGCCGGCCCCGGGGAGAAGGTCGTCATCATGCAACTTGCCGGCAGACAGACGGTGACATATTTATGTCACTGCGCTACGCTGCCGGCATGAGGACGACGGTGCGACTGGATGAGAACCTGCTCAGGCGCGCGAAACAGCGGGCCGCCGCCGAGGGCCGCAGCCTGACCTCGCTGATCGAGGAAGGACTGGAGCTGGCGCTCGCTCATTCGGCGAGGCGCAAAGCGACCAAGCGCGTCCGGCTGCCGGTGGCACGAGAGACGGGCGGCGTCCTGCCCGGGGTGCGGCTCGACCGCTCGGCTGAGCTCGAGGAGCTGATGGAAGGCCGGTGATCCTGCCGGACGTCAACGTGCTGGTGAACGCTTTCCGCCGCGACGCAAGCGATCACGAGCTTTGCCACGGCTGGCTGTCGTCGGTCGTCGCCGGCGACGCCCGCTTTGCAATGAGTACGCAGGTGCTGAGCGGAGTGATTCGCGTCGTCACTCATCCGAAGGTCTTCGCCCGCCCGAGCAGCACGCGGGATGCATCGCGTTTCTGCCAGGTGCTGCTGGAACATCCGCTCTGCAAAGTCGCGACGCCGGGCGAACGGCACTGGGCCATCTTTCAGCGTCAACTGGTGGCCACCGGCGCGAGGGGCAATCTCGTGAGCGTTGCCTGGTTCGCGGCGCTCGCGATCGAGTCGGGCTGCGAGTGGATCACGCTCGACCGCGACTACGCGAAGTTCCGGGGCCTGCGCTGGCGGCGGCCGGAACCGGCGTGATGCCCGGCGATGGTCGCGGCTCGGGTCGCGACTGAAGTCGCTCCTACAGCGCTCCTTCAACGTTCCCGCAGCGCCCCTGCGGCCCGCGGCTGGTAGCGCGGCCGCGCGGGCGGCAAACCTTAGGCCACGGCGCGGCGCTGCGGTCAGCCGCCGTCTTTGCCTTTGCCCTGGCCTTTGCTCTGGCCCGTTCCCTGGCCTTGCCCCTGGCCACCTCCCTGCGTGGCGCCCTGGCCCTGTGATTTCTGTTCGCGATTGGCGCGACCGCCGCCGGCCCCGTCACCCATGCCCTGCTGCCTGCCCATGCCCGGGCCCATGCCCTGACCCGTGCCTGGCCCCATACCCTGCTGGCCCATGCCGGGGCGCATGCCTTGACCCATTCCCGGCCCCATGCCCTGGCCCATGCCCGGGCCGGTGCCGCGCGGCGGTGGCTCGTCGGGCAGCGTGACGCCGCGCTCCTTGGCGCGCGCCTGCATCTGCTGGTGGTGCTCGGCGCGGATGCGCTCGCGTTCCTCGTTGGTCCTGGCGTTGCGCATGCGCTCGCGGTAGGCGTTGCGCTCCTGCTCGGTCATGAGCTGTGAGCCGTAGATCTGCTCCTGCTGCTGTGCCTGGACCTGCTGCTGCGACTGCGTTTCCGTCTGCGTCCGCGTGGTCTGCTGCTGGCCGGAGGCACCCTGGCCCCAGGCGGAGCCGGCAATCGCGGTAAGCGCCGTAACGGTAGCAAGGTGGGTGAAGGTTGTTTTCATGGTCGTGTCCCTCCTTTGTTCTATGGGCGCCCTGCCAGGCCGGGCGCTTCCGTCGCCTGCGGTCACGGAGGCCGAAGGCGCCCGCTCAGCCCGGCTTGTAGTCCGGCGGCTTCTCGGAACCGCCGCCGAAGAAGAATTTCTCCATCTCGGCCTCGAGGAACTGCCGCGCCTTGGGCTCGATGGGGGTCAGGCGGTACTCATTAATAAGCATGGTCTGGTGGGCGAGCCACTTCTGCCAGCCCTGCTTGCTGACGTTCTCGAAGATGCGCTTGCCGAGCTCGCCCGGGTAGGGGACGTAGTCGAGGCCGTCGGCTTCGGTGCCGAGGAGAATGCAGTTTACTTTTCGGGGCATCAGCTTGAAACGGGGACAGTGACCTTTTCCCTGCAGCAGCCTTTCATTGCTCCGACGGCGAAAAAGGTCACTGTCCCCTATGGCTCCTACACCAGCGATTGCAGCAGCTTCGCGACCGGCGCGGCGAGGCCCACCTTCGCCGGTTCCTCGACGTTATACCAGAGCCAGCGGTCGCCATCCAAAGCGCGCGCGGCAGGCTCGATCTCGACTTCCACCGGCGTCATGTCGAGGTCGAAGTGCGTGAAGCCGTGGTGCAGCACCGGGCGCACGCGAAGCGCCGCCGGCACTCGGCCGAAGCGCTGCGCGCACCAGCCGCGCACGTCGTCGAGCGCGGCGACCTCCGGCAGTCCCCAGAGCCCGCCCCATATGCCGGCATCCGGGCGCTTCTCGAGCAGCACGCGCGAGCGGCCGGTACGCACCAGCATGACGACGGTCGCGCGCAGCGGCCGCTCCCGGCGCGGTTTCGCCGCCGGCAATTGCTCCGCGATGCCCGCACGGTGCGCCTCACAGCGCTCGGCGAGCGGGCAGCGCGGGCAGGCCGGCCTGCGCCGCGTGCAGAGCGTGGCGCCGAAGTCCATGATCGCCTGCGTGTAGTCGGCGACGCGCGCGGCGGGGGTGTTGGTCTCGGCGAGTTCCCACAGGCGGCGCAGCACCGGCGTGGCGGCGGGCGAGCCCTCGACGCGGTATACGCGCGCGAGCACGCGCTTCACGTTGCCGTCGAGGATCGGGTAGCGCTGGCCGGTGGCGAGCGCGAGGATCGCGCCGGCCGTGGAGCGGCCGATGCCGGGCAGCGCGGCGAGCGCCTCGAACGTCACCCGGACCTCGCCCCCGTGCTCGTCGCGCACGCGCCGCGCAGCGCGGTGCAGATTGCGCGCGCGGCTGTAGTAGCCGAGACCGGACCAGGCGTGCAGCACCGCGTCACCCGAGGCGTTCGCCAGAGTCACTGCGTCGGGGAACTCGCTGACGAACCGGTCGTAGTAACGCTCGACGGTCGCGACCTGCGTCTGCTGCAGCATCACCTCGGAGACCCACACGCGGTAGGGCGTGGGGTCGCGCTGCCAGGGCAAGTCGTGGCGGCCGTGGCGGTCCCACCAGGCGAGAATGGGGACAGTGACCTTTTTCGGAACGCGATTCGGGGACGGCTGGCTCATCAGCGAAAAAGTCACTGTCCCCTATGGCTTGAGCAGATCGCGCAGGCCGCGCTTGAGGATGTCGCGCGGTTTTTCTTCCTTCGGCGGCTCTTCGGCGGGCGCGGCCTGCTCGCCGGTGGCCTCGCCTTCGGCGGCTGGCGCGCCCTCCGCCGGCGCGGGTTCGTCGCCGCCGAGCTTCTCGAGCAGCCGCTCCTTCAGCTTCTGCGTGGCGACGCCGGTGGCGAGCTGCTTGATCTCCACGCCGACTTTCGGCTCGTCGACCGGGCCCTTCAGCGTGAGCGGAATGGTGAGGCCGGTGAGGTCCTTGATCGTGCTGCCGTCCTCGAAGGTCGGCGTCTCGAACACCTGCGCCTGCAGTTTGTAGTCCATCGCCTGGTCGACGAGGCTGAGCGCGCCGCTGCCGCTGAGCCGGATGAACGGGATCTCGGCGAGCAGGCGCTCGGTGCGCAGCGTGCCGTCGCCGATCGTGCCGGCGAGCTCCAGCGCGTTGAACTTCGTCTGCGGCTGCGCCGGCTTCGGCGGCGGCGCGTCGCCGCGGATGAGCGCGCGGGCGCTCCGGATCTCGTGCCAGAGGTCGGTGCCGAGATAGGCGCCGTCGGCCACGTTGACCGCGATGCTGCCGGCGAGCGACTTCAGCAGCGCGTCGGTGGTGTTGCCGGCGCCGCTCGCGTCGATGCGGCCAGTGAGCGCGCCGGTCAGCTCGCCGGTGTCGAACAGTTCCTTCAGCGCCGGGCCGACCTGCAGGGCGGTGAGCTGCTGGTCCAGCGCGAGCTTCGCCGTGGGACCGGTCGCGTCCACGCTGACCGAGCCGCGGTATTGCCCGCCGTAGACCTGCGCCGCGACGGGGTCGAGTCTGAGACGGCCGCCGTCGGCGCGCACGGTGGCGCTGACGTCGGCGAGCTTCACCTTCGAGACGATGAGTTCCTTCACCGCGACGCGCCCGTCGAGGCGCAGCTCGCGGATGGTGTCCACCGGAATGTCCTCCTCCGCCGCTTCGCTTCCGCCGCCGCCCTCGCCGGCCGCCTCCGGCGCGAGGTAGCGGTCGAGGTCGAGCGCATCGAGCGCCAGGTCGAAACGCGTGAGGGGCTTGTCGAAATCCTCGACGCCGAGCCGGCCGGTGATGCGGGTCTGGTCGAGCTGGAAGTCGACTTTGCCGAGATCGAGCGTATTTTCGCCGAGCGCCCAGTCCGCGCTGCCGGCGAAGCGCGTCAGCGCCTGCGGATCGGCCGTCTGCGGCTCCGGCTCCCCGAGCACCGTGAGCACGCTGCGCGGGGAGAGCGGGTCGAGCTTGAGCGTGCCGGCGAGTCTGGCGCCTTTGTCCGCCAGCCGCCCGCCCGCGGTCACGGCGAGCTTCGCGCCGAGCCCGTTGACGTCGGCGGAGAGCGCATCGACGCTCCCCCGCATCTTGTCCACGTCGAGCGCGATCGCGCCGGACTTGATGCGGGCCTCGACCGTCTCGCCGGGAATGTCCGGCCCGCTGACGGTGAACGCCGCGTCGAGCTTCGGCAGCGCGAGCTCCGTGCTCTTGCCGACGGAAAGCCGCGCGTCGCCGGCGGTGAAGCTGCCCTCGACGTCGCCGGCCACCGCTTCCAGGCCAGGCAGCTCGAATTCGCCCTCGAGGCTGCGGAACTGCAGCACGGTGTCCTCCTTCGCCTCGATCGCGAGCTCGGCCGCGCCGAAGGTAGCCTGGAGTTTTTTCGCGGGAATCGCCTTGCCCGCCGCCTCCACCTCGGCAAGCGGCTTCGCGAGCGTCAGCGTCGTGAATTCCGGGTCGAGGGTCGCCGCAGCCTTCAGCCCGAGCTTGCCCGTGGTGCCGTCGGTCTCGTCGGTGAGCTTCGCGGCGAGCTCGAGGTCGAACGGCTCGCCGGGCACGAGCGCGCCCGTGCTGAGCTCGAGGTCTTCGGCGAGATACTTCGCTTTCGTCTGCTCGTCGCGGTAGCTCACGCGTCCGGCGCGGATCTCGACGCCCTCGACGGCGAGACGCGTGGCGCCGGCGCCTTCCCCGGCCGGTTCGGCGCCCGCCGTCTCCTCACCGTCGAATTCCCAGTTCGCCGCGCCGTCGGCGCGCACCAGGAGGTTCGCGTTCAGGCCCTCGAGGCGCACCGTGCCGATCTCCACTTCCCGGCGCGTGATCAGCGGCCACACCTTGAGGCTCAGCGCGGCGGAGTCCACCCGCGCGAAATCCCCCGCGGGAAAGCCCGGCGGATTGCCGAGCGCGGCGCGCTCGAGCGTGACCGCGCAGCAGGGGAAAAGATCGAGCCCGATGTCGCCCTCGAGCGTCAGCGTCCGGCCGGTCGCCTTCTGCACCGACTCGGCCAGCACGGGGCGGTAGTTCTTGGGCTCGAACAGCACCGCGACGGCGATCGCGAGCAGGATCGCGAGCAGCACCGCCACGCCGATTACGCCCAGAACAACCCGCAGCAGGATTTTCATCGGGCTATTACAGCACTACCGCGCCCGCGTAACCAACCAGCGTGGAAGCGACTGCCGCCCTGTCGGATGGACTTCAGCTGTGGGAGGGCCTTTCAGCCCCGATTCAGCTGATCGGCACTGAAGTGCCTCCTACAGGGGGCGATCGGGAAGCGTCGGCAGCAGGGGCTTCAGCAGCCGCTCACCTGCAGCCGCACGTCGGGGTCCACGCGGGCCGATGCGGGGGGCGCGTAGCTCACGCCGCAGCGCTCGTCCACGCCGGCGTCGCGATGCCGCCAGCTGCCCTGCGCGTGGCGAAACGCCATGGCTTCGGAGGGTTCGAGCAGCAGGGCGAGGTCGGCGGCAGCGGGATAACCGTTGACGATGCGCACATGCCCGCGCGCCGTGTCGACGCCCGAGGGCTCGTCGCGCGCCTCCCACAGGGCGTGACCGAAGGCGGCGGCGCCGCGAATGCTGCCGGCGAGCGCGTTGACCTCCGCCCGGCGCGCCGCGGCGGTCATGCCCTGCTGGCGCGGGATCGCCACCGCCGCCAGCACCGCGAGACACGCGACCGCCAGCACGACGTCGAGCCGCCCGATCCGGACGCGGCCTCCCGCGCCCGCCATGCCGTGCAGAACCTGCGCCAACGCTCACGCTCCATCGTTTGCGAGGCTGCACTGTGCAACGTAATGTCGGTGCCGGCCGTGACGCCGTTCTCAATCATCGCCGCGAGCGAGCACTCGAGCCTGCGGCGCCGGCCCGCCGCCACCCAGGGCGCGACGAGGACCGCCGGCAGGCATTGCAGGGCGTCGCGCGCCGCACCGCGCAGGTCGTGCTCCCAGACGAGGATCTGCGCGGCAAGCCCGCCCGCCACGAGGATGAGGACCGCCTTCCAGAAACCGCCGGAGCGGATCGCCGCCACGGCCACCGCGCAGTCGAGCCGCAGCCGCTCGTGCCAGGCGAGCGCGCGGTAGCCCCCGACCGCATCGCGGTCGAGCAGTGCGATCCAGCCGTCCGCCCAGTGCCGTGCTTTCGCCGCGATCCGCATGAGGCCATGAGACGCGCGACTAAGGCGCGGCGCGAGCCGCCAATGGCCCGCAAACCGCGGGAAAGGCCGCGCGGCAGGCGTTGGCCGCCCGAGCGAAATATGTGAAACCGGTCGTGGGAAGCCGCGTCGCGCTGCAGTTAGCCTTGGCCGCTGAAAACTCCGATGGTCGCGCGAGAAAGGGGTTCGGCCGTGGAGACGGCCAAGCCAACGAACCCATGAAGCTACTGCTGGTCGAGGACAACCCCGACGACGCCGCGTTCCTGGGCGCTTCGCTGCGCCGGCAGCAGGCGACGGGCGTCTCCCTCGTGCATGTGTGCTCGCTCTCGGACGCCACCGCGCGGCTCGCCGCCGAAAGCTTCGACGTGGTGCTGCTCGACCTCAACCTGCCGGATGCGAACGGGCTCGCCTGCGTGGACGCCATCCAGTCGGTCAACGAGCGCCTGCCGATCGTGGTGCTCTCCGGCCAGGACAACGAGGAGTTCGCCGTCAGCATCCTCAATCGCGGCGTGCAGGATTACCTCGTGAAGTGGGAGGGCCAGGGCCGCACGATCCTGCGCTCGGTGCGCTACGCGATCGAGCGCAAGCGCTCCGAGATTCGCCTCAACCACCTCGCGCAGTTCGATCCGCTGACCGAGATCGGCAACCGCCAGTACTTCCACGACCAGCTGCAGCGCGCCACCGCCCGGGCCCGGCGCGAGGGCGGCAAGGTGGCGCTGTTCTTCCTCGACGTCGACCAGTTCAAGGTGGTCAACGACACGCTGGGCCACCACGCCGGCGACCAGCTGCTGCAGGAAGTGGCGCAGCGGCTCTCGAGCCAGGTGCGCTCCGGCGACGTGATGGCGCGGCTCGGCGGCGATGAGTTCGCGATCCTCATGGAGGGGGTCGGCAACGTGGTGGACGCCGCCGCCATCGCCCAGCAGCTGCTCGAGGCGATCCGCGCGCCGTTCACGATCGACGGGCACCAGATCAACGTCACGACCAGCATCGGCATCACGTTCTACCCGACCGACAACAGCGACACCGCGCGGCTGCTGAAGAACGCCGACATCGCCATGTACCAGGCGAAGGACTCCGGCCGCAACAACTTCAAGTTCTTCACCGAGCGCATGCACACGGAACTCGTCGAGTACCACGAGCTCGAGCGCGACATTGCCAGCGCGATCCGCAGTCGGGAGTTCCACCTCGCCTTCCAGCCGAAGGTGAACCTCATCAGCCGCCGCCTGCAGGGACTGGAGGCGCTGCTGCGCTGGAGCTGCCCGAAACGCGGCGAGGTGAGCCCGGCGAAGTTCATTCCCGTCTCCGAGACGAGTGGCCACATCGTGCCGCTCGGCTACTGGGTGCTCGACAGCGTCTGCGAGGCACTCAGGCGCTGGGAGCGCGAGGGCCTGCCGCTGGTGCCGGTGTCGGTCAACGTCTCCACGCGGCAGTTCCAGCAGCCCGATTTCCACAGGCGCGTCGCCGAAACGCTCGTGCGCCACGACGTCGACCCCCGCCTGGTCGAGCTCGAGATGACCGAGGGCCTGCTGATGGAGGACACGGAGACCGCACACCGCGCCCTGCAGCACCTGAAGGACCTCGGCGTGCGCATCTCCATCGACGACTTCGGCACCGGGCATTCCTGCCTGAGTTATCTCCGCCGCTTCCCGATCGACGTGCTGAAGATCGACCGCTCATTCGTCCACGAGGTCGGGGAAAGCGAGGACAGCCGCATCATCATCGACGCGATCATCTCGCTCGCCCGCAGCCTGAAGCTCGACACCGTCGCCGAGGGCGTCGAGACCAACGCCCAGCTCGACTTTCTCATGGAGCGCGGCTGCCACGTCGCCCAGGGCTATCTGTTCGGCGTCCCGATGGCCGCGAGCGACGTCGAGCCGCTGCTGCGCGAGCTGCTCGAAGACCCCGGCATCAGTTCCTCCATCCCGAGGCCCGCCGCCGCGGGCAACCGGGGCTGACCGGGCCGATGCCCGAGACCCTCACCATCGGCACGACCACCATCAGCTCCGAGCTGCAGGGCATCCTGCGCATCACGGGCGTGGGCATCTGGAGTTACGACGGGACGAGCGGCGACTTCGCCTTCGACGAAACCTGCCGTGAGCTCTTCGACCTCGACCCGGATCAGCCGATCGGCCCGGAGATCATGCGCAAGTGCATCCACCCGGACGACTTCGCCGGCTACGTGGCTGCCATCCAGAAAGCGCTGGCCGGCAGCGGCGAGTTCGCCGTCGAGTACCGCATCGTGCGCCGCGACGGCAGCGTGCGCTTCGTCAGCGGCCGCGGCCGCGTGCGCCCCCACCTGCCGGGCGAGCCGCCAGTGGTCAACGGGGTGTGCATCGACGTGAGCGAGCGACACGCGCTGGAGCAGAAGCTGCACGCGACGGAGCTTCAGCTGCGCACTTTGGCCGACGGCTTCCCGGGGCTGTTCTGCTATGTGGACCGCGACTACGTGGTGCGCCACCTCAGCAACCGCTACGTCGAGCACCTCGCAGTCCCGCGCGAGACGTTGCTCGGCAGGCAACTCGCGGAGCTGACCGGTGAGGCGCAATTCCTCGCCCGCAAATCGCTCTACGACCAGGCGCTCGCAGGCGTCTGCCACAGCTTCGAGGACGCGCGTCCGATGCCGGGCGGCGGCGTGCGCCACTACGCGATCACCTACCAGCCCGACCGCGGGCTCGACGGCGAGGTGCGCGGCTTCATGGCGATCGGCCTCGACATCACGGAACTGCGCCAGATCGAGCAAGCGCTGCAGCAGCGCACGGCCGAGCTCTCGCGCTCGAACCACGACCTCGAGCAGTTCGCCTACGTCGCCTCGCACGACCTGAAGGCCCCGCTGCGCGCGATCGAGGTGCTGGTCGACTGGCTGCGCGAGGACCTCGCCGGCCACACCGGGGGCGAGGTGCAGGAGAACCTCGCCCTGCTCTCGCAGCGCACCGCGCGGCTCAGCCGCCTGCTCGACGACCTGCTCGCCTACTCGCGCGCCGGGCGCCGGAGCGGCGAGGCGGCCACGGTGGACACGCGCCAGCTCGTGCACGACGTCGCCGTGCTGCTCGCTCCACCGCCGGGCATGCGCATCGAGGCAGACGACAGCCTGCCCTGTCTGGTCACCTGGCGCGCGCCGCTCGAGCAGGTGCTGCGCAACCTCATCAACAACGCCATCAAGCACCACCCGACCGGCCAGGGCCTCGTGCGCGTGTGCGCGGAGGCCCGCGGCGGCCACACCCTGTTCGCGGTCGAGGACGACGGCGCGGGGATTCCGCCGCAGTTCGCCGAGAAGGTGTTCCAGATGTTCCAGACACTGAAGCCCCGCGACGAGGTCGAGGGCAGCGGCATGGGGCTTGCGATCGTCAAGCGACTGGTCGAGCTGCACGGCGGCCGGGTGTGGTTCCACCCGGGCCGCGGGGGCCGCGGCACCGTCTTCAAGTTCACGTGGAATGCGCCGCGTTCCGGCGCCGGCTCGGAATCCCATGAACACGGCGAGCGGCAGCATTCTGCTGGCTGACGACGACCGCGTCGACACCAAGGCCTTCCTGCGCGCGCTCCAGAAAATCGGCGTGGGGCGGGAGGTGACCGTCGCCCGCGACGGGCAGGAAGCCTGGGAACTGCTGACCGGCGCGACACCGCTGCGCCCCGGGCTGATCGTGCTCGATATCAACATGCCGCGGCTGAACGGACTGGAACTGCTGCGGCGGATCCGCGCAGTGGAGTCGCTGCGCGAGACCCCGGTGTTCGTGCTCACCACCTCCGACGACGAGGGCGACCGGCTCGATGCACTCGAATTGAACGTCGCCGGTTACATCGTCAAGGCCGATCTCGCCGCGGGGCTGAAGCGCGCGCTCGCCTGCGCGGGCACCTGATCGCCGCCGCGGCTCGCGCCGCTCTGACACCGCCGCTTTCACCGCCGCAACAGGCAGCACCCTGTAGGAGCGACTTCAGTCGCGACCACTATTTCGTTTGGCGCGGCATCGAACCTGTCGCGGCTCGCGCCGCTCCTACACCGCTGCGTTCACCGCCGCGTCGAACCAGCG
>CAZFWB010000108.1:0-10885 GCA_964522655.1 uncultured Chromatiaceae bacterium | reverse complement strand
AGAAAAGCGCAAAAGCTCTATAGCGCCATCGATGGATCCGGCTACTACCGCAATCCGGTTGCCCATGCTCACCGGTCGTGGATGAATGTGCCGTTCACACTGCCGGATGCCGCGCTCGACGCTCCGTTTCTCGCCGAGGCGACGAAGGCGGGTCTGACCGAACTCAAGGGGCACCGTTCCGTCGGCGGGATGCGAGCCAGCATCTACAATGCGATGCCAGAGGAAGGCGTGGACGCACTGATTTCGTTCATGAATGATTTCGCCCGCCGACACGGCTGAGCAGGCAGCGCCCGTAGCAGGACAGGAAACCATGTACAAGGTTCTGACGTTGAACAACATCGCGGTGGAAGGGCTGGCCCGGCTGCCGCGCGACCGGTATGAGGTGGCATCCGAGATCGGGCATCCGGATGCCATCATGGTTCGATCGGCCCGGATGCACGACATGGATATTCCGCCGTCCGTGCTCGCCGTGGGCAGGGCGGGTGCCGGCGTCAACAACATACCTGTCGAAAAACTCTCCAGGCGCGGAATTCCGGTGTTCAATGCGCCCGGCGCCAACGCTAATGCCGTCAAGGAACTGGTCATCGCCGGAATGCTGCTTGCTGCGCGCAATCTGTGCCCGGCCTGGCAATTCGTCCTGCAGTTGAACAGCGAGGGAGCCGAACTCGACAAGGCGATCGAGGCCGGCAAGAAGAAGTTCGCCGGTTTCGAATTGCCGAGCCGCACGCTTGGGGTGATCGGGCTCGGCGCAATCGGCGTACAGGTAGCGAATGCGGCGCTGGCGCTGGGCATGCGGGTCATCGGGTTCGATCCGCAGATTACGGTGGAACGCGCGTGGCAACTGTCGTCCGGCGTCGAGAAAGCACGCAGCATCGATGAACTGTTTAGCCGGGCGGACGTGATTACCGTCCATGTGCCCCTGCTGGATGCCACCCGCCAGCTCATCAACGAGGCAAGGATCCGTCTCATGCCGGCCGGAGGCGTTGTGCTCAACTTCGCCCGCGGCGACGTCGCGGACGAGTCAGCCATCCTCGCAGCCCTCGACTCGGGGAAGCTCGCCGCCTACGTATGCGACTTCCCGACTCGCCGGCTGATTGGCCATGAGAAAGTCATTGCGCTTCCTCACCTTGGCGCCTCGACGCGCGAGGCGGAAGTGAATTGCGCGGTCATGGTGGCAGACACGCTACGTAACTATCTCGAGAGCGGGCTGATCCGGCACTCCGTGAACTTCCCCGATGTAGACATGCCCCGCCTGGAGGCTTACAGGGTCACGATCGCGAATTCGAACGTGCCGAACATCATCGGGCAGATATCGAGCTGTTTTGGTGATGCCGGGCTGAATATCGCTGATCTTCTCAACAAGTCGCGGGGTAACCTGGCTTACACCATCGTCGACCTCGACGGCGCGCCCTCACAGGCGTTGCTCGATAGGATTCGCGAAATTGAGGGGGTGCTCGGCGTTCGGAATCTCGGCCGGCCTCAGCCGGGCTGACGAACGCGAACGCTGCCGTGGCAAAGCCAAACAGGAAACGACCTCGGCCCAGGTCCTCACCGGGCGATGCGGGCCTCTCGGAAATCAGGTCGCGCATCGACGCGCTGGATTCGCAGATTGCCGACCTTATCAGCGAGAGGGCGCGCTGCGCGCAGAAGGTCGCGGTCACCAAGGGCAAGAAGGCCGGAGCCGTCGATTACTACCGGCCGGAACGCGAGGCGCAGGTTCTGCGCGGCGTCGTTGCCCGCAACAAGGGGCCGCTGACCAACGAGGAAATCGTCCGTCTTTTTCGCGAGATCATGTCGGCTTGCCTCGCCCAGGAGGAGCCGCTGAAGGTCGGCTACCTGGGTCCCGAGGGGACGTTCAGTCAGACGGCCGTATACAAGCACTTCGGGCATTCGGTCCGGGCATTGCCGCTCGGCACGATCGACGAGGTGTTCCACGAGGTCGAATCCGGCGCGGCGGATTTCGGGGTGGTGCCGATCGAGAATTCCACGGAGGGAACGGTCAATCACACACTCGATATGTTCATAACGTCACCGTTGAAAATCTGCGGCGAGGTCGAACTGCGCATCCGCCAGCACCTTCTTGGCAGCATGAATTCGCTCGACAAGGTCGTGCGCGTCTGTGCGCATCCGCAGTCGCTGGCGCAGTGCCGGGCCTGGCTGAAGGAGTTTTTGCCCGGGGTGGCACTGGTCGAGGCAAGCAGCAACGCCGAGGGCGCGCGACGCGCCCGCGACGAGGCGGGCACCGCGGCTATCGCGGGAGACGCCGCTGCCGAGGTCTATGGGCTGGAGAAACTGGTTGCCGACATCGAGGATCGTCCTGACAATGCCACGCGCTTTCTGGTGATCGGCCGCAAGCTGTTCCCGCCGAGCGGAGACGACAAGACCACGCTGCTGATGTCGAGCAGCAAGACGGAGGACGCCGGGGCGCTGCACCGTCTGCTCGCACCGCTGGCCGAACACAAGGTCAACATGACACGAATTGAGTCTCGCCCGTCGCGACAGCGCAAATGGCACTATGTCTTCTTTCTCGACGTAGACGGGCACGCCGAGGATCCCGCGGTCTCCAGGGCGCTCGCGAGGCTCCAGCGGCAGGCTGACCTCTTTCGGGTGCTCGGATCCTACCCGAAGGCCGTCCTCTAGGTTTCTCATGGCCGCTTCGCCCAACTTCGTGCGCCTCGCCGCCCGGGGAGTGCGCGGGCTGGAACCGTATGTGCCGGGGAAGCCCGTCGAAGAACTCCAGCGGGATTACGGTATCGGAAACGTTATAAAGCTCGCCTCGAACGAGAACCCGATAGGAGCATCGCCCCGCGCGGTGGACGCGATACGCTCCGCGATTGCGGACGTGGCGCTCTACCCGGACGGAGGAGGTGTCAGGCTGCGCCAGGCACTGGCCGTGCGGCTCGGCGTGTCGGCGGACCAGGTGACGCTCGGTAACGGCTCCAACGACGTGCTCGTACTTCTCGCGGAGGCATTCCTGACGGCGCGCACGGAGGCCGTGTATTCGCAATTTTCGTTCCTGGTCTACGCCCTGGCGACCCAGGCGACCGGTGCCAGTGGCCGCGTCGCCCAAGCGATCCCCGCGCGAGGCCCACAGCCTTATGGTCATGACCTCGAGGCGATGCTTGCGCAGATCGGGCCGCGTACGCGACTCGTCTACATTGCCAACCCGAACAACCCGACGGGAACATGGGTCGGGACCAGCGCCTTGCGGGCATTCCTGCAGCGGGTGCCCCGCACGGTAATCGTCGTTGTCGACGAGGCCTATCGCGAGTACGTCGGCGAGGCGGATTATCCGCATACTCTGCCCTGGATGGACGAGTTTCCCAACCTGGTGGTCACGCGAACATTTTCGAAGATCCACGGGCTCGCCGGCCTTAGGGTCGGATACGCCGTCAGTCACGCAAGGGTCGCCGAGTTGCTGAACCGGGTCCGTCAGCCGTTCAACGTGAACTCGCTCGGCCAGGCAGCAGCGCTGGCCAGCCTGGCGGATTCGAGTCACGTGGACCGGTCGCGTGAGGTCAATTTTGCGGGACTCCGGCAACTCGCGGACGGCCTCACAACGCTTGGAATCCGCTCCGTCCCCTCCGTGGCGAATTTTCTCCTCGCCGACCTGGGTCGGCCAGCGGCGCCTGTCTACGAGTTCCTCCTTCGCGTCGGCGTAATCGTCCGCCCGGTCGCCAACTACGGACTCCCGCAGCACCTGCGCATAACGGTCGGACTGCCGGACCAGAACGCCCGGGTGCTAGAGGCGTTGCAGGGCGCGCTAAGCTCCACGGAGAGCAGGCACGCCTGATGTACTACGAGACCGCCCCGGCATCGCGCATCGAAGGCGAGATTCGCGTTCCGGGCGACAAGTCTGTTTCGCACCGGGCTGTCTTGCTGGGCGCCATCGCCGACGGCCGCAGCGACGTTCGTGGATTCCTTCCCGGCGAGGACTGTCTTGCGACACTTGCGGCCGTCGAGTCGATGGGCGTAGGGGTGGTGAGGCATGCATTGACGCATCTCAGCCTGGAAGGGGTGGGTCTGCATGGACTGCGCGCTCCCGCACGGGCGCTGGATATGGGGAATTCCGGCACTGCAATGCGGCTGTTCGCTGGCCTGCTCGCCGGGCAGGCCTTCGATTCCACATTGTTCGGAGACGCGTCGCTGTCGCGGCGGCCGATGGAGCGGGTTGCACAACCGCTGCGTCGTATGGGTGCGCGTATCGAGACTTCGCATGGCCGGCCGCCATTACAGATCATCGGCGGGCAGACGTTGACGGGAATTCGTTACGAGATGCCGATGGCCAGCGCGCAGGTCAAGTCAGCTTTGCTCCTGGCCGGTCTCTATGCGAGGGGAGAAACCGTTGTCATCGAGCCCGCCGTCAGCCGCGATCACACCGAGCGAATGCTCGAGGCCTTTGGCCAGCCCTTAGCGCGCGGGCGCCTGGAGGTGAGGCTATCGGGCCGAGGCCGGCTGCAGGCGACAACGGTCGACGTGCCTGGTGATCTGTCTTCTGCGGCTTTCCTGATGCTGGCGGCAACCCTCGCCCGTTCCGGGGAACTCGTTCTCGAGAATGTAGGGTTGAATCCTACGCGCACGGGCATTCTCGACATTTTTCGCATGATGGGCGCCGACTTCGACGTGGAACCGGAGATCGGCGCCGCCGGGACCGAGCCGTCGGGGAGAATCCTGGTACGGTCGGCGAAGCTGCGCGGGGTCTCGATCCCTCCCGAACTGGTACCGCTTGCGATCGACGAATTTCCAGCGGTCTTCGTCGCGGCTGCGCTGGCTGACGGCGAAACGGTCATCAGCGGCGCGCAGGAACTACGCCACAAGGAGAGCGACCGGATCGCGGTCATGGCGGCTGGCCTTCGTGCCCTGGGTGGCACGGTCACCGAAACCGCGGATGGTGCGCGGATTCGCGGTGGCGCATTGAATGCGGGGGAGGTGGACAGCCGGGGTGACCACCGCGTAGCCATGGCATTTGCGGTGGCCGGCGTGGCCGCCAATGGGCCCCTGCGGATTCTCGATACGGACAACGTGGCCACGTCTTTTCCCGGGTTTGTGCCGCTGTGTGGGACGATAGGGCTGCAGATTAAAGAGCTTGGCGATGTTGGTGAGTCAGCGCGCTGACGTCCCGGTGATCGCGATCGACGGGCCGGGGGGCGCCGGGAAAGGGACGGTGGCCCGTGCCGTTGCCGGTCGACTGGGCTGGCACCTGCTCGATAGCGGTGCCTTGTACCGCCTGGTTGGCATCGGCGCGCTGGCACGAGGAATTCCGCTCGACGACGTGCCCGCCCTGGTGCTGCTTGCACGGACGCTGGACATCCGCTTCGACCCGACCGGCAGCCCGGAAGGGCGCGTGTTCATGGAGGGCAGAGACGTCACCGGTGAGATCCGCAGCGAAACAGCCGGTGAGGCGGCTTCCCGGGTGGCCGCCGTGCCAGCCGTGAGGACCGTGCTGGTGAGCCGCCAGCGAAGCTTTCGCCGCCCGCCCGGGCTGGTAGCGGACGGCCGTGACATGGGTTCGACGATATTCCCCGATGCCGTCCTGAAGGTGTTTCTGACGGCGGCGGTGGCAGAGCGGGCCCGCAGGCGATATAAGCAGTTGAAGCAAAAGGGTATTGATGTTAGCCTTGCCGCCCTTTCGAGTGACATGGCGGAGCGGGATCGCCGAGATGCGGAACGCACCGTCGCGCCGCTTCGCGCCTGCCCGGACGCGCGCGTACTCGATTCCACAGGCGTCTCAGTGGACGACGTGGTGTCGCAAGTGCTGCGCTGGGCGGCGGAGGTTTACCCGGAGGTAGCGCACCGGACCGGACCGGCCGACGAAGATCGTCAGCCGGAGTTGTAACCGCAACGGTCGCGACAGGACGTTGCGATCAGACCTGAGCGCCGCATTACCCAGGGCGGCGGGATGCAATATTCATGACCGAATCTTTCGCCGAGCTTTTTGAGCAGAGTCTTGCCAGCAATCGAATCCGCCCCGGCACCATTCTCAAGGGGCGGGTGGTCGACGTGTCACCGGAAGTTGTCGTCGTCAGCGCCGGGCTGAAATCCGAAGCGGTAATTCCGGCGAGCCAGTTCCGCAACGAGCGTGGCGAGATCGAGGTGCGAATCGGCGACGACGTCGAGGTGGCGCTCGATTCCGTCGAAGACGGGCAGGGCGAGACAAGGCTTTCCCGCGAACGCGCGAAACGGGCGCGTACATGGGAGCAGCTCGAAGACGCATTCGAGAACGACAAGATCGTCAAGGGCTTGATCAGTGGCCGTGTCAAAGGCGGTTTTACGGTCGATGTCGATTACGTTCGGGCCTTCCTGCCAGGCTCGCTGGTCGACGTCAGGCCGGTGCGCGATCCTTCCTATCTGGAAGGCAAGGAACTCGAGTTCAAGGTGATCAAGCTCGACCGGCGGCGCAATAACGTCGTCGTGTCAAGGCGTGCCGTCGTCGAGCAGGAATCGAGTTCGGAGCGGGAGGCGATGCTCGCGACCCTGCAGGAGGGTGCGACCGTCAAGGGCATCGTAAAGAATCTGACCGACTACGGCGCGTTCGTTGACCTCGGCGGTATAGACGGACTGCTGCACATCACGGACATGGCATGGAAGCGCGTCAAGCATCCGTCCGAGGTCGTCAACGTCGGCGATGAGATCAACGTGAAGATCCTGCGCTTCGATCGCGAGAAAAACCGCGTCTCACTGGGCGTGAAGCAACTCGGTTCCGACCCGTGGGAAGCCATTTCGCGCCGCTATCCGCCCAACACCCGCCTGTTCGGCAAGGTCACCAATATCGCCGATTACGGCTGTTTCGTGGAGATCGAGGAGGGTGTGGAGGGACTCGTTCATGTCTCGGAGATGGACTGGACGAACAAGAACGTCAACCCGTCGAAGGTGGTGCAGATTGGCGATGAGATCGAGGTGATGGTGCTCGATATCGACGAGGACCGGCGCCGGATCTCGCTCGGCATCAAGCAGTGCAAACCCAATCCGTGGGCCGAGTTTGCGGCAAACTTCAACAAGGGCGACCGGGTCAGCGGGAAGATCAAGTCGATCACCGATTTCGGAATCTTCGTGGGCCTGCCCGGCAATATCGACGGGCTGGTGCACCTTTCGGACATTTCCTGGGATTCGCCCGGTGAGGAGGTCGTCCGCAACTACAAGAAGGGCGAGGACGTCGAGACCGTCGTGCTGAGCATCGATCCTGAAAGGGAACGGATCTCGCTCGGCATCAAGCAGATGGACCACGACCCATTGTCGAGTTTCATGTCGACGCACCCGAAGGGCAGCATCGTCAAGGGCACGGTCAGCGAGGTCGATGCCCGCGGCGCGATCGTCGACCTGGAGGGGGGAATACAGGGCCAGCTCCGTGCGAGCGAGCTGTCCCGCGATCGGGTCGAGGATGCGCGGACGGTACTCAAGGTCGGCGACGTCGTGGAAGCCAAGTTTACCGGGCTGGACCGGAAAAATCGGGTCATTTCGCTTTCTATCAAGGCCAAGGAGGCCCACGAAGCTGTGGAAAGTTATCGCTCCTCCGATGCGGCCTCGGGTACGACGCTCGGCGACCTCCTGAAGGAGCGCATCGCTGGCGGCGACAGCTGAGGCATAGCGGGGTCGACGGGAGTCTGGAGGTAGGCCGCATGGACTCCGGTCCTGCGGCGAGCATCAGGGGAGTACGGCCTTGGCCATGACGAAGTCCGAGCTCATCGAGCTCCTTTCGCGAAAACAGAAACATCTGCCGGCGAAGGATGTGGAGCTTGCTGTCAAGCACTTGCTTGAGCTGATGAGCAACGCGCTCGCGTCCGGCGAGCGCATCGAAATTCGGGGGTTCGGAAGCTTTTCGCTTCATTACCGCCCCCCGCGCCTCGGTCGGAATCCGAAAACCGGCGACGCGGTCGCGCTGGCCGGCAAGTATGTGCCGCATTTCAAGCCGGGTAAGGATCTCCGCGACCGCGTCAACCAGAACAAGCATCTTCCGATCAAGAACTGACGATCACCGCCCGACCGGTCCTGTCCGGGACCGGTCAGCACCCGCAGCCGAACCCGGCGACAGCGGCCCCGGGAAGAGGCGAGCCGCCCGGTCGCCGCTTTGCATTACAATCCCCTCGTTGCGGCCCATTTCCGGAATCGGATCAGTTGAATAATGGCACGACGAATCATTTTTCTGATTCTTCTCTTTGTCGTGCTGCTGGTTGCGCTCTCGTTCGCGGCCCTTAACCCGGGCCCGGTGACGCTGAATCTCGGCTGGTTCGAGACCACCATGCAGAAGTCGCTGCTGCTTACGGTGGTTTTTGCGCTGGGCTGGCTCTTCGGCCTGCTTTGTCTGGGGCTGGTCATTCTGCGGATGGCTCTGGACCGGCGGCGTCTGCGCCGGGCGCTGCGTCTGGCCGAGGCCGAAGTCAGCACCCTGCGCAGCCTTCCGACGGCAAATGCCGACTGAGTCTGCTTTCTTTTTCGCCGGCCTGCTTTTCGTGGCAGCCGCTCTTGGCTACGTATTCGCGCGCCTCGGCCAGCTCGATGACGCGGAACGCGGACCAATGGGCCTCGACTACGTCCGGGGACTGAAATTTCTTTTGAAGGAGCAGCCAGACCGGGCCCTGGAAGAGCTGACTGGCGCGGCCGAGCTCGACGAGGATGCTCTGGAGACGCATTTCGCGCTCGGTCAACTTTTTCGAAAACGCGGCGAGATGGAGCGCGCGATCCGCGTGCACCGTGACCTGATCGAGCGCCCTAACCTGAAACGCGATGCTCGCGAGCAGGCGCAATTCGAGCTCGCTCAGGACTATCTCAGCGCCGGGTTGTTCGACCGGGCCGAGGCGCTGTTCGGAGAACTGCGAGACTCACCGAGGCTTGGTCTGGAGGCATTGCGCCGCCTCATACGGCTGAGCGAACTTACCAGGGAATGGGAACGCGCAATCGAGCTTCGCCGCGAGCTGGAGAAGCGGGATCGGCCGGCAGGACGCTCGGGAACCATCGCTCATTACTTCTGCGAACTGGCGGAGCAGGCGCGCCGCGCGGGTGATTATCATCGGGCAACAGGCTGGCTTGATCTTGCTGACGAGGGTCGTAATGAATCCGCGCGCGTCATGTTGACCCGGGCCGGGGTGGCGAGCGATGCGGGAGATGAGCGATCGGCGGTTCGCTGGTATCGGCGTGTAGCCGAGCGCGAGCCTTCGATGCTGGTCGAGGTGCTGCCGAGGCTCGCAGCGTCCTGCCAGGCGGGTCACTGTCCGGAAGAGTTCTCGGCGTTCGTCTCGGAGACGGTTCGAAAGAATCCCGCGGCAAGCCGGGCGATCGCGCAGGCAACCATGCTGGACCCGGGAATCAACGACGATCTGGCCATGCGTTGCCTGTGGGATTTCATCGGTGCTGATCCGACGCTCTCGGCGCTTATCGATGCAGAACACCTTCGTCTCGCGCCACAAGCCGATCGCAAGCAGATTCTGCAGCGGGTGCGCGGCGCTCTGCGGGCCATGGCGATGGCCGGCCGTGCCTACCGCTGCGTGGATTGTGGCTACGCCAGCAGCAGCATGCAGTGGCAGTGCCCCGGCTGCGGAGCGTGGGACACGGTCAGACCGCGGGTGCGCCTAGCGTTTGAGTCGGGGGATCGCTGATCCGGGACCGAAACAGACCGGCCCACATTTCCACGGTATTGCGACGGAATCGCGGCTGGGAACGACGGCGGGTCGCGCTTACGATCGCGTCGCTGGCTGAGAACAGGACCAGCAGTGACAAGGCAACCGAACAGGAGTGTTACATGAAGACCTGGATACTGGTGATCGTGGGCATGCTGAGCCCGATATTGGCGCTGGCGGGATCCGTGGACCTGAACAGCGCCGATGCTGCGACACTGGCCAAGGAACTCGATGGCATCGGGATGGCTCGCGCGCAGGCCATCGTTGAATACCGCGAGAAAAATGGCCGGTTCCGCTCCGTCGACGAAGTGCTCAACGTCAAAGGGATCGGACCGCAGGTGCTGGAGAAAAACAGGACGAACATGCAGATCGGTGATCCCGGAAAGCGCCAGTGAGCGGCAGCCGTGGGCGCGGCGCTGCGGTTCCGTGCCCACGGCATTTTCCGGCCTCGCACGGTAATTTCCGCTTCAATTGGATAAGATTCCCTGCTGCTGACTGGACTAAGCCATGGGCGTATCGCAATGAAAAAACCGGTCCGTACCGCTGTTTTCCCGGTGGCCGGCCGGGGAACGCGTTTCCTGCCTGCCACGAAGGCAATGCCCAAGGAAATGCTGCCTATCGTCGACAAGCCTCTTATCCAATATGCGGTGGAAGAAGCCATCGCGGCCGGTGCAACACGACTGGTGTTCATCACGGGCAGCACGAAGCGTTCCATCGAGGATCACTTCGACCGTGATCCGGAGCTTGAACGAGCCCTCGAAAACAGTGGAAAGGCCGATCTGCTGGAAGTCGTGCGCAATATACTGCCAGGCGGGGTATCGTGCGTTTACATTCGCCAGGGCGAGCCGCTCGGGCTCGGTCACGCAGTGCTTTGCGCCAGGCCGGCAGTCGGAGACGAGCCTTTTTTCGTTCATTTGCCGGATGACCTGATCCGAGCATCCCGGGGCTGTCTCACACAGATGCGTGAACACTACGATAAGCACGGCGCGAGTGTGCTGGCCGTGGAGGATGTGCCGAGGGAACGCACCAGCAGCTACGGTATCGTGGACGTGGACCCGGACCTGCGTCTTCGCCAGATCGTCGAAAAGCCCGCTCCCGACGCTGCGCCGTCGACCTTGGCCGTGGTCGGGAGGTACCTGCTGACGCCGAGGATTTTTGACCTTCTGGAACGGACGGGTCGCGGGGCCGGCGGTGAGATTCAGTTGATGGACGGCAGAGCCGAGCTTCTGGACGAGGAACCCGTATTCTCCTACGGGTTCTCAGGGGTACGCTAC
>CAZFWB010000107.1:0-10951 GCA_964522655.1 uncultured Chromatiaceae bacterium | reverse complement strand
GCCCGAGCTGCTCGGCCGACAGGTGGGCCATCTTGTTGTAGGCGCCCCGCAGCTTGAAGGAGAAAACCGGCTGCAGGTCCTCGCGCTTGAGCAGCACGCGGTTGGCGAGTCGCTCGCTGAGACGCGGCGCCGCCTCCAGCGGGCTCTCGACAGCGATGTCGTAGACGCGCGCCTTGAGGATGCGCTCCAGGTACTCGGCGGCCGTTCCCATGCGTGGATTCTAACGGCGAGCGTCACTTGGGTGTGTGGGGCGTTTCGCGCGTCCATGTGACCTTGCTGGCTTCGACACGCCGGCGGACGCGGGCGCCGCCCGGGGCCAGAAGGGCTGCCTGGAAAATCGCCCGCTCCTCGCCCATTGGAGCCTGTCGGGGCTGAAGCCCCTCCTACCTGGTCGGTGGCCTGGGTGCGAGCAGGTCTTCGATTTTCCTGGTGAGCTGCTCGCCCTTGAATTCGGGCAGCGTGTAGACCCAGTTCGCGAAGCGCCCATTGAGCTGGTCCGCCTCGGCCCTTACTTCATCGAAACTCTTGCGGGGCGTGGCCTCCTTGCCTGCTTCCGAAGCAGGCGCCTCGTCCGTCTGCGCCGGCTTTGGCGCAAAGCGCGCGGCGAGCGTCTCGTCGGCGCTGGCGCTCAAGCGCACCCGCGACCCAGCGGGCTGTTGCCAGGTGCGCGCTTCGACGACCAGTCCGTCGAAGGTCTCGAAGCGCGCCACCGTCGGTTGCGCCTCGCCGGGGTCGAAGCCGTCGGCTGGCTCGACATTCTCGAGGCTGAGGTCGGCGAGCGCCCCGCCGAGCGAGTTGCCCGCGGTCGGGAAGGAGAGTTCGCGGCCCTTTGGAACATCGGCGACGGTGAAATCTGCCGCATCGGCCGCGGACTTCTCCACGCGCAGGGTCCCGTCCTTCGGATGGGTGATGGTGACCGAGTGCACGCGCTTCGCCTCGATGTCGAGCAGGCCGAGCTCGAGCCACTGCGAGGTTTCGCGCGGAGCATCGAATGACCCGGACACCAGCCAGCTCGTGGCTTCTCCCGCGCGGCGCGCGTAGGCGCGCTCGCCGCCTCCCACCCCGGTATTGCCGATGATGACGCTCGTCACGGCGCTGCCCGTGCTCAGGTCGAGCCGCACGCCCGCGGCGGATTCCTTCTCGATGTCCTCCACGCCGAGGCGGTCGTAGAGCTCCGGGTTGGAGGTCTTTTCCTCCAGGATGCGCGCTTCGGCGAGGCCGATGAGGTTTCTGCGGATACGGCCCACGTCGGCCGGGTAACCGCTGCGCTCTGCGAGGATCCAGCGGTCTTCTCTCTTCTCGAGCGTGGCGACCGTCTTGTCGCCGCTGGCACGGACGGTGATCTTGTCGATGGCGTTGAGCTGCGAGCGCAATTCAGGCAACAGCAGGTCGCCGCTGCCGGCGACCTTGCGCTGGGAAAGCGACACCGCCACCGCCAGTGCGAGCAGCACGGCGAGCGAGGCGAGCAGCGTGACGAGCGTGCGGGTGTTCATGGCCTTCAGCTCCCCGAGCGGTGGCGGCGGCGTACGAGCAGCATGATGAGGCTCGCCACCGTTATGACCAGAGGCACCAGCCCGATGTTGATCGCCTTCAGCACGTTGCCGAGCTGCTCGATGTCACGGTCCAGGTTGCGCTGGACCTGGCGCAGCTCGCGGCGGATCGTGACACGCTGCTCGCGGAAGCGCTCCAGCTCCTGCTCCTGCTCGGGTGTCAGGATCAGCGCGTCGCGGTCCTCGCGCCGGGCCTGCAGCTCGGTGAGCTTCTGCTCGGTCTCGCGCAACTCCTGCTTCAGCCGCTCCTCGGTGACGCGGAAGCTCTCGTCGGCCGCGCGGCGCAGTTCCTGCACGCGCGTGAACGGGCGACTGAAGGTGGCGCGGCCGCGGATGCCGATGAGGTCACTGCTGCCGAGCAGGTTATCGAGCGCATTGACCACGAAGTCCCCGTTGTTGGCGAACGCATTGGCCAGGCGCTGGCCGAAGAAGTTCTGCGTCTGCACCCAGAGCCGGTCACTGAGCAGATCGGTGTCGGCAACCAGCACCACGTTGATCGGGGCCTCGGCGGCCTTCAGGTGTGGCTTGTCGCCGGCCGCGGCGCCGCCGGGCGCGCCTTCCGCGAAAGCGCTCGGCACCTTGCCGCTGACGCGGGCGGCGAGCGTGTAGCGCTCACCCGTCGGATTGAAGCCCTGGCGCAGCAGCTGCGGGTCGGACATGAACCCGAGCGAGGCAGTGGCCACCGGAGCCGCGAGATCGCTCGATTGCACCAGGGGCGTCAACGTCGCCACGGCCTTTTCCTCCAGGCTGATGGCGCCGGCGAAACCCAAGTTCACGAGATTCAGACCACTGGTGACGATGTCGTCCGGGTCGAGGCCGTCGGGATCTATGCCGATGAGTCCGATGTCGCGTACCGGCCGCCCGTCGGGACCCATCACCTGCAGCGCGTAGCGGTCGTCGCCGACGAAGCTGTCCGCGCTGACCGTCACGCCCCAGGCACCGAGGAGGGCGTCGAGGTCGGAACTGCGCCCGCCCATCATGGCACCGGAGGGATCCTGCGGATTGCCCGGATCGGCTTCGGACCACGGATCGAGGAACAGCATGGCCCGGCCACCGCGCAGGATGAACTGGTCGATCGCGTAGAGCGTTGCCTCGGAAAGCTCTTTGGGGTGGACGACCATGAGCACCTGCACGTCGTCGGCGATCTGTGTGGCCGTGGGCTCGATCACGCGCAGCTCGAAGAGCTGGCGCAGCTGGGTGGTGATCGTCCAGGGCTGGCGCACCTGCTGCGTCATCGGGTCAAAGCCCGCGTTCATCGGCAGTCCGGTCATCAGGCCGACGACCGGCCGCTTCGGGTTGGCCAGCGAATAGACGAGCTTCGCCAGCTCGTACTCGAGGAAGGCTTCCTTCGACGGGTCGAGAAAGGGGATGACCTGCTCGTCGCCGACGCTGTTGGTGCCCGCCAGCCCCATGAAGATCGGGTCTGGCGTGCCGTCGAGCCGGATGCCCTGCAGGCCGAACTGGGTGGCGCGGTCCTCTTCGTCGGAAAACGGAATGGGGTCGACCTCCCGCAGCTTCAGCATCCCGCCGGAGTTCTGCGCAAACTCCCGCAGCATGTCGCGAACCCGGCCGGCGTAGACACGCAGATACGGGATGTCGGTGGTCGCCCTGTCGGAGAAGAAAAAGTAGAGGTTGATCGGCTCGGCGATGTTGCCCAGGATCCGGACGGTGCCCGGCGACAGGCTGTACAGGTCGTTTTCGGTCAGGTCGAGCCGCGCGCCGCGCAGTATGAGGTTGGCGAGCGAAACGGCCAGGACGAAGATGACCGCCAGCGCGACGAGACCCAGGCGCCCGAATGCGGAACGGGTAGCGCTCTTCATGACGACTCTCCTAGGCTAGTCCGCTTTCTTCATTTCGAGGACGACGGCGGTGGCATACAGCCAGGCGCCGATCACGATCAGGAAGTAGAAGACGTCGCGCATATCGATGACGCCCTTGCTGATCGCGTTGAAGTGGGTGAGGAAGCTCAGGCCCGAGACCACGTCTACCAGCCACTGCGGCGCCCAGCCGGCGAAAAAATCGAGCACGAGCGGGAAGCCGGCCAGCAGGAATGCGAAACAGATGACCACCGTGATGATGAACGCCACCACCTGGTTGCGGTTCGACGCCGAGATGCACGAACCGATGGCGAGGAAACCACCTGCCATCAGCAGGCTGCCGAGATACGCGGCCAGGATTACGCCGTTGTCCGGGTCGCCGAGGTAGTTGACCGTCAGCCAGATGGGAAAGGTGAGGGCGAGGGCCACTGCCGTGAACGCCCAGGCGGCGAGGAACTTGCCGACCACCGCGGCGGTGGTGGTGACCGGCAGCGTCATCAGCAGCTCGATGCTGCCGCTCTTGCGCTCTTCGGCCCAGAGCCGCATGGAAATCGCCGGCACGAGGAACAGGTACAGCCAGGGATGGAAGTTGAAGAACGGGGTGAGATCGGCCTGGCCGCGCTCGTAAAAACCGCCGAGGTAGAACGTGAACACGCCCATCAGCGCCAGGAAGATGACGATGAACACGTAGGCGAGCGGCGTCGCGAAATAGGCGCGCAGCTCGCGGGCGGCGATGATGCGGATGCCCTCCATTACGCGGCCTCCCTCTCGGTGATGCTGCGAAAGACCTCGTCCATGCGTCCGGATTCCAGGTGCACCTGCTCGAGCGCCCAGTCGCGTGCGCCGGCGAGGTCACCGACCGCGGTCAGAATATGCGCCGCGCCCTTCGGGAAGGCGGTGACCGAGCGCGCCTCCTCGTCCACCTCCACGTGGTCGACATTGTCGAGCGCGCGCAGCTCCGCGGCCGCCTGCTTGAGTACAGCGGCCTTCTCGAAGCGCAGAGTCACTGCGTTGTGGTAACGGGAGCGGCGTAGCAGCGCGTCGGGTGTCTCGTCGGCGACGATCCGGCCCGAGGAGATGATGATGGCGCGATTGCAGACCGCCTCCACCTCCTCGAGGATGTGTGTCGAGATCACGATTATCTTGTCCTTCGCCATCGCGCGGATCAGTTCGCGCACCTCGTGCTTCTGGTTGGGATCGAGGCCGTCCGTGGGCTCGTCGAGGATCAACACCGGCGGGTCGTGCAGGATCGCCTGGGCAAGGCCCACCCGGCGGCGGAAACCCTTCGAGAGCGTCTCGATGCGCTGGTCGAGCACGCGCTCGAGATGCAGGCGGGCGATAACGTCCTCGAGCCGCGCGCGGCGGTGGTCGCCCTGCAGACCGCGGATGTCCGCGATGAAACGCAGGAAGGCGCGCGGCGTCATTTCGCCGTAGGATGGCGCGCCCTCCGGGAGGTAGCCGAGGCACCGCTTGGCCTCGGTCGGGCGGTCCTCGACGGAGAAGCCGCAGATCTCGGCGCGGCCGGAGGTCGGCGGCACGAAGCCGGCAATCATGCGCATGGTAGTGGTCTTGCCGGCCCCGTTCGGTCCGAGAAAGCCCAGCACCTCACCCGCCTGTACGGTGAAACTGATGTTGTCGACGGCCCGCAGCGGGCCGTATTGCTTCGCCAGCGACTCGGCTCTGATCATGCTCCGTCCTTCACTGCTGTTGCACGCGACCGCCGGTCGACCATCACGGGAACGTGACGGCAGCCCCGCCGGATCGGGCAGGGGCGCCGGTATTTTGCACAGGGGTGCGGTCTAATCAAGGCGCGCTGGCGCCGGTGCGGCCACCAGGGGGCGTATCAGCAGCACATTCAGCACCGCGATCAGGGCGACGGCAGTGACAACGGCGAACGGCGCCAGATACGATCCGGTGCGGGTCGCGAGTTCCCCCGCCACAGCCGGCCCCATGCCGGCAGCGAGCCCGTCGACGAAGATCACCGCGCCGAGGATCTTGCCGAGATCGCGTTGCCCGAAGCTCTCGACCACGGTGAGCTGGATCATGGTGAAGCTGCCGCCGAAACCGAGCCCGAACACCACGGCGAAGGCGGTGAGCCGCGCGGTGTCCGTCACCAGGCCAACGCCGCCGGCGACCGGCGCGAACAGCAGCAGGCAGCCGGCGAGCAGCGTGAGGCTGGCGGCAAGCATGACCCGGCGCTTGGGAAAGAAATCGCTCGCCGCCCCGTAGACGAACTTGCCGGCAAAGCTCAGCCCGAATATCAGCGAGAAGATCTGCGTCGCGCCGAGTGGCGTATAGCCGGCCTCCCGCTCGAGAAAGATCGTGATCTGGCTCGTGACCGCCTGTATCGAGAACCACAGGCAGGCCGAGCCGACCGCCAGGCACCACAGGGTGCGCGAGCGCAGCGCCGTGGCCAGCCTCACCCCTTCGCTCGGAACGGCCACGGCCGGCCGCGCGACGCCGTCCGGGGACAGGCCGAGAGCGCCCGGGTGCTCGCGCAGCACGGCGAAGGCGGGCAGCAGCGCCAGCAGCAGAAAGGCGCCGGCCAGCGCGGCGTAGCCCGCGCGCCAACCGAGCGCGGGATCGGCCACCAGCGGCGCGATGGCGAGCGGCAAGGCGGCGCCCGCGAGACTCGAGCCGGAGGCGAGCGCGCCGACCGCAAGCCCCCTCCGGGCTACGAACCAGCGCGACAGCAGCACCACGTTGACGAGCAGGCCGGCGAGGGAGAGCCCCAGTCCGAATGCAGCGTGCAACAGGTACAGCTGGGCGAGCGAACGGGCGAACGGGTAGGCGCACACCGCCAGCGCGAGCAGCACGAGGCCGGCACGCAGCACGCGCAGCACGCCGAGCCGGTCCACGAGAACGCCGGCGACCGGCGCCGTGCAGGCGGACACGGCAAGCGTGATGAGCGAGGTGCGGCTCACTTCGGCAGCGGTGACGCCGAAACTCTCCATGAGCCGTGGCGCGAGGCTCTGCGGCACGAACACCGTCATGCCATTGGTGAAGAAATAGATCACGACGGCGGCGGCAGCGACGTACCAGCCGTAGTAGACCCCGGCGCGGTGCGCGCCGTCAGGCCGCCGGCGCACGAGAAACCCGTTCCGATCGCTGCCGGCAGCCGGCCTTCGCTGGTACGCTCGCTTCGGACGTCCATGTCCTCCGCTCGCTCGGGTTCCGCTGCGCTCCGCGTCCTGCTCCGCTGGCTCCACACGACCATCGGAGGCCGGCTGCCGGCAGATGTGCGCCTTCGCGTTCGACCGGACCGGACAGGCGCACCCGCGGCACCGTGCTCAGTCGGCGGCGATCGGACGGATTTCGGTGAAACCGAGCGGCGTCAGTTCCGGCTCGATCTTCGCGCGGTCGCCGACCACCACGAACACCTGCCGGCCGGGCTCGACGTAGGTCCGTGCCGCGCGGTTGACGTCGGCGAGCGTCACGCCTCGCACCGCCTCGGCGTAGCGGGCCCAATAGTCGTCGGGCAGGCCGAAGCGCACGATTTCGGAGAGCGCGCCGACGACCGCGCCGGCGCTTTCCCAGCGCCCCGCGAGGCCGAGCGTCTCCGTGGTCTTGACCCGCTCGAGTTCCGCTGCGGTGACCGGCCGGTCGCCGACGATCGCGCGCATCTCCTGGCGCAACTCCTGCAGCGCCTCGGCCGTCTTGTCGGTCTGCACGGGGGCATAGGCGAAGAACGGGCGCTCGCCGCGGGCGTCGACCAGCGTGGTGTAGGCGCCGTAGGCCCAGTGCTTGTCCTCGCGCAGATTCATGTTGATGCGGGCGGACACCTGGCCGCCGAGGACGTTGTTCATCATGTGGATGGCGAGTTCGTCCGGATTGGCGTAAGGCGGCAGCGTCTGCCCGGCGAAGATCACCGACTGGTCGGCGCCGGGGCGGTCGAGCAGGTAGAGCACGTCGCTCGGGGCGCGTTGCGCCGGGGCGATCTCCCGGCGCGGAAGTTCGCCGGGTTCCCAGCCGCTGAAATATCGCTGCAGCAGCGCCCGCAATTCGGGCATCGTGACGTCGCCGGATGCTACCAGCGTCGCGCGGTTGGGCCGGAACCAGGTGGCGTGGTAGGCGGCGAGGTCCTCGCGTCGCAGGGCGTCGATGGTCGCCTCGGTGCCCGAGCCGGTCAGCGGATTGGCGTAGGGGTGCCCTTCCCCGTACAGCAGCTTCGGCAGGACCCGCAGCGCCATCGCGTTGGGGCGATTCTTCTCCTGTCGCAGGGCGGCAAGGTGGATGCCCCGCAGCCGCTCCAGTTCATCCGCCGGAAAGGTCGGGTTGAGCGCCACATCGGCGAAGATCGCCATCGAGGGCTCCAGGCGGTCGCGCAGCGCCGAGAGCGTCACGTAGGCGGTGTCGAGGTTGGCGCCGGCGCCGAGGTTGGCCCCGAGCAGCGCGAGCTCTTCGCTGATCTGCAGGGCGTCGCGACTGGTGGTGCCCTCGTCGAGCATGCTGGTGGCGAGACTGGCAAGGCCGGTGCGCTCCGCAGGGTCAGTCGAATGCCCGCCCTCGACGATCAGCTGCATCTCCACCAGCCCGAGCCCGGGCCGCGCCGCGAGCATGATCTGCAGGCCGTTGCCGAGCGTGTCGCGCTCCACCGCGGGGAACTGCACGAGCGGTGGCGGGCCGACCGGCGGCAAGCCGCTGCGGTCGGCGCCGCTTTCGGCGGCCGTGAGTGCGGGATAGGGCAGCACGGTCAGCGTGAACGAGCCGGGCCCGAGCCATTCGGCCGCCGCCCGGCGCAGGTCCTCCGGGCGGGCGGAATCGAGCGCGGCAAGGTCGTCCTTCCACGCGTCGGGGCGCCCGCCGAGCACCATGCTCTCGGCGAGGGTGCCCGCCTTGCCGCTGAAGCCGCCGACCCGCTCGATGCTGCGCAGGAAGCCGGCGCGGAAACCGGTTGCCACTCGCTCGAGCTCCTTGCGCGTCGGCCCCTTGCGCACGAACGCCTGCAGCTCCTCGGCGACCGCCGTCTCGATGTCGGCGAGGCTTGCCTCCGGCTGCGCGGAAACCATCAGG
The DNA here is from genome assembly GCA_964522655.1 of uncultured Chromatiaceae bacterium. GTDB lineage: Bacteria > Pseudomonadota > Gammaproteobacteria > Steroidobacterales > QUBU01. The sequence goes on along the minus strand of CAZFWB010000107.1, from coordinate 2,571 downwards.
TAGCTCAGGCCCGAGATTTCGAAAGCGAGCGTACCGAGCGTGACATCGGTGGCGAGACGGTCGCGGTAGACGAGGCGCTGGTACAGGCGCGAGTTCTTGTCCCCGGCCAGCACCGCGGCCGCGAGCGAGAGGTGACGGGCATCGGCGGTGCCCCAGTTCGGGCCTACCCAGGCCCGGTAGATGCGCGCCTGCGGCACGCGGTCCTGCATGGTCATGCGCCGGTCGTCCTGCCGGCGGGGGATCCAGACGCCGGGGCGGTTGAGCGGCGGGCCGGCGGGAATGTCGCCGAAGTAGAGGCGCGCCTTCGCGACGGCCTCCTCGGTGTCGACGTCGCCCGCGATCACGAGCACCGCGTTGTCGGGTCCGTACCAGGTCGCGAACCATTCGCGCACGTCCTCGAGCGTGGCGGCGTCGAGGTCCGCCATCGAGCCGATGGTTTCCCAGGAGTAAGGATGATCGGCGGGGAACAGCGCCGGCTGTATGTACTCCCAGACCCTGCCGTAGGGCTGGTTGTCACCCTGCCGTTTCTCGTTCTGCACCACCCCTCGCTGCTCGTCGAGCTTCGCCTGGCTGATGGCGCCGGCGAAGTGCCCCATGCGGTCGGACTCCAGCCACAAGGCGCCGTCGAGCGCGTTCTTTGGCACCGTCTGGAAATAGTTGGTCCGGTCGTACCAGGTGGTGGCATTGAAATCCGTCGAGCCCAGGCTTTCGAGCGCCGTCAGGTATTCGCCGTCGTAATTCTCGGTGCCCTGGAACATCAGGTGCTCGAACAGGTGCGCGAAGCCGGTGCGGCCGCGTACTTCGTTCTTGGAGCCGACGTGGTACCAGATATTGACCGCGACAATCGGCGCCTTGTGGTCCTCGTGAACGATGACGGTGAGCCCGTTGTCGAGCACCTCCTTGTGATAGGGAATATCGATTTCGGCGGCGCCGGTCGTCGCCGACCACGCCAGCGTGACGGGCAGGCAGAGTCTTGCGATTGCGGTCAGTTCCATGGATCCACTCGTGCCGGGACTGCGAAAAGGAGCAGCCGGGATTCTAGCAGGGGTATGTCGTGAGTACGGGCCACTGGTCTGCGCCTGCGCGCTACCGCTCCTCGAACGTCCGAGGCGCCGCGCGGCAACGCGGCTATACTTCCACGCCATGCCCGGAGATGTGCCAACGCAGGCCGGACGACGCGGCCTGTATCCCCAGATCGAGCCCTATCGCAGCGGCCACCTGCGCGTATCGGCTCTGCACGAGATTTATTTCGAGGAGTGCGGCAATCCGCGCGGCAAGCCCGCGCTGTTCGTGCACGGCGGACCCGGCGCGGGCGGCGATGCGACGCCGCGGCGCTTCTTCGACCCCGCGCGTTATCGCATCGTGCTGTTCGACCAGCGCGGCTGCGGTCGCAGCCGTCCCCACGCAGAGCTGCGCGAGAACACCACGCAGCACCTGGTTGCCGACATCGAACGACTGCGCGAGGAACTCGGCATCGCCCGCTGGCTGGTCTTCGGCGGATCATGGGGCAGCACGCTGGCTCTCGTTTACGCGGAGCAGTTTCCGGAGCGGGTCAGCGAGCTCGTGCTGCGCGGGATCTTCATGCTGCGGCCCGCCGAGCTGCGCTGGTTCTACCAGCACGGCGCCAGCGAGATCTTTCCGGACCGCTGGGAGGATTACCTGCGGCCCATACCGGCCGGCGAGCGCGATGATCTGCTCGCAGCGTATCATCGCCGCCTCACGGGCGATGATCCGGATGTGGCCCGCGAGGCTGCACGCGCGTGGTCGGTGTGGGAGGGCGCGACCAGCCACCTGTTCGAGTCCGAGCAGACGGTGGCGCGTTTCGGTGCCGACGCCTTCGCGCTGGCGCTCTCGCGCATCGAGGCACATTATTTCGTCAACGGCGGGTTCCTCGATTCCCCGCAGCAGATCCTGCGGGATGTCGGCCGCATACGGCACATCGCCGGCGTGATCGTCCAGGGGCGCTACGACGTCGTGTGCCCGATGGTATCGGCCTGGGACCTGCATCGCGCCTGGCCGGAAGCGGAATTTCGCCTCGTGCCCGATGCGGGCCATTCCGCCTTCGAGCCCGGCATCACCCATGAACTCGTCTCCGCGACGGACCGGTTTGCCAGAGAATGACCAGCAAGTCTCTCCTCATCGTCAACGCCAGCATCGTCAACGACGGCAAGATCACGCAGGGCGACGTCTTCGTGCGCGACGGGCGCATCGAACGCGTGGGTTTCTCGCTGACCGGGCAACAGGCCGACCGGGTCATAGACGCGCGCGGCCGCCACCTGCTGCCCGGCATGATCGACGACCAGGTGCATTTCCGCGAGCCCGGCCTCACGCACAAGGGCGATATCGCCACGGAGTCGGCGGCCGCGGTTGCGGGCGGCATCACGAGCTTCATGGACATGCCGAATACCATCCCGAATACGACCAGCCGCGCGGCGCTGGCCGACAAGTACCTGCTGGCGGCAGGGCGGGCGCGCGCGAACTTCGCCTTCTACCTCGGCGGCGCGAACGACAACATCGAGGAGATCAAGTCTGTCCGCGCCGAGCAGACCTGCGGCGTGAAGGTGTTCATGG
>CAZFWB010000106.1:0-11019 GCA_964522655.1 uncultured Chromatiaceae bacterium | reverse complement strand
CGCGGCGCGGCGCGCCACCTGCGCGTAGTCGTTGCCGGCGTAGCCGTCCATCCGCCCCCCTTTGCAGGGCACGTACTATCCGCAAATTGCCGCCGCACTGCAATTCGTGCCGCGGGGTGCGGGGCATCGACCGTAAGGCAACAATGTCACTTAAGTCACTCGCCGCGCGGCGGAAAAGGGCAAATCTGCGAACCACCCGCACGCGCGGTGGCGGTGGATGCGGCACTATGAGCCCATTCGGAAGCCGGCCATTCCACATCGCTGATAACACCGCCCCGGTTTTCGCCCGCCATGAAATACGTCGGAGTGCTCTGCAACTGCTCGATGGGCCGTGACCCGAAGGACGCGCTCAGCGCGTCGCTGGTGAACCGCGTTTTCCTGATCGATCGTCTCCTCAGGCCGGCGGGCATAGGCGTGTTCCTCTATTCACCGCTGGAGGTCAACTCGCCGGGCGACGTGCCCGGCTACACGGTCAGCGGCGACAACCTGCAGGCCGAGCGCCGGCCCATGCCACGCGTGAACGCAAACTGGACCTACGGCACCCGGCGGCTGCTGAAGAGCGGCATGGGCTACAACCACTTCAAGCGCCTGCTGAAGAAGCACGCCATCGGCGTCTACGTCCCGTACGCCTTCGCGGAGCGCGTGTCGAACAAGCGCAAGGCCTACGAGCTGGTGCGCGCCCTCGACCCGGCGCTGCACCCGCATACGGAGGATTATTCCGGCGCGCTGCTCCAGGTCGAAGCGTTCCTGCAGCGCTCCGACTGCGTCTTCATCAAGCCGCGATCGGGCAACCGCGGCAACGGCATCTTCGTGTTGCGACCAGCGGCCAGCGGCCTCTCGCTCACGTATTACGACTACGGCGGCCAGCGCCGCCTCGCTCCGCTCACGCTGGAGGCGGCACTGGCCGTCGTGCAGGCAGCCGCCGCCGGCAAGTCCTACGTGATCCAGGAGGGCGTGGACTCGCTGCAGCTCGACGGCTGCGTGTTCGACGTCCGGGTCGTGATGGTGAACGATGGCAGCGCGTGGCACGAGATCTTCGAGACGCGGCTCGCGCCGCCGGGCAGTGACCTGTCGAACATTTTCCAGGGCGGCTCGATACAGGTTACCGAGACAGTGCTCTCCCGGGCGGTGGGCGAGGAAACCGCTCGAGAGGTCGTGCGCTCACTGACGACGAAGGCCCACGAACTCGCCCGGCACCTGGAGTCGCATTTTCCGGGCGAGCTGATGGAGATCGGCTTCGACATCGTCCTCGACCGCAGTTGCGGCCTGCACGTGGTGGAGATCAACTCCAAGCCCGGTGTGGCGGGCTTCGGTTCCGAGACCAAGCTCTTCGACTGGACGCCCGCCGACGAGGCGCATTACCGGCGCTGGGTGCGGCCGCATGTGGCGCATCTGGCCGCGTTCCTGCGCTCGAAGGTCGAGCAGGCCGCGCTCAGCGAAACGCAGCCCGGCGCGCCGCATCGCTCGCCAGCATCTCCCGGCCCGAGTGACCGACACCCGGAACCGTGAGGAACACCGCCCCGGTCCAGTCCGGGAACAGCCCCGCGTAGTCCCGGTAATTAATGTGCCGCGCCAGGCGGTTCTCGCCCTGCAGGCGCGCCGCACAGCGCTGATCGAGGCTGCGGCCGGCGCGCGTATCTGCAGTGCCGGCGAGATACCAGGCCCGGCGCGTGAACAGGCGCCGGCGGATTCCGGCTGTTCCCACGCTTCGCATGTAGGCATTGAGGTCACGCAGGCCGTACTTGTAGTCGTCGTAGTCCCGGCAGCCGGAGCGGGGGATGTCGAACGGCCCGCTGCTCGCAGCCCGACGCCGGCCGTCGACGTAGAGGTAGCTCGAGGGATTCATCACCAGGTAGCGCACCTCCACCGAGGCGGCCGGGCAACCGGCCCCGCCGGCGAGGTAACGATTCACGAACTGTCCGCCGGCGGAATGGCCCGCGATCACCACAGTGCGCAGATTCGGAAACATGGGCGATCGCTCGGAACAGATCCGCAAGAGAATCTCGTCGAGGACCGAGAACGAGCTGATCCGCGCTGCGTCGAGGGAGCGGTGGCCGATCTTCCAGCCGTGCGAGCTCCAGTGATGTTCGCCCGGCGCCGGCCGGTCGTCGCGCGTGCGGAAATTCGGCGCGAGCACCAGCGTGTCCTCGAGCCTGCGCTCCAGCTTCGCCGCGGCGGTTGCGAAGTCGTAGTAGTCGTCGGCGTTGCGGCCGTTGCCGTGCACCACGATCAGCGCCGCCAGGACTGCTTCGCTGCGCTCGAGCGGCAGCGACCGGTACAGGCGGATGCGCCCGCCGGTCGTCAGCGCCAGCGAATCCATGCAGGCCGCAGCCGGCTGGCACGGCGCGTTTCGCGCCGACGCGGGTGCTGTTGCAAGCGCGGCGAGCAGCACGATGAGCATGCCGGCCGGCAGGTGCCGGAGCACGTTCAGGCGATAGCTCGGTCGATGATGGCGTGGCATAAGCGGCTTGCCGCGCGTTGCACTCCGCGCGATCGAACGGCCCCATGATCACACGAACCGGCGCGCGTTCGCAGCGGCGGGGCGGCACGCGGCGCGCCCTGCGCAGCGACGCACTGCACCGATCGGCGCCGACACCGGGAATTATGTCGAAGGGTAGTGCGCTCCGGCGACGAATCTGTCAACCTGTAGCAGCCGGCAGCCCGGGTCGTGACAGCCAGATAAAGGGTACCAACAGGCTGTTGCCCGCTTCCGGCCAGCCCCGCAGTCTCGTGCAGACGCCGGGCTTCGCCATGCGCCAGTCAGTGAATATCTGCCAGGTAAGGCACGTTCGCGAATGGCCGGGTTCGCGCGTCGCGCGCGGTCCGTGGCTGCGGCCACGATGCGGAGTTCTGACCCATGGATGAACGAGAACTCGACAGCGACACGGCTCCGGCAAGGCCTCGCCGGCGGCCTCCGGACGCCGAGCGCGTGCGATCGGCACGCTGGGCGTTCGCGACGCGACGCGTGTCCCGCGACCAGGAACTGCGGATCGGCCGGCGGCCGCTCGCGCCGCGCTCCGGCGATCTCGTGCTGGCGAGGGTCGGCAAGCTCGGCTTTCATCGCAGCCTGCAGCAGCCGAATGGCCGCACGCGCAGCCTCGTGATCGGCGACGAGATCGTCGTCGCCTACGGCAACCGCTACGCCACCAGCCAGCTCGAGGCCGTGGTACCGCACACGGTGGGGCCGTGTCACCTGGTCGCTGCGGGCGGCATCGCGGCGAAGGCGCTCTCCTGGCACGCGCGCATCAGTCGCGGGCCGACGCTCATCACCCCGATTGGTTTCCTGCTGCGCGCCGATGGCGAGCGGCTCACGCTCGGCGACTTTGCGCTCGAGCCCGCGACCGTTCCGGCCGCGGCCTGCCCCGTGGCCATCGCCGTCGTCGGCACGTCCATGCAGGCTGGCAAGACCGTCGCGGCCTGTGCCCTGACCCGCGGCCTGAGCCAGGCGGGGCTTCGCGTCGGCTATGCCAAGGTGACCGGCACGAGCGATGGCAGCGACACCTGGATGGCGCGCGACGCCGGTGCCGAAGCGGCGCTCGATTTCACCGATGCCGGCCATGCCTCCACCTGCCGCCTCTCGTTGCCGGCGCTCGAGCGTACGCTCGAGACTCTGGTCGCGCACCTCGCCCGCGCCGAAGTGGATGCCCTCGTGCTCGAATTCGCCGACGGCCTGCGGCAGCCCGAGACCGCGGGACTGCTCGAGTCGCCGGTGTTCAGAGCGATCATCGGCGGAGTCTTCCTTGCCGCGCGCGACGCGATGGGAGCGGCGGCCGGCGTGAGCTGGCTCAAGCGGCGCGGCCTGCCGGTCGAGGGGCTCGGCGGGCTCCTGACGACCGCGCCGCTGCAGAGAACAGAGGCCACCGCCGCCACCGGCGTGGAAACGTACCGGCGCGAGGAGCTGGCGCGGCCACAGGTGGCTCGCTCGATGCTCGCGAGAATGAGAAACATCAGGATGATCAGCGGAGGCAAAGATGCTCGCTCCGACGGCGCCCGTCACGGAACCGAAGCCGCGGCCGGCGCGTAGGCGCCTGCTGCGGCGTGTGCTGGAGTCCGATCCCAGCCAGGAGTACCTCGCTTATGTGCCGCGCGGGGCCGGGGAGCGCGCGCCGCTGTTCGTTGCCATTCACGGCATGTCGCGCAATGCCGACCAGCAGGCGCGCCTGCTCTCCGCCTACTGTGACATGTACGGGGCGGTGCTTCTCGCGCCCGTCTTCTCGGCCGAGCAGTTTCCCGATTATCAGCGCCTCGGGCGCCGCGGGCGCGGCAGGCGCGCCGACCTCGCGCTGAACGCGATAGTGGCCGAGACGGTGGAGGCGACCGGGGCGGCCGGCGACAGGTTCTACCTGTTCGGTTATTCCGGGGGCGCCCAGTTTGCCCATCGCTACCTGATGGCCCATCCGCACCGGGTAGCAGGTGCCGTGATCGCCGGGTGCGGCTGGTACACTCTGCCCGATCCGACCAGGCGCTTCCCCTACGGAACGCGGATGAGCAGGAAGCTGCCGGAGGTGCATTTCGATGCCGAGGAGTTCCTCTCGGTGCCGGTGACGGTGATGGTCGGCACCGACGACAACGCGCGCGACGCGCTGCGCCACCGCGACCGGCTCGACCGCGAGCAGGGCGCAAGCCGCCTGGAACGTGCCCGCAACTGGGTGGCGGCGATGGAAGCGGCCGCGGCCGCCCATCGGCTGCAATCGCGTGTCCGCTTCGAGGAGATTGCCGACTGCGGCCATTCGTTCCGGCTCGCCATCCTGCGCGGCGGTCTCGGGGAGAAGGTGTTTCGCGCGCTGTTCGGCGAGCCGCGGGTGGCGGTTGCGCAGGAGGGGTGACGCCGTGAAACCCGGCAATACACCGCTCGACGCGGACGACATCGACCAGAGCGCAACGCTCGCTGAGCGGCAGATCCTGCGCCGCGTGCTGCCGGATTCCTCGGGTCAGGATTATTTCGTGTACCGCGCCGGCGGCAGCCGGCGCGGCGCTCCGGTCGTGGTCGCAGTGCACGACATCTCGCGCAACGCGCGCGAGCAGATGCAGGCGTTCGCGGCCGTCTGCGAGCGCCACGGTGCGATCCTGGTCGCGCCGCATTTCGCCGCGGAACGCTATCCGAACTACCCGCGGCTCGGGCGCAGCCGCAACAAGGCGGACCGGGGCAAACGGGCTGACGACGCCCTGGTGGCCATCCTCGAGGACGTCGCCCGCCTCACCGGCATGCCGATCGGGCGCATTCACCTGTTCGGGCTCGGCGCGGGCGGCCGCTTCGCGCTGCGTTACGCGATGGCCTTTCCGGAGCGTGTGGCCGGCGCCGTCATCGCTTCCGCCACGGCGTTCACTTTCCCTGACCCGGCGAAGCGCTTTCCGCGCGGCATCGCGCCCGGCACGAAGCGCAAGGATCTCGACTTCCGGCCGGCCGAGTTCCTGCGGGTGCCGATGACCGTGCTCGAAGCGGCCGACGGCGAGCAGGCCAGGACGCCCAGGCCGGCCGTGCGCGTGGTGCGGTCCTCGGGCCCGTCGCCGCGCGAAAAGGCGCGCAACTGGGTCACCGCAATGCACGAGGCGGCGGCTGCCCACCAGCTCGAGCCGCTCGTGGCGTACCGGGAGGTCCGCGCGCCGCTCGATTCGTTCGCGGCGATGGCGAAGGACCCGGCGCTGTGCGAGCGCGCGATGGAGGCATTGCTGCTCGGCAATCTGCCCGATGTCGTCCGGCCCGGCGCCCTGGTGGAACGCGCCACGGACGACGAGTGGTTCGAGTTCCGGTCGCTGGGTGGCGAGGATGTCACCTCGCCCGAGACTTCCCGGTCGCGCCTGCAGCGTTTCGCGCTGCCGGGCATCCTCATTGCGCTGCTGCTCGCGATCCTGACACCGCTTGCGATCTGGACCGGTTACCGTGCTGATCACGTGGTGTCGCGCGAGGCGGTCGTTCGCAGTTACATCGCCGACGTCGGCGCGCGCCTGGATGGCGTGGTCAGCAGCATCGAGGTGGACACCGGGGACCGCGTGCGCGCCGGGCAGGTGATCGCGCGTCTGGAGGATCGTCATTTCGAGGCCCGGGTCACGCAGGCGCGCTCTCAGCTCGAGAAGGCGCGCCGCGAGCTCGAGGTCGAGCGCCTCGCGATCGAGAACGAGCGCCAGCGGCTGTCCGGCTCGGTGCGCGAGATGTCCGCTGAGCTCGCGGCCGCTCGCGCCGGCGTGCTGGCCTCTCAGTCGCGGGCGGACGAGGCACAACGTCAGCTCGAGTTGCAGCGCTCGCTCGCCGGCCAGGGGCTGGTGCCTGCGGAACGCGTCCGCGCGGCGGAAACCGAGCTACGCACCTCACAGGCGCTCGCCGCGGAGGCGCGCGCTGCCCTGGCCGCCGCAGGCGCGGGCGAGGATCTCGCGGTAGTGGCGTCAAAGGGGATCGCGGTGCGCGAGAAGCGCGTCTCGGTGCTCGAGTCGGACATTGCCGCCTACGAGGCGGAACTCGCCCTCGCGGAAGCCAATCTGGAGGCAACCGTCATTCGCGCCCCCGACGATGGCGCAGTGGTGCGACGCATCGTGCAGCCGGGCGCGTCCATCACCGTCGGCCAGCCGGTGATCGCGCTCTGGGTCGGCCAGAAGATCTGGGTGGAGGCCTGGCTCGACGAGGACGACATCGCCGATGTCGCGGTCGGCAGCCCGGCCATCGTCACCTTCAAGTCGTACCCCAACCAGGAATTTACCGGCGTCGTCGAAACCCTCGGCGTGTCCACCGACCTGGAGCTGCCCGAAACGGACGTGCCGCAGCGGCGCCGCGACCGGATGCGCAATGCGCCGGTGATCAGCGTGCGGGTTCGTCTCGACGAACCGGCGCAGGACCTGTTCCCGGGGCTGTCCGCCGTCGTAGGGATCCGCAGGAAGGCTGACTGAGGTGCGTCCACCGAACTGGGCACAGCGACTGACCGGCCTTTTCTCGTTTCTGACCGTCGCCGAGCTGGAGCGCTACCGCCGCGCCGTCGCGATGCGCCTGGGGCAGTGGCGCGAGTTCCTGGACGCAACCCCCGATCCGGGCCGCACGCGCTGGCCCGGGTCGTGGCTGCGGCCGAAGGGCAACATCTCGCGCGGCGGTTTGCTGTTGCTGTTGCTGATCGCGCTGCTGCCGCTGCTGAGCATGATCGTGCGCATCTCCGCCTGGCCGGGTGTGCTCGGCCCGGGGACGGGCGGGACGCTGCTGTCTTCCATCGCCTACGATCTCAACCAGCTGCTCTCGCTGCGCAATGTTTCCCCCGCCGACCGCGACTACATTCTGTACGTGCTGTTCGTGCCCACCGGCGCCGTGCTGATCGCGTTTGCCCGGCTGACCCTGGGCATTCGCGTCATCGGCTTTCGTTCGATCCTCATTGCCGTAGGATTCCAGCAGAGCGGCATCTTGCCGAGCGTGCTCCTGATCGTGGTGATGGTGTTCGTCGTGGCCAGCCTGCGGCCGATGCTGGTTCGGGTGCGGCTCACGTACTACCCGCGGGTCGCGGTGATCATGAGCGTTTCCGTGCTGATGCTCGTGGGCGCGCTGATACTCGCGCCATGGGTCCACTCGGACATGCTCTGGAGCGTGGCGTTCTTCCCGGTCATCGTGCTCGGCCTGATGGCCGAGGGCATCGCCAAGACGATCGATCGCGACAGCACCCTTACCGCGTTCTGGCGCATGGGCTCGACCATCGCGATCGCGCTGCTGCTCACCGCCATCAGCCGCCTGCCGCTGCTGCGCGAGATCGCGATCGAGTTTCCCGAGCTGGTGGTGACCAAGATCGTCATGATCGTGCTGATCGCGGAGTTCCTCGATCTGCGTTTGCTGCAGGACTGGGACGCGAAGCTGAGCGGGGTGGCGCCGCCGCGGCTGTTCTCGCGGGGCCCCTCGCTGCGCATCGCCGTGGTCCGCAACCGGCACCGCAACGGCATCATCGGCCGGCTGGGCGCGCCGAGCCGGGGCGGCTACCGGCGACGCACGGTGAAACGCATCGTCGAGTGCCTGCGCGAGCAGGGGCACACCGTCCAGGTGGTCGAGGGCGACATGTCGCTTCTTTCGAACCTGCGGGAATTCCTGGCGCCGAACCTGCTGAGCGGTCAGCCCGGCGGCATCGTGCTCAATCTCGCGCACGGCATTCAGGGCAACGTCGCCGCCGCGCACGTACCGGCCATGCTCGAGATGTCGGGCCTGGCCTATAGCGGTCCCACGCCGCTCGGGCACGTCTGCACGCAGGATCGCGTCGTAGCGTACGCGCTGCTGCGCCAGAGCGGGCTCGCCACGCCGGAGTTCAGCGTCGTCTGTGAACCGGGCAGCGACTGCCGCAGGCTGCAATACCCGGTCGTGGTCCGGCCGCGAACGGCTAGCGGCCGCAGGCCGCGCATCGCGGCGAGCCGGCAGCAACTGATCGAGGCGGTGACTCACATTGCCCGCCGCGACGGCCAGGCCGGCGTCATCGAGCCATTCGTCGCCGGCCGCGAGATCGAGGTGGCGGTGCTCGGCAATGATCCGCCGCGCTGCCTGCCGCTGGTCGAGGTGCTGCCGGGAAGAGCGGGGCGCGTCTGCCCCGCGGTCCTCGACGCCCAGCTCGCGGCGGCCGCGCGCGTCGCGGCGCTGACCGCCTTCAGGGCGTGCAACTGTCGCGACTACGCCCTCGTGCAGCTCCGCCTTCCGCCCGCCGGGCCGCCGGTGGTCGTCGGGGTGGAAGCGACGACGGTACTGGAGCAGGGCGAAACGTTCGAGGTCGCGGGCGCAGCGGCCGGACTGCAGTTTTCCGGCCTCATCGAACGCATCGTCGGCATTGCGCGCGAGCGCTATCGCCCGGAGCCCGGTCCCGCGAGCCGGGCGGTCGGTCCGGTCCGTGCCGCGCCCGGCGGCGGCAGCGGTGGACAGCTCGTTGCCAGCTAGCGGCGGCTCGCGGGGTGCGATCTTCGCGATCGGCGGCCGCGAGGTGCCCGGCAGCGACCTCGAGGTGCTATCGACGTTCGTTTCGTGCTGCGGCGGGCCCGGCGCGCGGCTCGTCGTTCTTTCCGCCGCTTCGCGCGACCCCGCCTCGCGCAGGCGCGTGTACGACGAGGCATTCCAGACCCTGGGTGTTACCGAGATCGGGCATTTCCACCAGCAACAGCGCGAGCAGGCAAGCGACCCCGCGGTGCTCGCCGCCGTCGACGCGGCCGATGGCGTCTTCTTCACCGGTGGCAGCCAGCTCAAGCTCGTCTCCACCATCGGCGGCACGCCGCTCGCGACGCGCCTGGCGGAACGTCACCGCAACGGGCTGACCCTGGGCGGCAGCAGTGCCGGGGCCTCGGCGATGAGCGCGGTGATGATCGCCCGGGGGAGCGGACGGATGGCTGCGCGGCTCGGGTCCGTGCGCATGTCGCCGGGACTCGGCTACCTGCGCGAGATCATCGTCGACCAGCACTTCCGCGAGCGCGACCGTTTCGGCCGGCTGCTCGCGGCCGTGCTGTGCAATCCGTCCCTGCTCGGGTTCGGCCTGGACGAAAACACCGCCTTCGTGCTCGACGCGACCGGTCAGGTCAGCGTCTGCGGCAGCGGCACGCTCACGATCGTCGACGGCGCGCAACTGCAGTCGACCAACATCGACGCGGTGCCCGACTATGCGCCGGCGGCCTTTGCCGGCATGCGCCTGCACGTGTTGAGCGCTGGCTGGAACTTCGACCTGAAGACGCGCCGGGTCGAGGCCCCTGCCGCGGATCCGGCACCCGCCGGCGGCGAGGTCACGGGCGGCTGGCCCGGGCACGGGGCCGACGCGACTTGCGAGGACGAGCCTGCGCCCGCGACCGGCGCGGCCGGTAATCGCGCAGGCCCTGGTCGATCTCGCTGATCCCGACGCCGAGACCGCAGGCCGCGGTCACGGCGAACAGGGCGCTCTGCGCCGAGGCGCCCGCCTGCGGATCCGAAGGCGCCTCGTGCGCCGCCGCCGCGACCTGCAGCCGGACGCGCTCGTAGCGGTCCTCGTAGATCCGGATGGTGCCGCCATCGAGCACGACGCGCCGGCTCTCGTCGAACGGGTCGGTTACGACCTGGTGGCCGTCGTGGTCGCCGGCGATCCGGCAGATCTGTGCGCGGCCGCGGTCGCGTTCGATGACCTCTATGCAGGGATCCCCCGCCGCCACGTAGACGACGTCGCGTGTGCTGCGGGCGACCACGCGCACCGCATCGATCGCCTGCTCGGGTGAAGTATCCGCGCGTTCGTCCGAGTTGGCGGCGTCGGCGTTGACGATTGCCGTGACGTTGATCGCGTCGCATCCGAGGCCGTAGCGCAGCACTTCACCGGGCCGGCATTCGAGCACCACCACGTCCACTTCCGGGTCGAGCAGGATCATGCGCGCCGCCGCGGGCAACGTGACCTTCGTCCTGCAGACCCGCCCGCCGCCGCTCCAGACCCGCCGGCCGGCGTGCAGTCCGACGTGGTGGCCGGCGGTCGCAAGCACCCGCGCCAGCATCCGCGCCGTGCTCCCGGTGTCGCCGGTTCCCGTGACCGCGACGACCGGCACCCGCGTCGGCCGGCCGGGCGGGAAGAGCATGTCGAGAATGGGCGTAATCACGTCGCGAGGCTGGCCCACCGCCGGCGACAGGTGCGAGCGAAGCCCGGGCCGGGAGTTGATCTCGCAGATGCGCGCGTCGTTCTCCCACAGCGAAACGGAGATGTCGCGGGTCAGGATGTCGACGCCCGCCACGTCGAGGCCGATCGCCTTCGCGGCGCGCTCGGCAGCCGCGCGGTTGTCGGGATGCACCTCGTCGGTCACGTCCACCGCGGACCCGCCATCGGACAGGTTCGCATTGCGACGCAGATAGACGATCTGTCCTGCTTTCGGTACGGACTGGCGCGTATAGCCGAGCTCGCCCATGAGCCGGTCGGCCTGTTCGTCGAGTTCGATGCGCGTCATCCACGTGTCGTGTCCGGACCCCCGGCGCGGGTCGCGATTGACCTCGGCGACCAGTTCCTCGATGCTGCGCCCGCCATCGCCCACGACGTGGCCCGGCACGCGCCTCGCGGCAGCGCGACAGTTGCCGCCGATGACAAG
>CAZFWB010000105.1:0-11082 GCA_964522655.1 uncultured Chromatiaceae bacterium | reverse complement strand
GCGGGAATGTCGACGCAGGGCTCCAGATCGACGCGGCGGAAGACCACCCCGGAATTTTCGGCGGCCGGCCTGAGCGTCATGTAGACCTTGCGCCCGGTGTGCAGGCCCACGCCGGTTGCGCGGATGGCCGTTTTCAGCGTTCGTTGCCTGAGCATAGGTCCTCTCCCGCCAGAAAAACGGTGAGCCGCCGCAGGCGGGCTGCCACCGGGGCCGCTGTTTGTTGCGAAAACGCCACGCACCGAGCGGGGTCGACACGACGCGCCAATCCCTGAGCCGCGCACCACAACAGGCGCTAACCAACTGAAAATTCAGCTCCTGAAGCGGGCAGATACCGCGCCCCGCACCTGCCAGCGGGGCGCACAGTATCACAGATTGTGAAAACGCCGCAACGAAACAGGGTCCCTCAGTCCGCCTGGCGCCGCAAAAATGCCGGCACGTCGAGCAGCTCGAAATTCGCTTCCGCTGCCGCGCTGCCGAGCCCATCCGTGGCAGGCATCCGTCGCTGAACCGCGGGCCGGTCGTAGACACCGTAGTTCGGCTGCAGCACCTCGGCCGCGGCGCCATGTCCGCCGGCCACTGCGGCGGGCCGTACCACCCGGATGGCGGGCTGATCGACCTGCCGCAGGGCTTCGCGGCCCAGGCCGGTGGCCACGACCGTCACGCGAATGCTGTTCGACATCTCCTGGTCGATGACGGTCCCGATCACCACCGTCGCATCGTCGGAGGCGCACTGCTTGACGGTCTCGCCGACCTGGTGGAACTCGCCGATCGACAGGTCCATCCCGGCAGTAACATTGACGAGAATGCCCCGCGCGCCGGACAGATTCACCTCCTCCAGCAGGGGGCTGGAGATCGCCGCCTCGGCCGCTTCGCGCGCCCGATCCTCGCCGCTCGCCGTGCCTGAGCCCATCATCGCCATACCCATCTCCGACATGACCGTGCGGACGTCGGCGAAATCGACGTTTATCAGGCCGGGACGGGTGATCAGTTCCGCAATGCCCTGGACCGCACCCTGCAGCACCTCGTTGGCCGCGCGGAAGGCGTCGAGCAGTGTCGTCTGGGAACCGAGCACGGACAGCAGCTTCTCGTTCGGAATGGTGATCAGGGAGTCGACGTACTTCGCCAGGTCGTGGATGCCCTGATCGGCGATCTGCATGCGCTTGCGGCCTTCCATCTTGAATGGCTTGGTGACGACCGCCACCGTGAGTATGCCGAGCTCCCTTGCCACCTGGGCAACCACCGGGGCGGCGCCAGTGCCGGTGCCACCCCCGAGACCGGCGGTGATGAACAGCATGTCGGCGCCGTCGATCACCTCGACGATGCGATCCCGGTCCTCCATCGCCGCCTGCCTGCCGACATCGGGATCGGCGCCCGCACCGAGTCCCTTGGTGATATTGCAGCCGATCTGCAGGGCGGTGCGCACGTTCGAGCCACGCAGCGCCTGGGAATCCGTATTCGCGCAGATGAAGTCCACGCCCTCGATTCCGCAGGTCGCCATGTGCTTGACAGCGTTGCCCCCGCCACCGCCTACGCCGATGACCTTGATTATCGCGCTCTGGCTGGATGCATCCATGAGTTCAAACATTGCCGCTCCTCCTCCACAACAACAACAACGCAACCCGGGGCCTCTTTACCGAGGGCCCCTCAAAAACTGCCCTGAAACCAGGCTCTCATCCGCGCCCAGACGTCGCGGATGCCCGAAGAAACCGGCGTCTCGCCGCCGTGACGCGCGGCGGGATCGCGCGCATACAGCAGCAGCCCGACACCGGTCGCGTGAATGGGATTGCGCACGACGTCGCCGAGCCCGCGCACATGCTGGGGCAGCCCGAGCCGCACCGGCATGTGAAACACCTCCTCGGCGAGTTCCACCGCGCCTTCCATCTTGGCGCTGCCGCCCGTGAGCACCACGCCGGCCGCCACCATCTCCTCGAATCCGCTGCGCCTGAGCTCGTCACGTATCAGTCCGAACAGCTCCTCGTAGCGGGGCTCGACCACTTCGGCGAGCGTCTGCCGCGCGAGCCGCCGTGACGGCCGGTCGCCGACGCTCGGCACTTCGATGCTTTCGTCAGCCGTCGCGAGCTGGGAGAGAGCGCAGGCGTACTTGATCTTGATCTCCTCCGCGTACTGCGTGGGGGTACGCAGCGAGATCGCAATGTCGTTGGTCACCTGGTCGCCGGCGATCGGGATCACGGCCGTGTGGCGGATGGCACCCGCGTTGAACACGGCGATGTCGGTGGTGCCTCCGCCAATGTCGACCAGGCATACGCCGAGCTCCCTCTCGTCGTCGGTGAGCACGGCATGGCTCGAGGCGAGCTGTTCGAGCACAATGTCCTCTACCTCGAGACCGCAGCGCTGCACGCACTTGACGATGTTCTGCGCCGCGCTGGCCGAACCCGTGACCATGTGCACCCGCGCCTCGAGCCGGACGCCCGACATGCCGATCGGCTCGCGAATGCCCTCCTGGCCGTCGATGATGTATTCCTGCGGCAGCACGTGCAGGACCTTCTGGTCTGCGGGTATCGCCACCGCGCGTGCAGCGTCGATCACGCGCTCGACGTCGCTGCGGGTCACTTCGCGATCACGGATGGCAACGATGCCGTGCGAGTTCAGGCTGCGCACATGGCTGCCGGCGATGCCGGTGTACACGGCGTTGATTTCGCAGCCGGCCATCAGCTCGGCTTCCTCCACCGCGCGCTGGATGGACATCACCGTGGACTCGATATTGACCACCACGCCCTTCTTCAGCCCGCGCGACGGATGCATGCCGAAGCCGATCACCTCGACGGCGCCGTCTTCCTGCAGCTCGCCGACGATCGCCACCACCTTCGAGGTGCCGATGTCGAGACCGACCAGCAGGCGTTGCTCCGTTTTCTTAGGCATTGGGGCCCCGCTCTTTCGCCGCGGCGGCCGCCGCCCCGGCGGCCTTCTTCCAGCCAACCGCAAATCCATTCGGGTAGCGCATGTCCACGTATTCCACCTCGCCGGCGAGTTGCGCGAGCGTGCCGTCGAGCACCGAGAAGAAGCGCTCGATTCGCGCATCGACGCTGTTTGCGCCGAGGCGTACCTGCAGCCCGGTACTCGTCTGGAAGGCCCAGGCCCCGCGCTCGTCGAGCGTCACGGCAACCGCCGCCATGCCGCGATGTTCGAGCCGCTCCTGCAGCTGGAAATACCGGGCCGTGACCTGCTCCTCCGTGCCGGCTGGACCGCGCAGCCGCGGCAGCTCGGCCGGCACGTGGTCGGCATCGGCGAGAAAGAGTCGGCCCGCCGCATTGAGCAGCCCGCGCTCACCCCAGCAGGCAACGGGCTTCTGCTCGCGAATGCGGATTTCGAGCCGACCCGGCCACTTGCGCCGCAGCTCGGCGCTCGCCACCCATGGCAAAGCCGCCAGCTCGCGGCGGATCGCAGCCAGATCGATGTCGACGAACCCGGCACGCGCGAAGGGCTCCACGAGCGCCTCGACCTGGATCGGCGAGACACGCTGGAACGCGCCGGCGACGACGATGGTTTCGATAGGCCGATTGAGCAGCCAGGTGACGCCGAGCCATGTGCCGACGGCGACGAGCGCCGCGCTCGCCGCGACACTCACGATGCGCCAGTTGACGGCGGGCAGCCTGGCGACCGCGCGATCCGGGCGGCGGCGATTGCGCCTACGCAGCATTCATTCGCCCCTGTGTCAGCGGCGGAAAACTGGTCTCGAGGATTCGCCACACGAGTTCGTCGAAGCCGATGCCGGCGGCCGCCGCGGCCATCGGCACGAGACTGTGACTGGTCATGCCCGGAGTGGTATTCACTTCGAGCACTTTCGGCGCGCCATCGGCGCCGACCATGAAGTCGACCCGCCCCCAGCCGCTCGCGCCAACTGCGTCGAAGGCGCGCGCGGCGATGGCGGCGAACTGCAGCTCGGCGTCGGGCGCCAGTCCGCAGGGACAGCGGTAGCGCGTCTGGTCGCTGAAGTACTTCGCCTGATAGTCGTAGAAGACCGCCTGCGCCTCGACATGGATGAGCGGCAGCGCCCGATCGTGCAGTATCGCGGCGGTGTACTCGGCCCCGTCGATCCATTCCTCGGCGAAGACCTCGCCGCCGAAGCGGGCGGCTGCGGCGAACGCGTGAGCAAGATCTCCGGCGCGCTGCACCTTGGTCATGCCGATGCTCGAGCCTTCGCAGACGGGCTTGACGATGAGCGGCAGGCCGAGATCGGCAATCGCGGCGGCAAAGTCCTGCTCGCCGCCGAGCAGGCGGAACCGGGGAGTCGGCACGTCGCTCACCATGAACAACTTCTTGCTGCGCAGCTTGTCCATGGCCACCGCCGCGCCGAGGACGCCGCTGCCGGTAAAGGGCAGCCCCAGGCAGGTGAGCAACCCCTGCACCGTGCCGTCCTCGCCCCCACGGCCGTGCAACGCGAGCCACACGCGGTCGAAACCGCCGCGCTGGAGCGCCGCCGGGAAATCCATCGCCGGGTCCAGCCGGTGGGCGTCGATTCCGCTCCGGATCAGCGCTCGGTACACGGCCTCGCCGGTGAGAAGAGATATCTCGCGCTCCGACGATGTACCGCCGAGCAGGACCGCCACCCTGCCGAATTCGGCCGGCGCGCTGATGCGCGGAAAGCGCATGGCGCTCATGCCGCGGCCTCCGCCGGCTCGCCGAGCACGTGCACTTCCGGCACCAGGCGCACGCCGTGCACCCGCTCGACGGTTGCCTGCACGTGCCGGATCAGCGCCTCGATGTCCGCCGCCGTGGCCCCGCCCGTGTTGATGATGAAGTTGGCGTGTTTCGCCGACACCTGCGCGTTGCCGATCCGCGCACCCTTCAGTCCCGCCGCTTCGATCAGCCGGCCGGCGAAATCGCCCGGCGGATTGCGGAACACCGAACCGCAGCTCGGCATGCCGAGCGGCTGCTTCGCCTGGCGCTCCTGTATGAGGGCGCGCACGCCGTCGAGGCTCGTCGGCTGCTTCGGATCGAAGCGGAAACGGGCCGAGAGGAACCACTCCTCTGCGGGACCACGCACCTCGCGATAGCCGACCTGATAATCCGCCGGCGCGCGGCGCGTGACTTCGCCGCGCCGGTTGACGACCTCCACCTCGGCGACATGGTTCCACGTCTGGCCACCGAACGCCCCGGCGTTCATGGTCAACGCGCCACCGACCGTTCCGGGGATACCCGCGAAGAACTCGGCGGGGCCGACCTGCCAGCGCGCGCAATGGCGGGCGAGCACGGTGCAGGGCACACCCGCCTCGGCGTACACCAGGCCATCGCCGAGGTGGCGCAGATGCTCCAGGCACCCGGCGGTGACGATGACGACACCGCGCACACCGCCGTCGCGGACCAGCAGGTTGCTGCCAAGGCCGAGCCAGTGCACCGGCCGGCCCGGACCGAGGCGCTGAAGGAAATCCACCAGCTCGTCGCGCGAACGCGGCTTGAAATAGACGTCGGCCGGTCCGCCGACGCGCCAGGAGGTGTGCCTGGCCATCGGCTCGCCGTAGAACACTCGCGCTTTTTCCGGTGCAGCCATTGCCGTGGTTCCCGCCGGCGCCCTCACGAGGTACGCCTCAGCCTCGGGCGGCGCGCAAAAGCTGCGGGCAGCCTCTGGGCCGCGGCGCCGATGTCGCCTGCTCCAAGGGTCAGCACGACGTCGCCGTCCTGAAGCACCCCGTCGAGCAGTTTCGGCAGCCGCTCGAGCTTGGGCACCAGCACCGGCTCGACGGCCCCGCGGCTGCGCACCGCGCGGCAGATCGCGCGTGCGTCCGCGCCGGCAATCGGGTCCTCGCCGGCCGAATACACCTCGGCGACCAGCAGCTTGTCGGCCGCCGACAAGACGACCGCGAAATCGTCGAGGAGGTCGCGGGTACGCGTGAAGCGGTGCGGCTGGAACACCACGACGAGCCGCCGGCCCGGCCATGCCTCGCGCGCCGCACGCATCGTTGCGGCGACCTCGGTCGGGTGGTGCCCGTAATCGTCGACGAGCAGGGCCTGGCCATGGCCCGTGTCGATCGTCCCGATCACCTGCAGGCGCCGGTCTATGCCCTGGAACTCAGCGAGGGCGCGCTGCAGGGCGCCGTCATCGAGTTCGAGTTCGTGGGCGAGCGCCACGGCCGCGAGTGCATTCGCAACGTTGTGCCGGCCCGGCAGGTTCAGCGTGAGCTCGAGCAACCCGGCCCGTCCCGGCCGCGCAACCTGGAAGTGCGTGCGCAATCCGTCCACCCGCACGTTCAGCGCGCGCACGTCGACCCCCTCGCTGAAGCCATACGTGAGCATTGGCCGCTGCACCGCGGGCGCGATCGCCGCGACCCCGGGGTCGTCGAGGCACAGCACCGCCAGGCCGTAGAACGGCAGATTGTGCAGGAACTCGACGAACGTGCGGCGCAGCTGCTCGATATCGCCGCCGTAGGCGCCAAGGTGATCGGTGTCGATGTTGGTGACCACCGCGATCATGGGCTGCAGGTGCATGAACGACGCATCGCTTTCGTCGGCCTCGGCGACGAGATAGCTTCCGGCGCCCAGCCGCCCGTTCGTGTCGGCGCTCTTCAGCCGGCCACCGATGACGAAGGTCGGATCTTCGCCGGCCTCCGCCAGCACGCTCGCCACCAGGCTGGTGGTGGTCGTCTTGCCGTGACTGCCGGAGACGGCGATCGCGTAGCGGAAGCGCATCAGCTCGGCGAGCATTTCGGCGCGGCGCACGATCGGCTTGCGTTGCGCGCGCGCGGCCACGACTTCGGGGTTCGCCGGATCGACCGCGGTGGAGACCACCACGACGTCAGCCTCCCCGACGTTCTCCGCCCGGTGACCGATCGCGATCTGCGCCCCGAGGCGCGCAAGCCGCGCAGTCATCGCCGACTCCCTGAGGTCCGAGCCCTGCACGGAGTAGCCGAGATTGAGCAACACCTCGGCGATGCCGCCCATGCCGACGCCGCCGATACCGACGAAGTGGATCCGCTGGATCTTGCGCATACGGTCTCTCATGCGCTCCCCCCGAGGCGCCGACAGGTCTCCGCGATCTCCTCGGCGGCACCGGAACGCGAGAGCGCCCGGGCCCGTTCGGCGCGCGCCAGTACCAGCTCTCGGTCCGCAAGGTATGGCGCGAGCTCAGCCGCGAGCCGGCTGGCGGACAGCTGCGCCTGCGGGATCACGGTGGCGGCGTCCGCCTGCACCAGGAACGCCGCGTTGCGCGTCTGGTGGTCGTCCACTGCACCGGCAAAAGGCACCAGCACCGCAGGCAGGCCCGCGGCAGCCAGCTCGGACACGGTCAGCGCACCGGCGCGGCATACGACGACATCGGCCCAGGCGTAAGCCGCGGCCATGTCGGTGATGAAGGCGTCCACGCGTGCCTGCACGCCCGCGCGGCTGTAGGCGTCCAGCGCCAGTTGCAGCGTTGCCGTTCCGGCCTGGTGCCAGACCTGCGGACGCGCGTCCTTCGGCAGGGCCGCCACGGCGCCGGGCACGCTTTCGTTCAGCACGCGCGCTCCCTGACTGCCGCCCAGCACCAGCAGGCGCAGCGCTCCAGTTCGGCCCGCCAGCCGTTCGCGCGGCGGCGCGAGCGCCGCGATTTCCTCGCGCACCGGGTTGCCGGTCACGCGCGCCTTCCACCTGGAGGAAAAACTGCCCGGGAAGGCAGTCAGCACTTCCCGGGCCATACCAGCCAGAAGACGATTGGTGAGTCCTGCGACGGCGTTCTGCTCGTGGATGACCAGCGGGCGCCCGAGCAGCCAGGCCGCCACCCCGCCGGGGCCGGCCGCGAAACCGCCCATGCCGAGCACCACACGGGGGCGCCGCCGCCGCAGCACGCGCGCCGCATCGGTCAGCGCGACCAGCAGCCGCCAGGGCGCGGCAAGCCAGGTCATCGCACCCTTGCGGCGCAAGCCGCTGACGCGAATGGTTTCCAGCGGGATCCCTTCCGCCGGAACGATGCGCGCTTCCATGCCCTGGGCACTGCCGAGCCAGACGACCGCCTCGTTTCGAACGCGCAGAGCGCGCGCCACGGCAAGCGCCGGGAAGACGTGCCCGCCGGTGCCACCCGCCATGATCATCACCGGGCCCGCGTTCACGCGGCCTTCCTCCACTCGGCGGCGCCGCGACGTCGCGCGCCGCCGTTGCCGAGCCGGTTTTCGCGATCGATCCGCAGCAGCAGCCCATAGCCGATGAGCGTGATGATGATGCTGCTGCGCCCGTAGCTGACGAGCGGCAGAGTCAGGCCCTTCGTGGGCAGGATGCCCATGTTGACGCCGATGTTTATGAACACCTGCACGGCCTGCCACACGGCGAAACCGAACGCGACGCTCGCCTGGAACAGCCGTTCCCTGAGCGCCGCCTGACGCGAGATCAGCAGGGCGCGCCATACCACGACGCTGAAAAGGGCGATCACCATGACGCTGCCAGCCAGGCCGAATTCCTCGGCGACTACTGCAAACACGAAATCGGTGTGCGCTTCGGGCAGATAGAACAGCTTCTGCACACTGCCGCCGAGCCCCAGCCCGGTCCACTGCCCGCTGCCTATGGCGATCAGCGACTGGGTGAGCTGGAAGCCGGTGTTGTAAGGATCGCGCCACGGATCGAGAAAAGAGGTGAGTCGGACCACGCGATAGGGCGCGGCGACCGCCAGCAGACCGCCGAGCATCGCCACCGCTCCGCCGCACAGGAGGAAATCGCGCAGGCGTCCGCCCGCGATGAACAGCACGGCGAGGGTCATCGTCATCAGCATCAGCGCCGCGCCGAAGTCCGGCTGCAGCAGGAGCAGCACGCAAGCGACGCCGCTGAGAGCGAGCGGGCGTGCGAAACCGGCGAAGGATTCGCGCAACGCCTCATTGCGCCGCACGGCGTAGCCCGCCAGGTACAGCAGCAACAGCAGGCGTGCCGGCTCGGATACCTGGATGATGTTCACGCCGGCAACGCTGAGCCAGCGCGTACTGCCGTTGACCGTGCGCCCGAAGCCCGGCACCAACACCGAGGCGAGTAGCATGAATGCCCCGATCGCCAGAAATGGTCCGAGCCGTTGCCAGGTCACGCTGGGGACGCGCATTGCGAACGCTGCGCCCGCGAGACCGACCGCGACCGCCACCAGTTGCCGGACGAAGAAATAGAGCGGCCCGCCATAGTCCCGCTCGGCGATCGACATCGACGCCGAGGCGACCATGACCAGCCCGATGCCGAGCAGGGCAGCGACGGCGAGCAGCAGGGTGAGGTCGGCTTCCCTCCCGTCCAGGGCGGGCCCGTGGCGGCGCAGTTCCGCCCGCGCGCTCATGAGGCGCCCTCCCGCGCTTCACGCGCGAAGATCTCGCCGCGCTCCTCATAGCTGCGGAACATGTCGAGACTGCTGCAGGCCGGCGCCAGCAGCACCGAGGAGCCCGGCGCAGCCAGTGCGCGCGCCCGTGCGACCGCGGCGGGCAGCGACTCGCTCAGCTCCACG
The DNA here is from genome assembly GCA_964522655.1 of uncultured Chromatiaceae bacterium. GTDB lineage: Bacteria > Pseudomonadota > Gammaproteobacteria > Steroidobacterales > QUBU01. The sequence goes on along the minus strand of CAZFWB010000105.1, from coordinate 1,685 downwards.
TTGCACACGCCGCCGAGCTCGCGTGCGAGCAGTTCACGATCGCGGCCGATCAGCAGCGCCGTCGCGGCGCGCCCGCGCAGGGCCGCGGCCAGCTCTGCGAACGCCTGACCCTTGGCGTCCCCGCCGGCGATCAGCAGCAGCGGGCCGGCCAGGCCGCGGATGCTCGTCACGGCCGCAGCGACGTTGGTGGCCTTGGAGTCGTCGATCCAGGTCACACCGCTTCTGACCGCGACCACCTGCATGCGATGCGGCAGACCGCGGAACGCGCGCAGCGCCCGGACCGGCGCGGCGAAGCCGGCGCCGGCGGCGTGCACCAGCGCCAGGGCGGCCAGCGCGTTCGCCACATTGTGCCGGCCGGTGGTGCCGAGTTCGGCTGCCGCCAGAAGCATCTCCGTGCCGAAGGCCAGGAATTGGTCACCCGGCGGTCCGAGCAGCCCGAAATGGCCGGCGGCAGGGGCGTCGAGGCCGAAACTGATGATCGGCACGCCGGCGGGCACGCAGGCGGCCAGGCTCGCGTCGTCGCGATTGACCACGGCGGTCGCGCAGCGCGCGTAGATCCGCGCCTTGGCCGCCGCGTAGGCCGCCATGCTGCCATGCCGGTCGAGGTGATCCGGCGCGAGGTTGAGCAGCGCCGCAACCGCAAACGGCAGCGGCGCGCTGCGTTCGAGCTGGAAACTCGACAGCTCGAGGACGTAGGCGCGCATCGACGGCTGCAGCAGGTCGAGGGCCGGCGTGCCGAGGTTGGCGCCGACACCGACCTGCCAGCCCTCCTCCGCGAGCATCGCGCCGACCATGGATGTGACCGTGCTCTTTCCGTTCGAGCCCGTGATGCCGATCATCGGCGCCGTGCACTCGGCGGCGAACACGTCGAGATCGCTCAGGGCGGCGATGCCTCGGCGACGGGCGTCGGCGAGCACCGGAAGGCCGAGGTCAACCCCGGGGGAGACGACGAGGCGCCCGATACCAGCGGGCACGGAGTCGGGTACTGTCCCGAGCAGCAGTTCGGCCTCCGGCATGGCAGCCTCGATTTCCTGTTTGCCGGGCGGCGCAGCGCGCGTGTCCGCAAACACCGCCCGCATGCCCCGGGCGGCGAAATGACGGGCGCAGGACGCGCCGGTCGCACCCATCCCGAGCACCAGCACCGTCGCGGCCGTTGCGGTGCGCCCCGGTGGCTGATTACCGGTGATATCGGCGATCGCAGTCATCGGCAGCCCGCTCATCGGATTTTCAGGCTGGACAGGCCGACCAGCACCAGGATCACCGTGATGATCCAGAACCGCACGATCACCTTCGGCTCCGCCCAGCCGAGCAGCTCGAAGTGGTGATGCAGCGGCGCCATGCGGAACACCCGCCGGCCGGTCATCTTGAATGAGGCCACCTGGATGACGACAGACATGGTCTCCAGCACGAATATGCCGCCCATGATCAGGAGAATGAGCTCCTGGCGCACGACGACCGCAACCGTGCCAAGCGCCGCGCCGAGTGCCAGCGCGCCGACGTCGCCCATGAACACCTGCGCGGGATAGGTGTTGAACCAGAGAAATCCGAGGCCCGCGCCGCCGAGCGCGGCGCAGAACACCAGCATCTCGCCTGCGCCCTCGACATACGGAATCCCGAGGTAGCGGGCGAAAAACACGTTGCCGGCGGCGTACGCGAACACGCCCAGCGCCCCCGCGACCAGCACC
>CAZFWB010000104.1:0-11242 GCA_964522655.1 uncultured Chromatiaceae bacterium | reverse complement strand
CGGAGACGAAGTGATGGTGTGGTTGCGCGCAGTTCTGACGGTGGCGATGCTGGCCGCGACAGCGGCACGCGCCGTCGCGGCCGACGAAGATCCTTTCCAGCGCATCAAGAAGCTCGAGGGCGTCTGGGTCGCGATCGACGAGAAAGGCGAGACCACGAACCAGGTCGTCAGCATCTTCCACGTGACCGCCAATGGTCACACTGTCCAGGAAATCATGTTCCCCGGCGCGGCAAACGAGATGATCAACATGTACTACCGCGACGGTGACAGTGTGCGCGTGACGCATTATTGCGCCGGTGGCAACCAGCCGACCATGCGACTGGTGCCGACGCCCAAAGCCGGAGTCGTGCAGCTGGAGTTCGTCGACATCACCAACATGATCACCATGGACGACGAGCACATGCACGAGGGCGAATTCCGCTGGCTGGGTGACGACCGTCTCAGGACGGAGTGGCGCGCGTTCCGCAACGGCCGCTACCTGCAGACGTCGCGATTCGAGATGGTGCGCCGCAAGGAGGCCCCCGGCCCCTGACTGCACCATGGCCACGGACCTGCAGCACGCGCTCCCGCACCTCTCGAGCCCGCTCAACCTGCGGCGCCTGGTGTGGCTTCGCATCATCGTCATACCGGGCGCCGCAGTAACGCTGCTGGCCGCCAGCCGTTTTTACCAGCTGCCCATTCGCATCGCGCCGCTGGTCACCATCCTGGCGGTGCTGGCGCTGGTCAACTTCTGGACCTGGCAGCGGCTGCGCGGCGGCAGGGAAATTCCGCACGCGGAATTCTTCGCGCAGATGCTGGTCGACGTGATCGCGCTGACGGGGATCCTCTATTACAGCGGCGGGTCGACCAATCCGTTTGCCTACCTGTTCCTGCTGCCGCTCGCGATCAGCGCCACCGTGCTGCCACGGCGTTACACCTGGCCGATGGCGGGCATCACCGCGGCCTGCTACACCTTCCTGCTGCTCTACCGGGTGCCACTGCCGCCGTTCAGCCCGCCCGAGGACGGCTCGGGCTTCATGATTCACGTGGTCGGCATGTGGCTCGGCTTCGTGCTGAGCGCCGTGCTGATCGCGCAGTTCGTGGTCAGCATGGGCGAGACGCTGCGCGACCAGGAGCGCAGCCTCGCCGAGGCGCGCGAGCGCGCCCTGCGCGACGAACGCGTGGTGGCGGTTGCGACGCTCGCCGCCGGCGCCGCCCACGAGCTGTCCACGCCACTTGCCACGATGGCGCTCGTGACGACGGAACTCGCCGAGGAGTACCCGCGGGACAGGTACCCGGAGCTGCACGACAGGATCGAGATACTGCGCGGGCAGATCCGCAAGTGCAAGGAATCGCTCTCGGTGATCTCGGCCGGCGCCGGCGCCGGGCGCGCCGATGCGGCACGCCCCGTTCGTGTCGACGCGTTCATGCGGCACGCTGTCGCCGAGGTCCGCCGCCTGCGCCCGGGCGCAGCGATCACGCTGAGCGTCGAGGGGGATCGGCCCGCACCGGAGATCATCGTCGAGCGCACGCTGACCCAGGCGCTGCTCAACATCCTGCACAATGCCGTGGATGCCTCGCCGGCCGACGTGCACGTAAGCTGTGATTGGGATGACCAGCGGGTGCGCATCGACGTGGCCGACCATGGCCCCGGCATCCCACTGAAATCGCCTCGGCCCGGCAGCAGACCGGCGCCGTCCACCAAGGACTCGGGCCTCGGCCTGGGGCTCTTCCTGACGCACACGGCCCTGAGTCACCTCGGCGGCGACATCAGTTTCGCCGACGCGCCGGGTGGCGGCGCCCGCGTCACCGTACAGCTGCCCCTGGCTCGGCAGCAGACAGGAGTCCAGTCATGACCACCCCCGCTCACCACCCGACCATGCTCGTCGTGGACGATGACGAAGTTTTCTGCGGTGTGCTTGCGCGCGCGCTGGAGCGGCGTGGCTTCAGCGTTTCGACCGCGCAGTCGGTGGCGCAAGCGCGCCAGATGATCGACAAGACACGCCCCGAATTCGCGATAGTCGATCTGCGGATCGGCAACGACTCCGGATTGCCGCTCGTGCGGGCGCTCGCCGCCCTGACACCGCCGACCAAGTCCGTCGTGCTCACCGGCTACGGCAGCATCGCGACCGCCGTCGAGGCAGTCAAGCTCGGTGCCATGCACTACCTCACCAAGCCCGTCGAGGTCGATGAAATCCTCGCGGCGCTGCAGGGTGCGCTGCCGGCCATCGGCGAGACCGCCGACGTGCATCCGAAACCCTTGTCGGTGCGCCGGGCCGAGTGGGAGCACATTCAGCGGGTGCTCAGCGAGCACGGCGGCAACATCTCGGCCGCCGCCCGCGCGCTCGGCATTCACCGGCGGACCCTGCAGCGGAAGCTGCACAAGCGCCCGGTCCGCAGCTGACGGCTGGCGGCGAGCGACCGCCCACCGCGGCGTTCAGATGAAGAAATCGTGTGAATGATGTTGGTCATGGTCGTGGTCGTGACCATGACCGTGCCCATGATGCCCGTGCGCGGACGGTTGCGCGCCCCCGTCGGCGTAGCCGAGGCGCAGCGCTTCGAGGGCCGGCAGGTGGCGCATGGCCGCCTCGCGTACGCGGGCGGCAATCGCCGCGCCCTCGCGCACCGGAAGGTTCGCATCCACGATGAGGTCGGCCTCTGCGTGCAGGCGGTGCCCGACCCAGCGGGCGCGCACGTTTTCCAGGCCGGTGACGCCACTGATGTGCTCCGCGGCGTGACGTAACTCAGCCAGCACCTCCGGCTCCACCCCGTCCAGCATGCGGGAAAAGACCGCTTTGGTGGACTGCCACACGATGCCGAAAATCATCGCCGTGATGATCAGGCCGACGATCGGGTCGGCCAGCGGAAAGCCCAGCCACACGCCGAAGGCACCGAGCACCACCGCCAGGCTCGTGAGCCCGTCCACACGCGCGTGATAGCCATCGGCGATGAGCGCGGCGCTCTGGATCTCGCGACCGACGCGGATGCGAAACACTGCGACCGCCTCATTGCCGATGAAACCGATGACGCCGGCGGCCGCCACGGCGCCGAGGAACGAGATTTCCTGCGGATTGATCAGCCGGTCGATGGCCTGATAGCCCGCCACGAGCGCGCTGAAGAGAATCAGCGCCACGACGATGACGCCGGCCAGATCCTCCACGCGGCCGTAACCATAGGTGAATCGCTCCGTCGGTTTGCGCCGGGCGAACCAGAACGCCACGTACAGCGGGATCGCGGTCGAGGCATCACCCACGTTGTGGATGGTGTCGGCCAGCAGCGCGACACTGCCCGACAGCCACACCACGACCATCTGCATCACTGCGGTGATCGCCAGCCCGATGAAGGACCACTTGATCGCCCAGATGCCCCGCTCGGTGGTGGCGATGGTCGGGTCCATGACTCCGTGGGTATGGCCGTGCCCCCCCTCCTCGCCGCGCGCCTGTCCGTGCGCATGGCCATGGCTGTGACCATGGGCCACATGACTGTGGCCCGCCGCACCGAATGCCAGCCAGTCCAATGCCGCCTTGAACATGTCCTGAGCCCTGCGCCGTTCTGCCGGTCAGAGATAGCGTGTGATCTTCTTGAACTTCTCGATGGTCGCGCGCTGCTCGCGCGTCGTCGGCCCCATTGCCGATTCCAGGCAGTGCTCGACGTGGTCGTGAATCAGCACCGCCTTGGCGCCCTCGAGCGCGCGGATGACCGCCTGCATCTGCTGCGCAATATCCAGGCAGTCCCTCTGCTTCTCGATCATGGTGATGATCGTCTGCAGGTGGCCTCCCGCGCGCTTGAGGCGATTGATGACCTCCGCGTGGCTCTCGTGAACGTGCGGCTCCTGCTCGGGTTGTCGGCGGGCGACTGCGGCTGGCATGGTTTTCCATCCTCCGTTTGGCAGCCCGAGCGTATCCCCTCCCCGGGGATAGGTCAATGCCGCAAGAGGCTCGCACGCCCCGGCAGCGGCGCCGGCAGCCGCCGGCGCGCGCTCGCCTGGTGCCGTTGCAGCATTGATCCGGGCCCGGCCCCGCGCCAGCATGCGCATGGAGCACCACGCGGAGGACGCGCAATGATCAATCGTCGCGACATGATCCTGGGGACCGCCGCGGCCGGCCTCGTCCGCGCGAGCGTTGCAGCCGAGGCGAGGAGTCCGGCATTGCTGCGGCCGATTCCGTCGGGCGGCGAGCAGCTTCCCGTCATCGGCATGGGCACTTCGCGCACCTTCGACGTGGGCGAGGACGCGGCCTCGCGCTCGCCGCTGGCCGCCGTCCTCGAGGAATTTCTCGCCGGCGGTGGCCGCCTCATCGACTCCTCGCCCATGTACGGCCGGGCCGAGCAGGTGACCGGCGACCTGCTTCGCGATGCTCGCGCCACCAGCCGGGTGTTCACCGCCACCAAGGTATGGACCGAGGGCCGCGAGGCCGGCATCGCGCAGATGAACCAGTCGCTCGCGCGCTTCGGCGTCGAGCGCCTCGATCTCATGCAGGTCCACAACCTCAAGGACTGGCGCACGCAGCTCGCCACGATGCGCGAGTGGAAGGCCGCCGGCAAGATCCGTTATCTCGGCATCACGACCTCGGTCGCATCGCAGTACGACGAGTTCGAGGCCGTCATGCGCGCCGAGGCGCTCGACTTCGTGCAATTGAACTACAGCATCGGCGAGCGGGAGGCGGAGGCGACGCTGCTGCCTCTGGCGCGCGAACGCGGCATTGCCACGCTGATCAACCGCCCGTTCATGCGCGGACAACTGTTTCGCCGGATCACCGGGCGGCCGCTGCCGTCATACGCCGCAGACATCGGCTGCGCGAGCTGGGCGCAGTTGTTCCTGAAATGGATCATCGCCCATCCGGCCGTGACCTGCGTCATACCCGCTTCGGCCAAGGCCCATCACATGCAGGACAACATGGCCGCCGGCTTCGGCGCGCTGCCCGATGAAGCGCTGCGCCAGCGCATCGCGGCTGACGTCGGTGGCTGATGCCTCAGAGCATCGCGTCGAAGCGAAGGCGAAGGGTCACCTGAAGCGCGTCTTCGCGCGTCGTGCGAGGCAGTCCGCTCCAGACCCAGACGCAATTCAGCGTGTCGCAATGCTCGCTCGCGATGCTGAGATACTCGGCGCCGATGCGCAGCCGTTCGGAGAACTGGAACAGATAACTCAGCGCGAGGATATTGCCATCGTCCTTGTTGGTGACGCCGGCCGGGTCGTCGAAAGGCTGCAGGTCGAACCACTCGTAGCGCACCGATAGCCGCTGGCGCCCGAACGCCCGGGTCAACAACACGAACGCCGAGTCGAAATCCACGTCCTGCACGCGCCACGGCCCCAGGTCCGGGCCCATGCGGGTGCTGCCGCCGATCCACTGGGCAATGAGGCCCAGCCTGAAGGGCAGTTCGGCCTGCAGTCCGACGTGGTCGAACCAGGTCTGCCAGGCGTACTCACCCCTGCCGTTCACCGCCTCCGGGTCGGCGTGGTTGTCGTAATGGAACGCTTTCAGGCGCAGGCGATCGGCCCACTGCCACTCCGCGCCGGCGTAGAAGCCGGGCTGGTGATCGATTTCCGTGAACGGGTCGAGCCGGGGCAGCGGGTTACCCCCCGGGTCCCACGCCTCGATCGCGGATACGGCGGGCATCGGGATGGTGCTGTCGATGCCGGTTTGCCGGTCATGCGCCGACCAGCCGCGCCAGGCGAGCAGTGCGCCCGTCGGGTCGTTGCCGTAGTAAACGCCGCCCTCAAACGAGAGCTGCTGACCCGGCCAGCGGACGAATTCACGGCTCGCGCGCAGCTCCGCACCGACGATGCGCAGTTCCTCGCCAATCCAGGTGTTGATGGCGGAAGCAGAGAGGCCGTATGGACTGCCCCAGCCGATGTCCGTGTTCTCAAAGGAGATCTTCGGGTAGAAACCGCCGACACGGCTGCGCCAGCGCCACGGGCTGCGGGGCACCGGCCGCCACTCGAGAAAGGCCTCGGTGAGATCGACCTTGCGCGAGATGTCGTCATTGATGTTGAGCGTCGCGCGAGCCTGCAGCGTTGGCGCCAGCCGCCCGCGATAGTCGACAAACGCTCTCGAGAGTCGCAGCCCGTCGTGATCCTCGTCGAAGCGCAGCTTGCCGTTGCCGCCCTCCAGCCAGGATGCGAGGTCGCTGTCGGCACGGGCCCAGGAGACGTCCACCGCGGCCTCGAAGACGTGGCGGTCGGACTCGCCGGCCGCGGCGACGCCGGCCATCGCGCACAACATCACCAGTCCGATGAGTGGCCGCATTCAATAGTCGCCCTGAATCAGCGAGCCACCGGCTATCGGAGCCGGACGCAGACGCCGGGCGAGCCGCACGGCGATATCCGCCTGCCCGTCATCCGCAACGACGCTTCCGGCGTCGAGACTTTTCACCCGATCGAGCCGCGGCGACCAGACGCGCACGCGGTATGAGCCGGGAGCAAGATCCGGAAAATCAACCGACCCCTCATCGTCGGTGATGCCGAAGTGCGGCGTCTCCACCACCACGATCCACCCCAACATCGCGTCGTGGATGTTGCAGCCGAGCGTGATGACGCCGGCATGATCGAAGCGTATCTCCGGCCTGCCGCCACCCTTGTACAGCGGCAGTTCGAACGCGTTCGGGCGCGCAAAGGAATAGACGTGATGACTGACCGAATCGTTGTTCGGAAATCGAACGGTCGTGCCCGCCTGGATCACGGTCACCTGGGGAACGAACTGCCGGTCGCGCTGGTCGACGACGGCCGTTGTGGTCGTGACGGCCGGGCCACGATCGGCTCCCTCCAGCGACACGACCGCCCCCGGTACCGCCACACCTGCAGCATCACGAACTGTCAGCGAGGCGGCCACGCCGTCGTTCGCCTGAGCGCAGGTAACAGCCAGCGCCAGCAACAGGCTGTTTACGATTGGTGGGAGACGCAGCATTGCAGCTTTCCATAATCCGCGGCCCCACCACGTTAATTCCCGCAGCTGACGGGCGTCCGTGACCGATTTCACGTAATACCGGGCGCATTGCCACTAGCATGGTTTCAGCCGGCTGACCGGCCCGGCGGTGTATCCATGCAGAGTCTGCGCTTCAAGATCCTCGCGGTTGCCTCCACCCTCGTGCTGCTGAGTCAGGCGGGCACGGTCTTCACCGTGCTGTTCACGGCCAATCGCGACGTCGCGGAGCGCGCCCGTGCCTCGCTCGAAACCGGTGCGAGGATTTTCGAACAGACCACCCGGGCGCGCGCCGAACAACTCGGTGCAACGGTCAAAGTGCTGGCCGCCGATTTCGCCTTCAAGCAGGCGGTCGCGAGCCAGGACCTGGCGACGATCGATTCGGCGCTTGCCAATCACGCGCGGCGCGCCGGGGCCGATCTCGCTCTCCTGCTCGATGAGACAGGCGGCGTCCTGGCGAGCACCGGCGCCATGGAGTCCGCGCATCCGGGTCTGGCCGAATGGACCGGTATCGGCGGGCCGGCCCGCTCCACGCTCGTGCACGGCGGAGTAGCTTACGAAGTGCTGACCGTACCCGTGCTCGCGCCATTGCCGGTCGCATGGGTGTCGATGGGATTCCGGGTATCCGACGAGTACCTGCGCCGGATTGAGGAGCTGACGGGGCTGCACGCCACGGTGCTGGCGCGCCGCGGCGACTCCTACCAACTCGTGGCGAGCCGCCTCGAGGAGCCGCTGCGCCAGCCGCTGCTGAGCGCCATCGATGGGCGGCCGCCATCGAGTGCCAGGACACTCGACATCGCCGGCTACGACTTTCTCGTCATCGCGCGACCATTCATCCCCGAGGCAGCGGATATCGAGGTGCTCCTCACCGTGTCGCTGGACGAGGCGATGGCTCCCTACCGGCTCCTGCAATCCGCCGCGATCGTGCTCGGTGCGCTGCCGCTGCTGCTGGCGCTGGCCGGAGCATTCCTGCTGTCGCGTGCGGTAACTCGCCCGGTGCAGACCCTGGCCGATGCCGCGCGGCGCGTGAAAGCCGGCGACTACAGCCGGCCGGTGACCGTGCGTAGCGGCGACGAGCTGGCGGAACTCGCCAGCGCCTTCAATGCGATGCAGACCGACATCTCCCGCCGCGAGGCGCGCATCGTGCAGCAGGCGCGGCATGACACGCTGACCGGCCTGCCCAACCGCGACTTCGCGCTCGAGCAACTCGACACCGCGCTGGACAATGCATCGAGAGATGGCGGGAGCGTCGCGCTGATGGTCATCGACCTCAACGCCACCGGCGAGATCGCCGCCTCGCTCGGCCACGACATCGCCGACGACTACGTGCGCCACGCCGCCGAGCAACTGCGCCTGCATCTCGACTCGCGCTTCCTGCTCGCCCGCATCGAGAGCGATCGATTCATGACCATCATGCCCGGACTGGACGCGGACTCCGCTGCCAGCGTAGGCGAGCGGTTGCTGCAGCGGCTCGAGCCGGGCATCGGCCTGCCGGACCTGACGGTGACCGTGCGGCCGGGCATCGGGATCTCGGCTTTCCCGGAGCACGGCGCGACTCACGATCAGCTGCTGCTGCGCGCGACGGTCGCGCAGACGGACAACCGCCATGCGCCATCGACCGTCGGCGTCTACCACAGTGGCGACGAACAACGCCGGATCCGCCGTCTGACCATTCTGGGCGACCTGCGCCGGGCGGCGCGGCACGAGGAGCTCAAGCTCTACTACCAGCCGAAGATCTCACTCGCCGACGGCCGCCTGTGTGGAGCGGAGGCGCTGGTCCGCTGGGATCACCCGCTGCTCGGGCGGCTGTCGCCGGCGGAGTTCATCCCCATCGCGGAGCAATCGGGCAACGTCTCCGCCCTCACGCGCTGGGCCGTCACGGCCGCAGCGCGCGAGTGCCGCCTGTGGCTCGAGGAGGGGCTGGATATCGCCGTGTCGGTCAATCTCTCCGCCCACGATCTCCTCGACAAGGACCTGCCCTGGTTCGTCCTCGACGTGCTGCGCAATCACGATCTCGCGCCGCGCTATCTGATAGCCGAGATCACCGAGGAGGGCCTGGTGCGCGATTTCGCCAATGCGACGCTGGTCCTGCAGCGCCTGCGCGAGCTTGGGCTGCGGGTGTCGGTCGACGACTTCGGCACCGGTTACTCCTCGCTGGCGCAGATCCGCAATCTGCCGATCGACGAACTGAAGATCGACCGGACGTTCGTGACGCAGCTGCCCGACAATGCGGCCGACGCCGCCATCGTCGCTGCCGCGATCGACCTGTCGCACAACCTTGGCCTGGAATTCGTCGCCGAGGGCGTCGAAACCCGGCCGGCTCTGCGCTGGCTGCGCGAGCGCGGCTGCGAGCGGGCGCAGGGCTACCTCATCAGTCCGCCACTGCCCGCCGACGAGTTCGTCGAGTGGGTGCGCGGCTATGCCGCAGGGGCCACGACCCGCACCAGCGCGTTGCTGGCCGGCTGACACGGAGCATCGGCCCGAGCGGGCTTCAACTACGGCGCGTGTGCCGCGGTCCGGATGCGCGGGACGCGTCCGGCAGCCCGGTGTGCTGGGTGCGAAACGGCGTAGCGCCGCGCGGCTGGCGGCGTCCCTCGTGGCGCCGGCCGGTGCCGGCCGGCTGCCAGGCGGGAACGAGCTGGTGCGGCGCGCTGCCGATCAGGTCGGCTCGCCCCATGCGGCGGAGCGCGTCTCGCAGCATCGGCCAGTTCTCCGCGTCGTGATAGCGCAGAAACGCCTTGTGCAGGCGCCGCACCTTCAGCCCCCTCGGGATGCGCACGTTCTCGCTCGAGCGCGTCACCCGCCGCAGCGGGTTCTTGCCGGAGTAGTACATCGCCGTAGCGGTGGCCATCGGCGCGGGCAGGAATGCCTGCACCTGGTCGGCGCGGTAGCCATTGCGCTTCAGCCATAGCGCGAGTTCGAGCATGTCCTCGTCGCTGGTGCCGGGGTGGGCCGCGATGAAATACGGGATCAGGTACTGCTCTTTTCCCGCCTCCTTCGAGTAGCGGTCGAACAACTCGCGGAACCTGTAATAGCTGCCGAGGCCCGGCTTCATCATCTTCGACAGTGGCCCTTCGGAAATGGCCTCCGGTGCGATCTTGAGGTAACCGCCCGTGTGGTGTTGCGCGAGTTCCTTTACATAGGCCGGTGACTCAACGGCAAGGTCGTAGCGCACGCCGGAAGCGATCAGCACCTTGCGGATGCCGGGCAGCTCGCGCGCCTTGCGGTACAGGCGGACGAGCGGCGCATGGTCGGTGTTGAGGTTCGGGCATATGCCCGGATACACGCAGGACGGGCGGCGGCAGGCGGCCTCGATCTTACGGCTCTTGCAGGCGAGCCGGTACATGTTGGCGGTCGGTCCGCCGAGGTCGGAGATGACGCCGGTGAAGCCCGGCACGGTATCGCGCACCCGCTCGATCTCGCGCAGCACGGATTTCTCCGAGCGGCTCTGGATGATGCGGCCCTCGTGCTCAGTGATCGAGCAGAACGTGCAGCCCCCGAAGCAGCCGCGCTGGATGGCGATCGAGAACCGGATCATCTCGTAGGCGGGAATCTTCGCGCCGCCATAGGCCGGATGCGGCCGGCGCTGGTAGGGCAGCTCGTAGATGCCGTCCATCTCGCTGGTCGTGAGGGGAATCGGCGGTGGATTCAGCCAGACGTCCACGTCACCGTGACGCTGCGCCAGGGCGCGCGCGTTGCCGGGGTTCGACTCCAGGTGCAGGATGCGCGAGGCGTGCGCATAAAGCACCGGGTCGGCAGCCACTTCGCGGTAACCCGGGATGCGAATCACGCTGCGCGCGCGCTCCGCGTTGTCGACCTCGCGCGCGGCGTGCACGATACGGTGCCCCGCCGGCATTGCCGCCGGGCGCATCGCGTAAGGGTCCGCGGGCGCGGCGGGCGCGCCGGGCTCCTCGATGCTCGTGGAATCGATCTCGATCCAGTCCGCCGGGATATCTCTGCGAACGAACGCCGTGCCGCGGACGTCCGTGATGGCTTCGAGCGGCTCTCCGGCATCGAGCCGGTGCGCGATCTCGGCAACCTGCCGCTCGCCGTTGCCGTAGACGAGCATGTCGGCCTTTGCATCGAGCAGGATCGAGCGGCGGACCTTTTCCGACCAGTAGTCGAAATGCGCGATCCGGCGCAACGACGCCTCGATGCCGCCGATGATCACCGGTACGCCCGGGAACGCCTCGCGCGCCCTCTGGGCGTAGACGATGACCGAGCGGTCCGGCCGGTGGCCGCCGACGCCGCCGGGCGTGTATGCGTCGTCGCTGCGGATGCGCCGGTCCGCCGTGTAGCGGTTGACCATGGAATCCATGTTGCCGCCGGTGATGCCGAAATAGAGG
>CAZFWB010000103.1:0-11318 GCA_964522655.1 uncultured Chromatiaceae bacterium | reverse complement strand
GAAACCGACGTCGATGCCGGCGACGCTGCGCACCCGGGGCCGGCCGCGCGTGACGACGCGGCTGCGCAGCCGCTCCTGGATGGCGCGGGCCCCGGCCGGCGTCACGTCCCAGCGATGGGCGCGCACGCCCGTCCGTCGCGCGCCCCGGGCTGGCGATTGCTTCCGTCGCGTCAACGCCACCGCGCCACGGCGCGGCCGTTCATGCGGCGGCCGCGGCGCGCAATGGCAGGCGCACGGTGACCTCAGTGCCGCAGCCGAGTTCGCTCTGGATGGCAAGCGAGCCGCCGTGCGCCTCGGCGATGCGCCGGCACAGATACAGGCCGAGGCCGAGGCCGCCGGTCGCGCGGCTGCGGGCGGGATCGGCGCGATAGAAGGGCTCGGTGATCCGTGCCAGGTCGTGGGTGGACATGCCGCGGCCGTGGTCACACACACGCACCACGGCCGAGTCGCCGTTGGCGCTGACGGCGATCTCCACCGGCGGCTTGTCGGGCGCCGTATAGCGCAAGGCGTTCTCCGCGAGGTTCTTCACCAGCAGGCGCAGCCGGGTTGCGTCGGCCTGCAGCGTCACCGGTTGCGGCGGCAGGCTCACGGCCACGCGCCCGGTGGCATCCTCGAGGTCGGAGTTCACCACGCCGGCAACGAGGTCGCCAAGATCCACCGAAGCGAGCTGCAACTTGGAGTGGCGCGTATTGAGGCGCTCGCTCTCCAGCAGGTCGGCGATGAGCCGCTCCATCTCCCCGATATCCTGCAGGAGGTTCTTCCTGACGCTCTCGTCTTCGAGAAACTCGAGCGCCACCTTGGCGCGGGTGAGCGGCGAGCGCAGCTCGTGGCTGATCGCCAGCAGCAGCTGGCGTTTGGCCTCGAGCATCTCGCGGACGTCGTCGGCCATGCGGTTGATATCGGCGGCGAGCTCCCCGAGATCGTCGCGGCGGGTGACCGGAATGCGGTAATCGAGGTCGCCCTGGCCGATGCGCGCCGCGCCCTCCTTGATCCAGCGGATCGGCTTCACCAGCCAGCGCACCGCCACGTAGCAACCGGCGAGCACGATCACCGCGAGCACCGCGATGATGGGGGTCGTCAGCTGCGGCCGTGGCGGCTCGGCGAACTTCGGCGAGGCAAAGATGATCTGGTAAGCGCCGTTGTGGATCTTGACGAAGGCGCGATTTTCGTAACGCGCGAGCTCGATCAGCTCGATCGTCTTCATCCACGACTGCGGCTCCTCCATCGCCGCGGGCAGCAGGAAGCGGCTGCGCGAGAACGGCACCTCGGTCAGAGGCGGAAACCGCGTGTCGGATGCCCAGCTGGTGTCCGGGCCGAGGATCATGATGTCGACGGGCACCTTGGCGACGATCGCTTCGGCGCGCTCGATGCGCGGCGGCAGGCCGATGTCGTTCAGCACGTAATCGACGTGCAGCGCCATGTGCGCGCCGATCACTTCGCTCAGGTACCCGGTTCCCCACACCAGATCGAAGACGTAGCGCGACGCCACGACGTAGACGAGCGAGGTGAGCACGAACACCGCGAGCACCCGGGCCGAGAGCGAGCGCGCGATCTGCCTGATCACTTCTGTCCGGCCTCGGCGCCGACGAAGGTGTAACCGGTGCCCCACACCGTCTTGATGAAGCGTGGCTGGCGCGTGGTGTCCTTGAGCTTCTGGCGCAGGCGGCTGACCAGGATGTCGACGGAACGCGAAAAGAGCTGTGCGTCGATGCCGCGCAGCTCGTTGAGGATCTCGTCGCGCGTGAATGTGCGCCCGGGGTTGCTCGCGAACAGCACCAGCAACTGGTACTCCATCGTGGTGAGGTCGAGCGGCGCACCCTCGAGGTCCACCGTGCGCCGGTCGAGGTTGATCTCGAGATCCCTGAAGCGCAGGCGCCCCGGCTCCTCGGGCTCCTCCCGCGCTCCGGTCCGGCGCAGCACGTTCTGCACGCGCGCGACCAGCTCGCGCGGCTCGAAGGGCTTGGGCATGTAGTCGTCGGCGCCGAGTTCCAGACCCACGACCCGGTCGGTCACGTCGCCGCGCGCGGTCAGCATGATGATCGGCACCGAGCTCTTGCGGCGGATCTCTCGGCACACCGCGAACCCATCCTGTTCGGGCAACATAACGTCGAGTATTACCAGATCCGGATGCTCGCGCTCGAGCTTCTCGAGGCCCAGCGCCGGATGGTTCGCCGCAACGAGGTCCATGTCGAAGCGCTTGAAGTAGGCCCCGAGCAGTTCACCCAGCTTCTCGTCGTCGTCGATGAGGAGAATTCGCGGCATGGCTCACAGTTTCATCGCGAAGCAGTCCGTATCGTACGCGGCCGTGCGTTGGAGCGACCCCGGCGACAGGCTGCGCAGGGGGCATTTTACGTCCCGAAAAACCGCGGTGCCTCGCGCCGTTACAAAGTGTTACAGGCCGTTACCGCCCTGAAAGGATACTGCAACAAAGGGCCGGTAACCTTTGCGCCGTGGATAGGGAATTGTGCGAAGCAAGGAGGAAACAATGCGCAATGACTGGTTGAATGCGGGTGAGCTGCTCGATGCCATCGTGGTGGTGGGCGTTGCCCTGTTCTTCCCGGTGGCGGTCTTTCTCGCCATCGTCGGTGGCTGAGCGGGAATTGAAGGACCCGGCGGGGCACCCGCCCATCCCGATCTCGCCAGCGCGGCCTGATGGCCGCGTTTTTTTTGCTCTTCACCAATTTGCGGGGACGGCGCCGAGCATCTCCCGGATTATGCGGCGGTCTCGTCCCCGGCGCGTGCCGGTCCTCGCACGACCATGGGCTCGTCGCTATGAGTCACACAGGAAATGGGGACATTCCTGATTTCCTCGGAAATCAGGAATGTCCCCATTTACCAGTTCGGGCGGCCAGCGCCAGCAGGCCGGGCACCGCGCCAGCCCAGGTGACGGCCAGCGCTCCGTACACCACCGCCGGCGGCGCAGTCAGCACAGCCGCGCCGAGCTTCACACCGGCGAGATACGCCAGCGGCCCGCCCGCCGCGCCGCACAGCGCGCCGAGCCACAGGTGGCGCTGCAGCCAGCGCAGCGAGGAATTGAGCGTCAGGCCGAAGTTCGACCACATCACGACGATCCAGTACGGCGCGAAGCCCGCCAGCGGCAGCGGCGCGGCGTACTCGAGCAGACCGAAGCGGACATAAAACGAGTCGAGCACGAACCCGCAGCCGGCACAGGCCAGGGCAGTACACCCGTCGGGCAGGAGGCGGCCGCTCAGGGCCAGGTGCGCGGCGAAAAAGACGCCGAACGCGGCCGTACCGAGCCAGTGCCTGCCGCTGCCTGCGCCGAGCAGGCTGAGGAACCAAACGAGCTGGAAAGCAGCGAAGTTGACCAGCACTGGCCAGATGTCTCGCGCGTGTGAGCGGTACTGCCAGAGGGGTTCGTTGTGGAGCGTCGTTCAGTTTCGCTGGCGAATGTCCGCGCCGCTTTCGGTGCGTAGACGGTATCAACGAGAACTTTGACCGTCATCGCACCCCGACCCGGCGCCCGGGACGATGTAACGCGAATGGTGAACGGTACCCGACATCGGGCACCGATCCGGCGCCTCGCGGCCCGTGACGAGAGCAGCGGCGGTGATCAGGCGCCGGACTTCAGTGCCAGGTGCGTGAGGACTGGCCGCACGGCTACGCTGCCGTGTCGCGACTGAAGTCGCTCCTGCAGGTGGCTCCTGCAGGTCGCTCGTGCACAGTTGCGATTCGCGCGCCGCCGCTTTCACCGCTCCTGCAGCTTGCCCCAGCGATTGCGCGTCTCGGCCATCTGCTGCGTGCCCATGCGCATCTCGAGACGGCGGTTGAATTCCTCGGGCCCAAGGATGCGCTGCGGGAACACGTTCATCGGATCGGTGCGGTAACCGAGTTCGCGCACCCTGTAGTCGTAGGCCTGCTGTGCCGCGCGCTCGCTCTCCGGCACCGGCTCGGCGTCGTCGAGCCAGCGGAACCAGCGATCGACGAACTTCCCGAGGAACTTCTCGCAGGTGCTGATGTTCTCGTCGTTGAGCTCGGCGTGGGAACTCACCGCCACCGGCGACATCAGCGCGCGCAGGTACGTGCCGTGGCTGACGAAGCGCGTCCACTTCGGGTCGCTCCGGAACTTCAGGAAATCCTCGTTGGCCGGCTCGTAATACCTGACGAGATATTCGTAGTTGACCCGCAGGTCGACGCGTGGCGTGTACTCGGCGTAGAAATATAGCTTCGGAATGGTGCCGAAGATTATTCCCATGTGCGGCACGCGGGTCTGCTGGCTGAGGAACACCGTGGCGTTCATGTCGAGCAGGCTCGCCTTGCGGTTGCCGAGCCAGGAATACACCAGCCAGTCGACCTCCTCGCCCGTGTAACCCCAGAAGCCGCCCTCGATCTGCCTGTCGGGCGAAGTCCAGTAATCCTGCCCCTCGTTCTGCGGGTGCCGATGCACGGGGAAGCGCGCGCGCACGCGGTCCACGATCTTCGAGTGAATGGCGAGGCAACGCTCCCAGGCGCGCGAGACATCGACGTCCGGATTCTCGGACAGGAATTCCATGATGGTCTTGGTTTCGGAACCGGCACTCATTTAGTTCTGCTCCGTTGGCGGCGGTGACTGGAGGGGACGCAAGTCTAGACAGCGACAGGGCGCTGCGACAGCCTGCACCGCCTGCGCACCGCTTGGCGAACACCCGATGCGGCTCCCCGGCGCGCCCGGCGCCGCGGCGCCCGCCCCGGACCCGAGGCGTCGAAAAGCCAATCCCGGTGGAGTCATCCTCTGTTAACGTTGAGACTTCGCCATGCCCATCACGCACATCAACGGCCACCAGATGTACTACGAGATCCACGGCCGTGGACCGCCCGCGATCTGCATGGGCGGCTGGGGCACGTATTGTCACGGCGGCGAACGGCACCTGGCGCGCGGGCTGACCGAGCGCTACCAGACGCTGATCATCGACTATCGTGGTCTCGGCGAATCCGGCGACGACCCGGCGGTACCGGCCAGCATGCCCCTGCACGCGCGCGACGTCATCGGGCTGCTTGATCATCTCGGCTGGCGGCGCGTGCACTTCATCGGCCTGGTCGGCATGGGCGCCTGTATCGGCCAGGAAGTGGCCATCGAGCGTCCGGACCTCGTGCGCAGCCTCGTCAACATGGGCGCCTGGGCGCGCTGCGACCCTTTCCTCGCCGACCAGCTGGAATTGTTCCGCGACATCCACCGCGACAGCGGCTTCGACGCCTTCCGCAGGCACGTCTGCGTGATGTCCTTCCGCCCGGATTTCTACAACGCCAACCGCGAGCGCCTGCTCGCACCCGGCGGCCCCTGGCAGGAACTGCAGGGCCGCTACGCAGCCCACGCACGCCTCGTCGAGGCCTGCCTGCACCACGACACCCTGGATCGGCTGGGGAAAATCCGCGCACCCGCGCTGATCATTCACGCCGGGCAGGACATCGTGACCGGACCGCGCGTCACGCTGCCCATCGAACGGGGCATCTCCGGGGCGCAGGGCGTGCTGATGGCCGACACCGCCCACGTGGTAGCCGGGCGCGAGCAGAAGGCGCAGTTCGCGCAGCACCTGCTCGCTTTTCTCGAGGCGCAGTAGATGGGAACGCCTGCCGCGCCGGGCGAAACTATCGACGATCGCGTGCGCCGGCTGGGCATCGGGGCGATCCGCCGGCACATTTTTTTATGCGCTGACCAGTCCGAGGCGAACTGCTGCCAGCGGGAAGCCGGGCTCGCGTCGTGGCAGTACCTGAAAAAGCGGCTCACCGAACTGCGGCTCACGGGCGCCGGCGGCGTCTACCGCAGCAAGGTCAATTGCCTGCAGATCTGCATGCAGGGGCCGATCGCGGTCGTCTATCCCGATGGCATCTGGTATCGCGGCTGCACGCCGGCGGTGCTCGAACGCATCATCCAGGAGCACCTGATCGGCGGCGTCCCGGTCGCCGAGTTCGTGATCGCTGCGCCGTTTTCGTCCTGAGCGCGGCGAAATGTGGCGATTCTGCCGGCATATTGGGACTCGCCACGACGTTGGCCGCGCGGGAGGATGGGCGGGGCAACATCACCGGAGCGAGTCATGGATCGTCGGCTTTTCCTCGCGATGCTGGTTACCGCACCGGCAGCGGCCGAATGGCGCCGCGACAATCGCGAGGAGTGCGCGCGCCTCGACCAGCGGCTCAAGCGGATCGAATCGCAGCGCCGCGCGGGTTATACCGCGAAGCAGGGGCGCCGCCTGAGCGCGCAACGCGAGGAACTCGAACACACGCGGCGGAAGCGCTGCCGCTGACGCGAGCTTTGCGTGGCCCTCGCCGTGCGAGGCGGGCGCTTCAGTGCCGACCTTCTTCCGGGCGCACGTCCCTACGACGGTGTTCTTGTCGGTGAGCGGCAGTCCAGCGCCAGCTCTGACTCGGATCCGCCCGAGCCGGAGATGCAGGGGGGTCCGGCGCCCCGGAAATCCCCACCTGCGGTGCAACCCCGACAGGAGACCGCGGCAGAACTGCTTCCCGGGACGCCGGACGCAAACCGGATTCGTCTCGCGCTTGGCCTGGCATTGAATCCCCGGTGGATCCACACCGACGGTCAGCCGGCGGCGTGCGGGGGTTCGGGTGGCCAGTGGCTGCAAAGTATATACAAGTGAACCGGCACCGCAGCGGCGCCGTCACGTTACCGCCGGACTGCTGGTTTATGTCACGAGGTTATCAGCTAACTTTCTGTTTCTATTGAGCCGCACGCCGGCGGGTGCGGCGTCCTGTCAGTCTGGCCGGGGCGGGCTTTCGGGCCGCTGCGCAAACGCCCGACCCATTCCCTTGCCGCTCAGGCAGTTGCAAATTCAGCAACAGGAACCACCGGAAGTTGAGGCCGCTGCTGCGGCGGAAAACGGCATCACGGTCCCGCAGCCCGGGAAAATGCCGTAGTGGGTCCCGGGGCCCTCCAGGAACTCGAAATGCGGCCCGAACCGCGTGTCCCGCAGCATGCGGAACGTATTGCTGCAGACCAGCGAACGCCTGCCCCGTTCGAACACGTGGTGCCGATCGAGCACCAGCCGCTCCGGGCAGTGCGGGACCGAGCCCCGGTAGCGCACCGCCTGGCCATAGTCCTCGCAGGCGGGCTCCAGGCCGGGCAGCTTCCACAAGCGCCACGTCGCGGAATGAAAGCCGATGCCACCGAGACGCGTCGCAAGTGCCGGGTCCTCGACGCTGACCACGCGATCGGCCACCAGCCGCGGGTCGTCGAAACCGCAACGCCTGGCGAGATGCAGAAAATCGTTCCAGTACATCGCCCCGGCGAGGCATTCGCCATAGAGCACCGGGTCCGCGCGCAGCGGCCCGGGTATCCGCCGGTCGGCGTAGATGTCCGCGAAATACAGTTCGCCACCCGGGCGCAACACCCGGAACGCCTCGCCAAGCACCGCCGCCTTGTCGGTCGCCAGGTTGATGACGCAGTTAGAGACGATCACGTCGAAGGACCCGTCGGCGAGTCCGAGGTCACCCAGCCGTTCGATGTTGCCCTCGAGGAATTCGACGTTGGAGCGCGGGTAACCGAATGCGCGCGCGTGGTAGTCGCGATGGCGGCGGGCCACCGCCAGTTGCGCCGCGGTCATGTCCACGCCGACGAC
This sequence comes from uncultured Chromatiaceae bacterium, assembly GCA_964522655.1. GTDB lineage: Bacteria > Pseudomonadota > Gammaproteobacteria > Steroidobacterales > QUBU01. Next base: position 3,750 of record CAZFWB010000103.1, on the reverse strand, counting down.
CGCGCCGGCCTCGCCCACCAGCGCGGAAATCACATAGCAATCGCGCCCCGCGCCGCAGCCGAGGTCCAGTACGCGCGCGCCTTCGAGCGCGTCGGGGAGCACAAGGCCGCAGCCAAAGTAGCGCGCCTTGACCTCGGCGTGGATCTTGCCGATCACCTCGCTCACATGGCGCGGCGGCGCAGCCTCGGTGCAGCAGGCCGTGCTGCGCAAGTCCGCGCTCGACTGCAACACTTCCCCGTAGTAATGCCTGACCTGCTCGTCCATGGGCCGGGACGCCTCCCCGCGTCGGCCTTCCGCTATGCTGTGGCGGGATTATGAGCGACACCGAATCCGAGCGCGCAACCCTCGTCGTGTTCTGCCGTCGTCCCGCGCCCGGCGTCGGCAAGCAGCGCGTGGCGGCAGTCGCAGGGCCGGCGCTCGCGGTCGCCCTCGGCGAGCGTCTGCTCGCCGCGGCGCTGGAGGACGCGGCCTCATGGCCGGGACCCGTCGCGCTCTCGCCCGCAACGGCGGCGGACTGCGACTGGGCGGCTGGCCTGCTGGCGCGCCCGGCGCAGATCGTGCCGCAGGACGGCGACTCACTCGGCGCCCGCCTGCAGCACGTCGACCGCGCGCTGCGCGCGGCCGGACACCGGCAACTCGTCTTCATCGGCTCGGATGCGCCCATGCTCGATTACGCCTACTACGCCCGCGCCCGCATTGCGCTGCGCCACTGCGACGTCGTGCTCGGTCCCGCCGAGGACGGCGGTGTCACGCTGATGGCCGCGCGCGTTGCCTGGCCGGACATCGCCGGGCTGCCCTGGGGCGGCGCGCAGCTCGCCGAGGCGCTCGACCGGCGTTGCCGCGCCCGTGGCCTCGTCGTGCACGAACTCGACCGCCAGTACGACGTCGACGAGGTCGACGTCCTGCCGCGGCTGTACCGCGACCTCGCGCGCGACCCGCGCCCGGCCCGCCGCGCCCTGCGCGAGTGGCTCGACCGGCAGGCCGGCGACCTGATTGCGTGAGTCAGCTGCAATGGGCGGGTCAGCAGCGGCATCAAGCCTGTCGGTCGTGATCCCGGTACTCGGCGACGCGGCGACGCTCGGTCGACTGCTGCTTCAGCTGCGTTCGCAGTGCCCGGCTCCCGCGGAGATCCTGGTGGTGGACGGTGGTGAGAGCCAGCAGTGCCGCGAACTCTGCGAGCGCGCCGCGGTCGGCTACTCCGTCACGCGACCCGGCCGCGGGCACCAGCTGCACCACGGCGCCGCGCGCGCCACAGGCGACGTGCTGTGGTTCCTGCATGCGGACGCGGTCATTGCGACCGATGCCACCGCGGCGATCCACGCCGCCGTTCGCGCCGGCGCCGTCGGCGGCTACTTCCGCTTCCGCTTCGGCGGGCCGCCCGCCTGGCAGAAGTCGCTGCTCGCCACGCTGATCAACCTGCGCGCGCGCGTGGGCGTGCCCTACGGCGACCAGGGGCTGTTCGCCACGCGCCGGGCCTACGCTGCGGCCGGCGGATTCCCCGACTGGCCCTTGTTCGAGGAGGTGCCGCTGGTCAAGCGCCTGCGCCGCGCCGGCCGGTTTGCGCCCCTGCCCACGGCGATCACGGTATCGCCGCGCCGCTGGGAGCGCGACGGGTGGCTGCGCCGCACGCTCGAGAACCGCGCCCTCGCGCTCGCTTACATGGCGGGCGCCTCGCCGTGGCGACTCGCGCAGCGTTACCGCGGCTCGCTGGTGAAAGAGCCGGGGCCTTGAGCGCGCCCGTCAACACCCCTGCCCTCGCGCCGACCGCGGCACGCGGCTACATCCAGCCGCACGCTCTCGATGAGCTGTGGTTCCACGTCGGCACCGTGTGCAACCTGGAGTGCCCGTTCTGCCTCGAGGGCTCGAGGCCCGGCGACAACCGGCTGCAGCGCATGACGCTCGCCGACACGCGGCCATTCGTCGAAGAGGCGCTCGGACTCGGCGTGCGCCAGTTTTCCTTCACCGGCGGGGAGCCGTTCGTGGTGCGCGACTTCGTCAACATCCTCGCGCACGCGGCGAGCGCGCGTCCCTGCCTGGTGCTGACAAACGGCACCGACCCGGTCCTCAAGCGCCTGCGCCAGATCGAGCGGCTGCAGACGGCCGCGCATCCGGTGTCGTTCCGCGTCAGCATCGATTATCCGGACGAGGCCCGCCACGACGCGGGCCGCGGCGCCGGCTCGTTCCGCAAGGCACTGCAGGGACTCGGCGAGCTGCAGCGGCGCGGCTTTGCGGTGTCGCTCGCGCGGCAGATGCAGCCCGGCGAGGACGAGAGTGCGGTGGCGTCACAGTACCGCAGCCTGCTCGCGGCGAATGGTTTGCCCGAGGATCTCCGCATCGTGGCGTTTCCGGACTTCGGCACGCCCGGAGAGCGTCGCGCGGTCCCGGTGATCACCGAGGACTGCATGACCCGCTATCACACCGAGGCGACGCGCCGCGCCTTCATGTGCGCCTTCAGCAAGATGGTGGTGAAGAGCGGCGGCCGGATGCGCGTGTACGCCTGCACGCTGGTAGACGACGACCCGGCCTACGACCTCGGCGACAGCCTGGCGGCGGCGATGCGCAATCGGGTGCTGCTCACGCATCACCGCTGCTTCGCCTGCTTCCGCTACGGCGCCTCGTGCAGCGAGTTGTAGGAGCGACGGAAAATGGGGACATTCCTGATTTCAAGGGAAATCAGGAATGTCCCCATTAAAAATCGCTATCGCGGCAACCCGGCCGCAGTTCCTCACCGCCTCAGTCCTGCCGGTGCTCCTCGGCAGCGCCTGGGGCTGGCGCGTCTCGGGCGCGATCGATGCGGCCGCGTTGCTGCTCGCGCTGGTGGCGACGGCACTGGTGCATGCGGCCAGCAACGTCTACAACGACGTCAGCGATGAGCGGCTCGGCACTGACCGGATCAACACCGCGCCCATTGCGCCGTACACCGGCGGCTCGCGGCTGATCCAGGACGGGACCGTATCGCTCGGCGAGATGCGCCGCCTCTCGCTCGAGCTCGCCGCGCTCGCCGCGTGCGCCGGGGCGCTGCTGGCGTGGCGGGCGGGACCGGCCGTGCTCGGCTTCGGCATGGCCGGGGGCGCGCTCGGCGCCGCGTACTCGATGCCCGGGGTGCGCCTCTCCGGGCGGGGCCTCGGCGAGTCGGTGATCGCAACCGCCTTCGGCATCCTGCCGGTCACCGGTGCCGCCTGGCTGCAGACCGGCTCGCTCGACGCGCAGGCGCTGCTGCTCGCGCTGCCCGTCAGCGCCTGGGTCGCCGCGATCATCCTCGCCAACGAAATCCCCGATGCGGCCGCCGACGCCGCCACCGGCAAGCGCACGCTCGCGGTGCGTCTCGGCGCGCGTACACCGGCGCTGTACACGGCAGTCCAGTGCGCGGCTTTCCTTGCGGGCGTTGCCGGCGTCGCGCGCGGCCTGCTGGCCGGTTGGACGCTGTTCGTGCTGGCCCTGCTGCTCGCCGCGGCCCTGGTCGCCGCGCGCTGGCTCGGCGGCCCGCGCGCGCAGCTGCGCCGGGGGATTCAGGTGACACTCGCCATTCACGCCGTCGGCTCGCTCGTGCTGATTGCTGCCGTCCTGAGCTAGAAGGGGGTGGACCCGCGCCAGGGCCCGCTGGTCGCTGACCGGCCTGGTCGCTGCTCGAATCTACCGCGCTGGGGCTGGCGGCCGGGCTGGTGCCGTCGGGACGCTCACTCCGGGCATCCCTGCCCTTCGTTCGCTCGAGTTCCGCGGCGCTCCGCGTCCTGCTCCGCTTGCTTCACA
>CAZFWB010000102.1:5970-11538 GCA_964522655.1 uncultured Chromatiaceae bacterium | reverse complement strand
CCCTGCCGAAACGCGCGGCGAGCACATGCCAGGCGAAACGCGGCAGCGCCGTCAGGCGCATCAGGCGCCGCGGATCCGACAGCAGCCGGTAGGCCCACTCGAGGTGCGCCGCACGCCACACGGCCGGTGCGCGCTGCGCCGCGCCGGCGAGCACATCGAAGGAGCCGCCGACGCCCTGGCAGACCTTCACCTGCAGCGAGCCGAGGTTCTCGGCAATCCAGGCCTCCTGCTTCGGGCTGCCGAGGGCGACGAACAGTATGTCGGCACCCGAGTCGTTGATCTGCGCCACGAGCGCGGGGATATCGCACTCGGCGACGTATCCGTCGCGCCGGCCCGCGATCCGGATCCCCGGATAAGCCTCGCGCAGGGCGGCGCAGGCCGCATCGTTGACCTCGGGCCGCGCGCCAAAGAGAAACACCCGGTAGCCCCGGGCGGCAGCCCGCTCGCAGATCGCGAACATCAGCTCGCAGCCCGGCACGCGCTCCATGCGCGCCAGCCCGAGCCAGCGCGCCGCGGCCACGATCCCGATGCCGTCGGGCACCAGCAGCGCCGCGGAGCGCACCACGCGCATCAAGGCTTGATCCTGGCGCGCCTTCATCACCTTTTCGGGATTGATGGCGAGCACGGCCGAGGGCTCGCCGCGGGTGATGAGTTCTTCGACATAATCGAGCGCCGTGGCCATGGTCACGACGTCAACCGGCACGCCGAGAATTTCGATGCGGTCGGGCTTCATGCGCTGCTCCGGCGCCTGAACCAGGCGATGTCGTCGCGCGCAACGGCGTCGGGAATCCTCTCCGCGACGGGATACGCACGGGTGACGAACTCGTGCGGCAGGTTGCCTGCCCGGCTCGCGACGAGGGTATTGATCGCTTCCTTGCAGCCGTAGCGGACCGAGCGCCAGCCGCCCGGCCGGTCCTCCGAACCGGCGAGACAGTCTATCGTCTCGCCGCCTTCGATCTCGAGCATGTGCGCGCCGGCGAGACGAAAGCCCCGGTCGGCGCGATCCACGGCAACGGCGACCTGCCAGTGCAGCCGCAGGTGGTGGCGGCCGCGGCCTTCGAGAAAGTCCCAGACCAGCAGCCAGCCCGGCCGGTGCAGCGCCACCCCGCGCCAGTGGATGATCCCGCCGAGGCGCCGATAGCCGTCGTGGCGCGCCAGGATGCGCAGCACGCCTGCGCTCTGCTCGGCCCGGACCAGCTCACAGTGGTACGGCGCAGACCACATGAAGGCGGTCTGCTGCACCGCCTGGTCCTCGCCGTCCACGCTGACAGTGTTGTGCGCCGCGGTGGAGCGGAAATAGCGGCGCCACGACGGCGCGCCGCTGTAGGTATAGGTGCCGGGGTCGGTCAGCAGCTCGCGCCCGCCCTGCTGCAGGACCAGCGACAGGGCATCCGCGTGGCCGTGGCCGAACAATGGCGGCATGCCGAGCGGACCATGATCGAACAGCAGCGTTTGCCCGGCCTCACCGCCGAAGCGCAGCAGCGAATAGCCCGCGACCGGAAATGTCGTGATCGACGCATCGGGAAGCTGCGCAGGACGCTCGAGCGCGAGGCGCAGGAACGGTGACAGGGCATGCCCGTCGTCGCCGTCGCCAATAGCCGGAAGCTTGCCGTAGCCACCGACGAGCGAGGCCAGGAACTGCCTGCCCCGCTCGAACGCCGCGGCAACCTCGGCGGGCGGAGTCTCGCCGTGATGGCGCAGCAGGGCGGCGACGAGCCCGCAGAGGTCCGTCAAAAATAATGTGTAACAGAACGCCTGCTCGAGGCCGCCGCCGTCGGCGAGGATCTGGCGCCCGGCCTCGCGCGCGAGCACTGCAAGGCCGGTGCGCCGCCACCGCCCGGCTTGCGACAGCTCGGGAAAGAGCACGCCCGCGTACACCAGGCCCGCGGCTTCCGCGATGGTGTGATTGCCCGTCGAGGAATGTAGCGACAGCCGCCGCTCGACGAAGGCGGCGTGCGAGGCGGTAAGGCGCAGCGCGGCCGACCAGCTCTCATCCGGGCGCGACAGGCGCCCCCGCGCCAGGTCGAGGGCGTGGCACACCGCGATCAGCCGCAGGGCGCATTCCATCGCCGAGACGTAGTGCACCCCGCACAGGGGCGGATTGTCCGCGAGCCAGGATCCGAGCGCGTCTTCCAGCAACGCGCCCGCGCGGCGCGCCGTCGCGCCGTCGCCCGCGCCTGCCAGCAGGCCGAGCCCGACCAGCCACTGCAGGCGCGCCGGCTCCCAGACGACGCGCGCGTCTCCGTACGGGTTGCCCTCACGGACGGGAACCGCCGCGAAGAACCGCCGCGGCCAGGTGGCGCCGGTGTCGGGCGCGCGATGCCACAGCCCGGGCTCCGCCGACCACTGCCACGGAAATCCCAGCGCAGGTGTGCGCCCCTGCAGGAGGTCATCGGCGACCGTGTCGAGTCCGCCACGGTCCCAATCGAGCGCCGGCAGACACGGTTCACGGGCAACGCAGAAGCGGTAACCCGCGACCGGGCCGGGGGCGGGCCAGCCGATGCCGGCAGCGTACCGCACGCGCAGCAAGGCGAGCCGCCCCTGTTCCGCGACGCGATGGGCGAGTTCTCGCGGCTCCATGACCGTGACCCGCCGCGCATACCAACCGAGCCTCCCGCGCCAGCCGCCGGGCGCCGCCACCACCCCTGCCCCCGGCGCTGTCAGAAGCGGAACTCCTCGCCGGTCTCGAGGCTGCGCACCGCCAGGATGCTGCCGCGCGATACCGCGGCGATCCCGTCAAACGGCATGGTCGGCGGGCCACCGCCGCTGATCTCCGCGCAGAAGGCCGCCATCTCGCCCGCAAATCCCTTGTCGCGCTTGCCGGACTTGAAGCGAGTGACCTTGCCGTCCCGATGAAATTCCGAGACGAGAAAGTCGTCCATCACCAGCGCCCGGCCGCCGCCGAAGGCCTCGAAACGCTCCTTTGCGAGCGAGGCATCGCCACCGGCCGCGTAGAGAATGGTGCCGACCGAACCGTCGGCGAAACCGAAGGTGAGCGAGCACTGGTCGCCCGTGATGCCGCTGCTGTGCCCGCCGATCCGAAGTCCGCGGACCGAGGTCGGCAGCGCCCTGCAGACGTAATGCATGTAGTCGAGGAAATGGCAGGCCTCGCCGATGATGCGCCCGCCGCCGACCGACGGGTCATGGATCCAGTGCTCGCGCGGGATGGCACCTGCGTTGACCCGGTAGCACATGACCAGCGGATCGCGCCGGTCGGCGAAGAACTCCCGGGCGCGCTGCGCGTGGGCGGAATAGCGGCGATTGAAGCCCACCATGAGGCGCAGGCCCGGCGCTGCCGGCGCCTGCACCGCCGCGACGATCTCGTCGAGCTCGGCCTCCGTCAGGCACAGCGGCTTTTCCACGAACACGTGCTTGCCCGCCGCCAGTGCGGCCAGCACTATGCGCGCGTGGCTGTCGTGCCGCGTGCCGATCAGCACGGCGTTGACGCCCGGATCGGCGATCACGTCGCGATAGTCGGTGCTGCGATGGGCGATGCCCAGCTTCTTAGCCAGCGCCTCCGCCCTGATGCCCGTCGCCGTGCACACCCAGCGCAGGTCCAGACCGGAGCGTGACTTCAAATGCGGCAACAGCATGTCGCGCACGTGGTTGCCGGGGCCGATCAGGCCGAGGTGCACGCGGCCATCACCGGCCGCGTCTGTCGCTGTCTCGAGCGGTTCGCGCGGCGCTCGGGTGACGGGCGCCGTCACCGCGGGATAGTGCAGCAGGATGCCGAGATACGGCTCGCCGCCGTCCATCATCAGGCGATAGGCGGCCTCGGCCTCGGCGATCTCGAAGTGATGGCTGGTGAGCGGCGCGACGTTGACGCGCCCGGCCTGCAGCAGCCACAGGAAGGCTTCCATGTTGCGCTGTTCGGTCCAGCGCACGTAGGCGTAGGGATAGTCGCGGCCTTTCTCCTCGTACTCCGGGTCGTAGCGGCCCGGCCCGTACGACATCGACAGGCGCAACTCGAGTTCCTTGCGGTAAAAGGGCTCGCGCGGCAGGTTCATGCCGACCGCGCCGACGATCACCACGCGCCCCTTGCGGCGGCAGATCTCGGCAGCCGTCTCCACCGGTGCATTGTCCCGGGTGCTGGCGGTGACGATCACCGCATCCACGCCCTGGCCGGAGGTGGCCGACAGCGCAGCCGCCGGCAGTTCGCCCGGGAGCACGGCGTCGTCGGCGCCGCAGTCACGGGCGAGACGCAGCTTGTCGGCGGCGATATCGGCCGCGACGACGCGACAGCCGTTCGCCTTCAGGATCTGGACCGTGAGCTGGCCGAGCAGGCCGAGCCCGATGACGGCCACCACGTCGCCAATGCGCGGCTCGGCCTGGCGCACCCCCTGCAGCGCGATGGCGCCGAGGGTGACGTAGGCGGCGGCGTCGAAATCCACGCCCTCGGGGATCTTCACGCAGAGGTTGCGCGGCACGTACACCAGCTCGGCATGAGAGGCGAAATTCTGGCCGGCGCAGGCCACGCGATCGCCGACGCGGAAGCCTTCGACGCCCTCGTCCACGGCCACCACCACGCCGGCACAGCTGTAGCCGAGCGCTGCGGGTGTGTCGAGCCGCTGGAACACCATCTTCAGGGTGTCGGCGACGCCGTCCCTGCGCATCTTGCTCAGCACCTTGCGGACCATTTCGGGCCGCTCCATGGCCTTGCCGAGCAGGCTCTTCTTCGCGACGTTGACCGTGGATTTCTCGGTCCCGGCGCTGATCAGCGAGCGGACGTTGGCCACGATGAGCCCGCCGTCGCCCCCGGTGGGTTCGGGAACGTTCTCGACTTTCAGTTCGCCGGTGCGAAAGTTCTGCACGACCTGCCGCATTCTCGTCCCTTCCCTTCCCGGGGCCGCTCACGCGCCGGCGGCCGCGCCCTCGCACGTCAGCCTCGCCTCGGGGCCCGGGAACCCGCCCCCGGGCGGCGACGGGCGCGGCGAATCAGAACAGCGTGTAGATGAAGGGCGCGACGGCTGAACCCTGCGAGAGCACGATCAGGGCGCCGAGCAGCACCATGACGAGCACGATCGGGGCGAGCCAGAATTTCTTGCGCTCGCGCATGAAGCCCCAGAGGTCTTTGAGGAAGTCCATCATCAGAAAGGTTTCTCCAGATTTCTTACCGGCGCCTTATGGCTCGGCACCCGATAGCTCGCCGAGGGCTCGAAACGCCGCGCCAGCGAGTCCTTGCCCGCCAGGCGCCGCACCAGGCCCATGGGCGTCACGATGAGGAAGAACACGATGCCCATGATGAGCGGTGTCGTCACCTTGCTCAACAGGAGGCCGAACTTCATCCAGCCGCGATAGACCGGCCGCAGCGAGCCCGGGGCCACGAGACCCCAGGCCACGAGGATGCCCGCGATCACCCAGGGCCAGCGCGGGATCGGGCGCTCCAGCAGCCAGGGGAAGAACAGGCCGAACAGCGCGGCCACGATGCCGCCGGTGGTCAGGCCGAATTCTCGCAGGCCCTTTTTGTCCAGCTCTTTTATCTCGTGTTCCACCGGTCAATCCATCCTGATCCTGGTCGCGGCTCGCGCCGCTCCTACACCGCTCCGGTCACCGTTGCGCGGGTCGCGG
>CAZFWB010000102.1:0-5870 GCA_964522655.1 uncultured Chromatiaceae bacterium | reverse complement strand
CTCCTACACCGCTCCGGTCACCGTTGCGCGGGTCGCGGCTCGCGCCGCTCCTACACCGCTCCGGTCACCGTTGCGCGGGTCGCGGCTCGCGCCGCTCCTACATCGCTCCGGGCACCGCCACGGCCAGGTCCCGGCATTGTAGGAGCGGCGCCAGCCGCGACCTCGCAATGCCTCAATCCAATTCGAACTCCGTCTTCCAGGACTCGTCCTTCTCCACCGCCGGCTGGTCCTTCTTGTCGAGCAGGAAATTCTCCACCACCAGGTAATCCATCTCCGTGCGCATGAAGCAGCGATAGGCATCGGCCGGCGTGCACACGATCGGCTCGCCGCGCACATTGAACGAGGTGTTCACCAGCACGCCGCAGCCGGTCTCCTGCTCGAACGCCTTGAGCAGGGCATGGTAGCGGGGGTTGGTCTCCGGGTGCACGGTCTGCACGCGGGCGGAATAATCCACGTGCGTGATCGCCGGCAGCTGCGAGCGCTTCAGTTTCAGCTTCTCGATGCCGAAGAGCTTCTGCTGTTCCTCGGTGAGCGGGATGCGCAGCTCCTCGCGCACGGGCGCGACGATCAGCATGTAGGGGCTCTCGGCTTCGAGCTCGAAGTAGTCGCTGACGCGCTCGGCCAGCACCGAGGGGGCAAATGGCCGGAACGACTCGCGGTACTTGATCTTGAGGTTCATCACCGTCTGCATCTTGGCGCTGCGCGGGTCGCCGATGATGGAGCGCCCGCCGAGCGCCCGCGGCCCGAACTCCATGCGCCCCTGCACCCAGCCGACCACGTTCTCCTCCGCCAGGATGCGCGCGAGCCGCGGCATGAGCTCGGCGTCCGGCAATTCGACATATTTCGCCCCGGCGGCATCCAGCTGGCGGCGCACCTCCTCGCGGCTGTAGTGCGGCCCGAGGTAGGAGCCGCGCATCGCGTCGTGGCCGTTGACCCGGCGCGGGGCGCCCTTGTATTCGAACCAGGCGACCGCCGCCGCGCCGATCGCCCCGCCGGCATCGCCGGCAGCCGGCTGCACCCAGATGCGTTTAAACGGCCCCTCGCGCAGCACCCGGCCATTGGCGACACAGTTCAGCGCCACGCCGCCGGCGAGACACAGGTTTTCTTCCCCGGTCTCGCGCTGCAGCGTGCGGGTCAGGCGCAGGATCACCTCTTCGGTCACCACCTGGATCGACGCGGCAATGTCCATCTCGCGCTGCGTGACCCGGCTCTCGGCGCGGCGGGGCGGGCCGCCGAAGAGCGCGTCGAACTTCGCGTTGGTCATGGTCAGGCCGGTGCAGTAGTTGAAATACTGCATGTCGAGCCGGAACGTGCCGTCATCTTTCAAATCGAGGATCTTCTGCCGGATCAGGTCGGCGTAGACGGGCCGCCCGTACGGGGCGAGCCCCATGAGCTTGTACTCGCCGGAGTTCACCTTGAAACCGGTGAAGTAGGTGAACGCCGAGTACAGCAGCCCGAGCGAATGCGGGAAGTCGATTTCCCACAGCGGTTCGAGCTGATTGCCCGCGCCGCGCCAGGCCGAGGTCGTGGCCCACTCCCCCACCCCGTCGAGGCACAGCACCGCGGCGCGCTCGAAGGGGCTGAAGAAGAACGCCGAGGCGGCGTGCGACTGGTGGTGGCCGGCAAAGAGCAGCGTCGGCAGCTCGCGCGTCTTGCAGTTGCCGATCTCCGCGAACTCGCGTTTCAGCGTGCTCTTTAAGTAGAGCTTCTCCTTGAGCCAGATCGGCATCGCGGCCACGAAGGAGCGGAACCCTTGCGGCGCGTAGCTCAGGTAGGTTTCGAGCAGCCGCTCGAATTTCACCAGCGGCTTGTCATAGAACACGATCTGGTCGACATCGGCGAGCCGCAGGCCGCCCTCCTCCAGGCAATAGCGCACCGCGTGTTCGGGGAAGCGCGGGTCGTGCTTCTTGCGGGTAAAGCGCTCCTCCTGGGCGGCGGCGATGATCTCGCCATCGCGCAGCAGGGCGGCGGCGCTATCGTGGTAATAGGCCGAGATACCGAGAATATTTGCCATCGTGCCTGTTCTTACCCGGGCCCCGGGACCCGCGAAAGGGCGCCATTATGGGCAACCGGTCGGATTTGGAACATACCTTAGTACAGCCTCCCGCCGGAAGCAGGGATGCGTGTCTCAGCTTGCTTCCGGCGCCAAGGCGCCGTTCGGACCGCATTGACCCCTGCTGCAGCATGACTGTGAACCGGTTCACGGCCCGCCCTGACTCGTACGCCCCCGCGCCCGCCGGGCTCAACCCTCATCGCGACCTGAGGGCGCTGGCAGCCAGCCGTGCTCGCGCAGAAAACCTCCGATTGCGCGCGCAATTATCTCGTGGCCATTCGGCGAGAGGTGGATATAGCCGTCGACGAACATGTCCGTGCCGGTCCGGTAATGAGTCGCCGCGTCCAACGACGGAATACCCGCACTCCGGAAAAAAGCGGCCAGGTCACGCTGCGGCACACGCTCTTCTGCAGGCACATCGAGTTGCGAGCTGTAGGGATACACGACGGTCGCGAAGGGTATGCCAGCGGCACGCGTTGTCTCCGCCAGTTCCTTCATCGTAGCCTTCATTTCGCCCCATGCCGCCTCACCTATCCTCGGGTCGAGGAACAGGCGCGGTGAATTGAGGCTGCGATACACACCCATAAAGTTGCTGAGTAACCCGACCGTCTTCTGCTGCAGCCAGGTCAATACGTACGATGAAGCCACGATCGTTCGGGCATTCAGGTCTGCAAGTCGCGTGACGCGGGCCTTGTTCTGGAGGCCCGCCCTGACCAACACCTTTGGCGGATCCGAATCGTTCAGGCAGATGTTCAGGACGACGAGGTCCGGCGAGAACTGCAGGCCCACCTCACGCAGGGTGGCAAGCTCCTGCGCCGTGTTGTAGCCGGAAACGCCGAGGTTGAGCACCTCGAAACGCATCGGTCCGCCGGTCTCGTTCAGTTGCTGCTCGAGGAAGTATGAAAAGGTCTCGTTCCACGAAACCGAGTTCCCGAACGTGATGGAATCGCCCAGCATCACGATCCGAAACACTCCGGCCGGCTTGTCGCGCGACACCTCGACACCACGAAAGCCGTACGAGTTGCTGAAAACCGGTAATGGCAGATTCGGTTTCAGGCCATAGATCCGTTGCGAGCCCGGCAGTGCCTCGACTGCGGCGCCGTAATCCGCCGGCAGAAACCTGACCACCAGCCGCAGTCCGATCTCGAACGCAGCAAAGGTCAGGACCAGCCACAGAAATATGGCGGTCACCCGTACGCTACGACTGTAGGTCACGCGCCGCGTCGTCGCACCGGCATTCTCAATCCCACGCAGATTGTGGCTCGCGTCGTTCACAGGTCGAGGTTCCGCATCGCGCCAAGCGGTCCGGCGTTCAGTTGGAAGTCTTTTTGGACGTTGTACCCCGCCTGCCCATGGTGCTCTCGTCCCATGGGTGGGCGGCCAGCCGACTGTGCGGCGGACTATGGTCATTCTGGAGCACGGGCGAACCTCGCAGCAACCCAGCCACGGGCAGGACGACCATACCCCCGCCCTAATCCACACCTGCGCCACGAGGCGCGCAAACAAATCATCCGCTTCCTCGCCGAGTGAGCGGAAATCCGGCGGCCCAGGGCACGATACGGACGGTGGCAATGTCGGGTTATCCCCGTGTAGCGCCGCATCCGCTCGCGCTCCCGTTGCGGTTAATATGGCCGCCGAACGCGGCCGCAGCACGGCGGCCGTGAACCGCATCACATCGAACCCGCTGAGGAGGGCACAGTGGCCAAGAAGGCGCTGATCACCGGTGTTACCGGGCAGGACGGGGCGTATCTCGCCGAGTTCCTGCTCGACAAGGGTTACGAAGTGCACGGCCTCAAGCGCCGGGCATCGAGCTTCAACACCGACCGCATCGATCACCTCTACCAGGACCCGCACGACCCGGACCGGCACTTCGTCCTGCACTACGGCGACGTCACGGACTCGACCAACGTCATCCGCGTCGTCCAGGAAGTCCAGCCCGACGAGATCTACAACCTGGCCGCCCAAAGCCACGTCGCGGTCTCCTTCGAGACGCCCGAATACACGGCCAACGCGGATGCGGTCGGCACGCTGCGCGTGCTGGAGGCGATCCGCATCCTCGGGCTCACCGGGCGCACGCGCTTCTACCAGGCCTCGACCTCCGAGCTGTACGGCCGCGTGCAGGAGACGCCGCAGACCGAGAAGACGCCTTTCTATCCGCGCTCGCCCTACGGCGCGGCCAAGCTCTACGCGTACTGGATCACGGTCAACTACCGTGAGGCCTACGGCCTCTACGGCTGCAACGGCATCCTCTTCAACCACGAGTCGCCGATCCGCGGCGAGACCTTCGTCACGCGCAAGATCACCCGCGGGCTCTCGCGCATCAAGCTCGGGCTGCAGGAGGCGCTGTACCTCGGCAACCTCGCGGCGCGCCGCGACTGGGGCCACGCCCGCGACTACGCCGAGGCGCAGTGGCTGATCCTGCAGCAGCCGCAGCCGGAGGACTACGTCATCGCCACCGGCGAGCAGCGCTCGGTGCGCGAATTCATCGAGCGCGCCGCCGCGGAACTCGGCATCGGCATCGCCTGGGAGGGCAGCGGCGCGGCCGAGGTCGGGCGCGTCGCGCGCGTGGCCGCGGGTGAGCGCGGACCTAAGGCCGGCGACGTCATCGTGCGCATCGACCCGCGCTACTTCCGCCCGACCGAGGTCGACTCCCTGCTCGGCGACGCCAGCAAGGCGCGCCGCCAGCTCGGCTGGGCGCCGAAGACCAGCTTCGACGAGCTGGTGCGCGAGATGGTCGCGGCGGATCTCGAGATCGCCGAACGCGACGCGCTGGTCGAGCGCCAGGGCTACCGCATCTACCGGCACCATGAGTGAAGCGGCCGACGCGCAGGGCCTGCCGCGCGGCGCGCGCATCTTCGTCGCCGGCCACCGCGGCATGGTCGGCGCGGCGCTCACGCGCCGCCTGCAGGCGAGTGGCTTCACGAACCTGCTGCTGCGCGGGCACCGAGAGCTCGACCTCACCCGCCAGGAGCAGACCGAAGCCTTCTTCCGCGCCGAGCGTCCCGAGTACGTGTTCCTCGCCGCGGCCCGCGTCGGCGGCATCCTCGCCAACAACACGCAGCCTGCGGACTTCATCTACGACAACCTGCTGATCGCCGCCAACGTCATTCATGCCGCCCACGCCGCAGGCGTCAAGCGCCTGCTCAACCTCGGCAGCTCCTGCATCTACCCGCGGCTGGCACCACAGCCCATGACGGAAGAGGCGCTGCTGACGGGCGTGCTGGAGGCCACCAACGAGCCCTACGCCATCGCCAAGATCGCTGCCATCAAGCTCTGCGAGTCGTACAACCGCCAGCACGGCACCGATTTCCGCAGCGTCATGCCGACCAACCTGTACGGGCCGCAGGACAACTTCGACCTGCGCACGAGCCACGTGCTGCCGGCGCTGATCCGCAAGTTCCACGAGGCGAAGCTCGGTAACGCGACCCACGTCGAGGTCTGGGGCAGCGGCACGCCGCGGCGCGAGTTCCTGCACGTGGACGATCTCGCGGAGGCCTGCTTCTTCGTGATGGACATGCCGGCGGAGCGCTACCGCGCCGCCACGCAACCGATGCTCTCGCATCTCAACGTCGGCACGGGCACCGACGTCAGCATCCGCGAGCTCGCGGAGACGATTCGCGAGATCACAGGTTATACCGGCGAGATCCGCTTCAACGACAGCTACCCCGACGGCACGCCGCGCAAGCTCCTCGACGTCTCGAAGCTCGCCGGCCTCGGCTGGCGGGCGAAGATCGCGCTGCGCGAGGGCATCGCGAGCACATATCGGTGGTATTGCAACGCCGGCGCGGCAAACGACGCGACAATATAACCGGTTCTC
>CAZFWB010000101.1:0-11549 GCA_964522655.1 uncultured Chromatiaceae bacterium | reverse complement strand
CGCGCCGCTCCTCGCCGTCGCCGCGGCGTTTGCCGTCGCGCCGGCGGCGACGCGCCTCGTGCGGCGCGTGCCGGTGGCCGGCCCGGCGACGCCGGCAGCCGCCGGAGCGCTCGCCGGCGTCAACAGCGGCATCATGGCGGTGGCCCTGCTGGCCATGGACCGTCTCGCGACACTGGCCTCGGCCCTGGCCTGGGCGGCGCTCGCGGGCGCGGGGTTTCTCGCGGTCACAGTGCTCTTCGGCGGCCTGCGCGAGCGGCTCGAAGCCGCAGAAGTGCCCGCCGCGCTGCGCGGGCCCGCAATCGCGCTGATCACCGCCGGATTCTTTTCACTGGCGCTCGGTGGAGTCGGCACCGTCATTCTCGGCTGACGGCAACCGCGGCGGGAATTTTGCCCGGCGCGCCTCCGGTCCCGTTTCGGAGCCGCGCGAACCACCGGATTCCCCGCGGTAACGCCTGTACTATTCGCTGAGCTTTTCGAATCCGCGCCGCCGGCACCCGATGAGCACCGTGTGGACCTACAATCCGCAGCCTCCCCGACCGGACTGGGGCGTGCGCGCCCCGGCGCTCAAGAAGCAGTCGTTGCGCCGGCCGATCGGCACCGTGCCGGCCCCGGCCGAGGCGACGGTGTCGCTGCAGATCGGCGCCGGTCTCGAGCTCCCCGCGACCGTCGCACCCGGCGAACGGGTGCAGACCGGGCAGCCGATCGCGCGCGGCAGCGACGGCGCGACGGCCCACGCCCCCATCACCGGGACGGTCATGTCCGTAGGACCTCGACGGCTTCCCTCGGCCGGAAACCGACCGGGTCCCTGCGTGGTCATACGCGCCGAAGGCCCGGAGAAAATGCACGAGAGCTGCGTGCCGGTGAACGAAGACCTGCTGTCGCCGGAGGAGATCCGTGCACGGGTGGCCGCCGGCGGCATCGTCGGTCTCGGCGGCGCGCTGTTTCCGACGGCGCGAAAACTCGCTCCTGGCGCTCCCATCCGTGCCTTGATCATCGATGGCGCGGAATGCGAACCGTGGATCACCTGCGACGAGGCGCTGCTGCGCGAGCGCGCCAGCATGGTCATCGAGGGCGCCAGCATCATGATGCGCGCGCTCGGCACGGAGCACACCGTAATCGCAGTGGAGGCAGACATGCCGGAGGCCCGCGTCGCGCTCGATCGCGCGCTGCGCGCGGCCGACGGCGGCGACATCGGCATCGCGGTGGTCACCACCAAGTACCCGGCCGGCGGCGAGCGCCAGCTCATCGAGCTGCTGACCGGTGAGGAGGTTCCCGCGGGTGGACTGCCGCGCGACATCGGCTACGTTTGCCAGAACGTCGGCACTGCCGCCGCGGTCGGCGATCTGTTCCGCACGGGCCGGCCGCTTATTTCGCGGATCGTGACCGTCACCGGTGGCGGCATCGCCGAGCCCGGAAACTTCGAAGTTCGCATCGGCACGCCGATATGCGAACTGGTGCGGGCCGCCGGCGGTTACCGCAACACCCCGCAGCGCCTGCTCATGGGCGGACCCATGATGGGGCTCGCGCTGCCCGACGACGAACTGCCGGTCACAAAGGCAACCAACTGCATCGTTGCCGCCCTGCAGGCCGACCTGGCGCCCGCGAAGCCGGAGATGCCCTGCATCCGCTGCGGCGAGTGCGTCCAGGCCTGTCCCGCCCGGCTGCTGCCGCACGAACTGCTCACCGCGGTGCGCCGGAACGATGCCCGGCGGCTGGCCGAACTCGGCCTGCGCGACTGCATCGAATGCGGCTGCTGCGATTACGTGTGTCCAAGCTACATCCAGCTGACCGCCCGCTTCATCGCCGCCAAGACAAGCGGCGGCGAGACTTCGCCGGGCCGCGGGGGGCAATCGTGAAGTTCGCTACCGCGCCGGCCCCGCACTGGCGCCCGGAGGCCGACGTGGCCGCAGTCATGCGCCAGGTCCTCTACGCACTCGCGCCCGCCGCGGCGGCCTACACCTTCTTCTTCGGCCCCGGCCTGCTGCTGAACATCCTCGTCGCCACCGCGGCGGCATTCGCCACCGAGGCGCTTGCGCTCGCGCTGCGCGGGCGTCCGCTCCGGGTGTTTCTCAGCGACGGCAGCGCGGTCGTGACGGCCGTGTTGCTCGCATTCTGTCTGCCGCCCCTGACGCCCTGGTGGGTGACCGTCACGGGGATCGTGTTCGCCATCGGCGCTGCCAAGCATCTCTACGGCGGGCTGGGCTACAACCTCTTCAACCCGGCGATGGCGGGCTACGTGGTGCTGCTGGCCGCGTTTCCCGGCCAGATGACCGTCTGGCTCCCGCCCACCACCGGCGACCTCGACTACCAGTCGCTTTCTTTGTGGCAGACCCTGCAATACCTGGCAACGTCCTCGCTGCCCGCCGGCATCGGGCTCGATGCCGTGACGCGCGCCACTCCACTCACCGTGGTACAGACCGATCTCGGGCTCATGCGCACCATGAGCGAGATACGCGCGAGCCCGGTTTTCGGCGACTTCGGTGGCCTGGGGTGGGAGTGGATCGGCAATTTCCTGACCCTCGGCGGCATGTGGCTGCTGTACAAGGGCATCATCCGCTGGCAGATCCCCTGCGCGATGATCGGCGCGCTGATGGCGTGCGCGCTGGTCTTCTACCTCACCGATGCCGAGACCCATCCTTCGCCGCTGTTTCACCTTTATGCGGGCGGCACGCTGCTCGGCGCGTTTTTCATCGCGACGGATCCGGTCTCCGCGGCGGTGAGTGATCGTGGCCGGCTGATCTACGGGGCCGGCTGCGGCGTGCTCACCTACGCGATTCGTACCTGGGGCGGCTACCCCGACGGCGTCGCCCTCGCGGTGCTGCTGATGAACACGGCCGTGCCGCTGATCGATCGCTACACCCGTCCACGCATCTATGGACACTGACGCGCCCGGCCGCGATGTCGGCAACCCACCGGACCGCGGCCGGTCGGTGCTCGCCGTGCTGCTCGTTTTTTTTGTGGCCGCCGCGGCGGTGACCGTGGCCACCCTGGCGACCCGCGAACGCAGCGCACAAAACGAAGCCGCGCAGATCATGAAGGTGCTGCGCACGGTGCTCCCGGAGGGCGGCTACGACAACCGGCCCGATCGCGACCGGATCCTGGTGCGCGACCCCGACCTGCTCGGCAGCGACGAGCCGCTGCCGCTGTATCGGGCGCGGCTCCGCGGCGAGCCCGTCGCGGCCGTCATCACCACGGTGGCTCCGCGCGGCTATGTCGGCCCGATCACGCTGCTCGTCGGCATCGGCGTGGACGGTCGCATCATCGGAATGCGCACGCTGGCGCACCGGGAAACCCCGGGTCTCGGTGGCCGTCTGGACGCCGCGCAGCCAGGTTGGCTGCGGCTGTTCCGTGGCCGCTCGCTGGCCGACCCGCCCGCCGAGCGCTGGGCGGTGCGTCGCGACGGTGGCGAGTTCGACCAGATGAGCGGCGCGACGATCACCAGCCGCGCGGTCGTGCGTGCGGTGCGCGACGCCCTTCAGTATTTCGAGCAGCACCGCGGCGAAGTCTTCGCCAGCGGGCCCGGCTAAACCAGTGTCACTCGAGGCGCCAGGCGAGCCATTGGCCGGCGAGCATCGCGGCGACAAACACCAGCACGCCCGGTGATCCCGTCACGAGCCCGGCCAGCGCCGGGCCGGGGCACAGGCCAGCGAGCCCCCAGCCGACGCCGAAAATCAGTGCCCCGCCGAGCAGCCGGCCGTCGATGCGCGTGCGGGTCGGCAAATGGAAGGCGCCGGCGAGCAACGGCCGGGCGCGACGGGCCGCGAGTGCAAACCCGGGGGCGGCAACCGCCAGCGCCGCGCCCATCACCAGCGCGAGCGTCGGATCCCACGCGCCGGCCACGTCGAGAAACCCCGCCACCCGCGCCGGGTTCGTCATGCCCGACCACGCCAGGCCGGCGCCAAACAACGCACCGCAGGCCAATGCCGCAAGCCAGCTCATCATGCCGGGAGATGGCGCACGGCGAACACCGTCAGGATGCCGGTGGCCATGAACACCGCGGTGGCCGCCATGGATCGCGGCGAGCGCCGGGCCAGGCCGCACACGCCATGCCCGGACGTGCAGCCGGAACCGAGGCGGGTGCCGAACCCCACCAGCAACCCCGCCGCGGCCAGCGTCCACCAGCCCCCCAGCAGCTGCTGCGGCAGGCCGCCTGCGAGCGCCGCCACCAGCGCGGAGCCGGCCGGCAATCCCAGCAGGAACGCCAGCCGCCAGCCCCGGTCGCCCGGCGCGCTCAGCAGTCCGCCGAGAATCCCCGCCACACCCGCAATCCGGCCCTCGATGACGAACAACAGCACTGCAGCGAGCCCGATCAGCGCCCCGCCACCGAGCCCGCCGATCCAGTCGGGCGCGATCATGTCTGATCCCGCCTGCCGCAGACGAGATTGGCGGGGACCGCGATATCCATCATCTTCGGGGTCGGCAGGTTGAGGTTTCGCATGATCTCGACGTACTCCGCCTCGCTCTTTCCCGCCAGGCGGGGATTGAAACGGCGTTCCTCGCCGATGGTGGAAACCGTCCAGCCCTTGTAGTCATGGGCGGCATAGACCAGCGTCTCGTCGGGAAGGCGGAAAAGCCTGTTGACGATCGAGTCCCACGATAAGTGTGGATCACCGCTCTGGAAATCCGTGCGACCGGTGCCGCGGTAGAGCAGCACGTCGCCGGTGAAAACCCGGTCGGCGAGCAGAAAGCTGAACGACTCGTTCGTGTGCCCCGGTGTGAAGATGGCCTCGAGCCTCAACCCATCGCAGTCGATCACCTCGCCATCGCCGACCCGGCGGTCGACGCACTCGGCCGCCGTGTGCTCGCCCATCACGGTCATGCAGCCGGTGCGATCACGCAACGCGCCCAGCGCGGTCACGTGATCGGCATGGGTATGGGTGTCGATTGCGAACTCCAGCCGCAGCCCGAGTTGCCCGATGAGCTGCAGGTACATATCGGTGAGCCCGTCCACCGGGTCGATGATCAGCGCCCGCGCGCCGGGGCGCGCCGCGACCAGGTAGGTCCATGTGGAGCTCTCGTGCTCGAACAGTTGCCGGAAAATCATCGCCCCGTCACCTGCCTCGCTGTGACCTCGCCACACCGTGCCGCCCCGGCGGGCGGCTGGGCTAGAATCGAGGATAGTCGAAAATCAGCACTCGCTGGAGTCTCGATCCTATGACAGGCACGACAGCAGGCGCGGGGACGGGGGTAGCGCCGTCCCGCGAGCCCTCGCTGGTGGCGCTGGTGGGCCTGTGCCCGATGCTGCCCGGCGCTGACTCGCTGGTGAAGGGTTTCGGCCTGGCGGCGGTTACGCTGGCAGTGCTCGCCACGGCCGGTCTCGCCGCGGGCTTGATGCGTCGCCTGCCCGGGCCGGCCGCGCGCGCGCCGGCCTGCCTGCTCGTCATCGCCGCGGCCGTGGTACTGGCCGACGTGCTGTCCCGGGCCTATTTCTTCGAACTGCGCCTTGCCCTCGGCGCGGCCCTTAGCCTGGTCGTTGCCAATTGTGCCGTCCTCGCGCGCACGCTTGCGCTCGCCTCGCCGCAGGCGGCGCCTGCAGACGCGGTCCAGCTCGGCCGCGATGCCGTGCGCCTTGCGCTCGTGCTCGTCGCCGTCGGCGCGCTGCGCGAGTTGCTCGGTCACGGCAGCGTCTTCGACGGCGCTCCGGATCTCTTTGGCGAATCGGCACGCCGGCTGGTGCTGCGTCCGTTTCCGGGGGAGAGCTCGTTTTCGCTCGCCGCAGTTCCCGCCGGTGCCTTCTTCGCCCTCGCCGCCGTGCTCGTCGCCTGGCGGATTGCGACCGCGTCCGGCCGACAGCGGTGAACCCCGCGCGCCGCGCGGCCATATTCCAGCGCCTGAGAGCCGCCAATCCAAATCCTGCCACGGAACTGCACTACGAGAGTCCGTTCGAGTTGCTGGTGGCCGTGATGCTCTCCGCTCAGGCGACCGATGTCAGCGTGAACCGGGTGACCGCCCGGCTGTTCGCCGTGGCGAACAGTCCGCCGCAGATGCTTCGCCTCGGCGAAAAGCGGCTGAAGACCTACATTCGCACCATCGGGCTGTTCAACACCAAGGCAGCCAACATCATCGCCACCTGCCGCATGCTGGTGGAGCGGCACGGCGGCGAGGTGCCTCGTTCGCGCGAGGCTCTCGAGGCGCTGCCCGGCGTGGGACGCAAGACCGCCAACGTGGTGCTGAACACCGCTTTCGGTGAGCCGACCATCGCCGTGGACACGCACATTTTCCGTGTATGCAACCGCACCGGGCTCGCGCCGGGACGCACGCCGCTCGCGGTGGAGAAACGGCTGTTGCGGGTGGTGCCGGAGGAATTCCGGCGCGATGCACATCACTGGCTGATTCTGCACGGCCGATATTGCTGCAAGGCCCGCCGCCCCGCATGCCCGCGATGCCCGATTGCCGATCTCTGCGACTACCGGCACAAGACCGTCGCGGCGACCGCGCCGGTGTAAACTGCCGCACCTGGTCCCGGAGCGAAGCGCATGAAGGAAGAATCGGTCTTCTGGCTCGGAGGCAGGCCCGGTCGACGGCAGACCGCGACCGCACCGCCGACGGCAGAATGGCTGGAACCGGCGATCCGCGAAGCCTGCCGCGCCCGGGGCCTCGAAGCGGAGGAATTCGTGGCCGCCCTCGGCGGCCACGGCAGCTGGCTGGTCGGCTTCTCGAGGGACGGGCGCAGGGAACGGATCGTGTGGAACGGCAAGGACCAGACGCTCGTGCTGCAACGGGCGCTACGCAGCGGCGGCTGGGAGGACCTGCGCGAAAGTCCGGCAATCACCTCCGATGAGGCCGGTTTCACCGTTGCCATTGCCGCATTACTGGACCCCGACGCGGCCGGCCGCGGCTGATGCGCCCGGGTAATCTTCGCGGCATCGCTGCAATGCTCGTGGCGGTGGCGGCCTTCGCGGCCATGGATGCGGTGCTCAAGGTGCTCGCGGGGCGCTATCCGCCCATGCAGGTGAGTGCCTTGCGCGGCGCCTCTTCCCTGCCCTTTGTGCTGGCAACGGTGGCCGTGCTCGGCCGCTGGCGCAATCTGCGTCCGGTCAACGTCCGCCTGCACATCGCTCGCGGCGTGCTCGGCGTCGTGATGATCGGCGGCTTCGTCTACGCGCTAGGGACGCTCTCGCTCGCCGACGCCTATTCGATCTTCTTCGTTGCGCCCCTCATGGTCACCGCGTTCGCCGTGCCGCTGCTCGGCGAGCGTGTGGACTTGCGGCGGTGGCTGGCGATTTTCGCCGGCCTGCTGGGTGTGCTGGCAATGCTCCGCCCCTCGGCGGGCGCGCTCGGCACGTTGGGAGCGGCCGGCGCGCTGCTCTCGGCGGTCGCCTATGCGCTGAGCGCGATATCGGTGCGCTTCCTGACGCGCACGGACACCACGCAGAGCATGGTGTGGTGGTTCCTGGTGTTCCTGACGGTATTCTGCGGGGCGCTCGCCCTGCCCGGCTGGGTGCCGATACGCGACCACGACTGGCCGTGGATCGCGGCACTCGGGGCCATCGGCAGCATCGGGCAGCACTTCATCACGGAGGCCTTTCGTCACGCCCCGGCCTCGGTCATCTCGCCCTTCGAGTACACCGCGCTGCTGTGGGGTGTCGCGATCGACTGGGCGTTCTGGGATGTGCTGCCGGGCTCGCGGGTATTCCTCGGCGGCGGCGTGGTCATCGCCGCCGGCCTGTACCTCATCTGGCGGGAACGGAGTCTGCACCGGGAACTCGCCGCCAGCATCGAGTCACCGGCCAGCGTTCACTGAACGGCACCCGGTCGCCCACCGCCCGCGCCGCGGGACCGGGACGGTGATGGGGATCAGAACGTGTATTCGAGATTCAGCGACCCACGAATCGGTTCGTCGAGCTGGTTGTCGAAATCGACATCGAGATACTCGACCTCGGCAATGACCGCCCAGCGCTCGCCCGTTTGAAACCGCACGCCGAGCGCCGCGGCGAAGCCATCGTCGTCATCGCTGACGTGGATGCCGTCGCTGACGAGGTCCCCCTGTTCCCCGGCCGGCCCGGGCACGAAAACCTGGGGAAAATCGGCGTCGAGATCGAGATCCTGGAACGTGTAGCCCAGCTTGCCCAGCAGATCGACCCGCTCGGAGAGCGGCCAGCTGCCGACGGCGTAGACCGTGATGCCATCGATGTCGAGCTTGCTCGAGCCGGTTTGCGAGGGTGCGGTGAGGTTCGTGATGGTCGGAGTATCTCGGGCATTGCCGGATGCGGCATAGCGGACTTCGGCGCCGAGCTTGTCGGTGACCATCACGCCGAGCGTACCCTGCCCGCCAATCGTGACATCGCCGATTTCGTCCGTGACTACGTAGCCCGCTGCGGCTGCGTCGGCGACGAAACTCGAGCTCTCGAGATTGGTCACGGGAATGCCGGCGCTGTAATACCACCGCCAGCCGCCCTCCGCGGCGTCCGCCGGCACAGCCGCTGCCGCCGCGATACCGGCAAGAACGACCCGCGTGATCCTGTTCGCTGCGCGCATTTGCATTACCCCCAAGTGTTCGTATGTCCAGCCGAAGCAGCCCGCAGATGCCCGGCCGGCACCGATCAGGCGCGTTAAGGTTACCCTCAAAGCCCGTCGACACGAAAGCGCAGCAGCACTCGATGACCACGACCGTACCGAATGCCGTGTCCACCCGGTCGCAGCGCGGACAGGGCCTGCCCTGGTCGTCTGGAGTACGGAGAGCGGCTACTATATACACAGAGCGAGATACTCGGGGACTCCAGCGAAAAGGAATCCGCATGAGCGCCAGACATCTACTTTGGTCGGCATTGCTCCTGCCGATGGCGGCAGTTGCAGCACCGGCGTGGCAGCAACTGAGCGAAGCGGGACGCAGGGCGACGAGCCCCGAGATCGCAGTCGCTCCCGATGGCACCGTGGTGGCGATATGGCTCGACCGCGGGCCGACGGCGGACCGTCCTGCACCAAAGCCCCGCAAGCCGGGCGAGCACAGTCACCGTTCGTCGACGGACCTGTACCTGACACGCTCGACCGATGGCGGCGACACCTGGTCAAAGCCGGTGCGCGTCAACGACGAGCCGGGCTCGGTCTGGGGATTTGCCGTCAGCAAGCCGCGGGTCGCGGTCGGGCGCTCGGGCACCATTCACGTGTTTTTCCCGGGCAACGAACGCTCGACCGTCACGGGACTCGACGTCGTCACGGCGCGCTACACGCGCTCGACGGACGGAGGCCGCACGTTCGAGAAAGCGCGGACCATCAACCGGCCGCCCGACTTCGACCAGACCGAACTGCTCGGCGAGGGCCTGTCGGCAACCTTCTCCTTCGGCACCATGGGCGTGTCGCCCGACGGAAAAGTGGTGACCGCGTGGCAGGACATCGGCGACATGAAAAGCAACGCCGATGGTGCCGATGCGCACGTGTCGATCTCGTCGGATGACGGCAGGACGTTCACCGCCGAGCGCGCTGCGATCGCCAGCGACGCGGTGTGCCCCTGCTGCCAGCTCACCGTGGCATTTGGCGGCGCCGAGACCTTCATCGGCTACCGCAAGCTCTATCCGGACGGGCGCGACAGCACGGTGGCCCGCCTGAGCGGCGATGGCGCGACCCTCAATGGCGAGAGCCGTCTGCCATTCGCGCCGTGGAAGATCGACGGCTGCCCGCTGAAGCCCACCGAGCTCGCAATCGATGGCGACCGGATGTATGCAGCCTCCTACACCGCGGGCGAAGAACCGCCCGGCGTGTACTTCACGAGATCCTCGGACCGCGGCCGCAGCTTCAAGGGCCGCGTTGCGGTGCATCCGGGCGCGCCGTATTCCGACGCGCCGGAACTCACCGTCGACGGGAACGGCCTGTTGCGCATCGTCTGGCAGGCCAAGATCGATGGCCCGCGCCGGCTGTTCACCGCGGTATCAGCGGATGACGGTGCGACTCTGTCCGCGCCGGCCGAAATCGAGACGCCGGCGGGGAATTCCGCCTACCCCGCGACGGCGGTGGCGCCGGACGGCACCGTCTTCGTGGCCTGGGAGCAGGAGAACGAGGAAGTATTCGTGACGCGGCTCGGCCCGGACGCCGGCAGCAAGCTGGCAGCGGACTAGCGGCTGCCCCACCTCAGCCCGAATAACGGCACGCTCTTTCTGTCCGCCAGCATCGAGCGCAGGCATCAGGCCTCGCGTACACGGCAGTGCGTGAGCACATGAGCGCCGTATAAGGGCGGGACCACACGAGCAGTTGCGACGGCCCGGACCTTCGTTCCTGCTCGCTCGCCGCCGCGTGCGCCGGGTATCGGCGGCAGGCCCGTGAGCGCTGCCGCTGATTCAGCGCTGCTTACTCACGGCGGCCAGCCAGCCGGATGTCAGGCTGCGTCGCGTTGCGCGCCGTGTCCCGGCCCCAGAGCGGCCAGCGCCGACTCTATGCGCCCGAGCTGCTGCGGCGTGAGCATCTCGGACAGGATGCCGGTAAAACGCGCGTGCTGCACGCCGGAGAAAATGTACTGCCAGCGGTAGGCGGCCAGGAACGCGTCCGCGATCTGCCGGGACTGCGCGGATGCGCAACCGGCTGCGTCAGTGAAGTACCCGGCGTCGGCGGCCGCCTGTGCCTGCAGAATGCCGTCAACGCCCGCGACCAGCTCGATGAGCTCCGTTACGCCGCGGTCACGCGCGGCGTCGTCGAGCGCTGCATCCACGCGGCGCCATTCCAGCTCATCGAGGATCGCGTGCTGTGACTCCTCGCGCCAGTGAAACAGGAACACATCGCGCCACAGCGGGCACAGCCCGGTGTTGCGCCCGATGCTCGCCCGGTAGTGCGCCTGCGTGAACAGCTCGATGTCACAGGTCAGAGCCAGCACGGCCCAGTTGCCCTTGCCGAGCACGAAGGACGCGACCGCGTTCGGCTCCGGCACGAAACGATAACCAGCGGGCATGCCCGTCGCGGCGAGCGCATCGAGACGGCGGAAGAGTTCCTGGTGCTTCAGCTCCTCGTCGGTGAACCGAATGAGCGCCTCCATGGCGACCTGGTCGCCTGT
The DNA here is from genome assembly GCA_964522655.1 of uncultured Chromatiaceae bacterium. GTDB lineage: Bacteria > Pseudomonadota > Gammaproteobacteria > Steroidobacterales > QUBU01. Next base: position 571 of record CAZFWB010000101.1, on the reverse strand, counting down.
CGCGTGATCGCGGGTGATCTCGACGATTTTCGCGCCGATGAAACGCTCGACGAGGCCGAACATGTTGGCGTAGGTGCGCCCCTGCACCTGGCTGAAGAACCGGCGTTGCCTCTCATCGAGGAACGGTAGCCGGTTCGCGAGCGAGAGACTCTCGGGCAGGAAGTATTTGCCGTAGTCGAAGTCGCGCCCGCGGATGACGTCCGCGTCGATCTCCCAGCGAACGCGGCGGGAGGCCGCGATACAACGCGCGTAGCGCGAAGTCTTGTCCGATGTCGTTGCAGGCATGGTTGACTCCTTCTGACTCAGGTGGCTTCAGCGACGGGGTGTATGGTAGAAACGCCCGTTGCCGCGCACTTGACGCTGCCGCCGGGGTTCTTGCCCGTCGCGCCGGATGGTTGCCGGCATACGCCTGCTTCTTGACCGGGACACCGCGGAATTTGACCGGGACGCCAGCACGATGGATGCATTGTCGGAGGTTCTGAAAGTATTGCGGCTGCAGACCGGCATCTTCCTGGAGGCGACTTTCACTGCACCCTGGTGCATCAACTCCGCCCCTGGACCGGACGACGTG
>CAZFWB010000100.1:0-11804 GCA_964522655.1 uncultured Chromatiaceae bacterium | reverse complement strand
GCAGGAAAATCTCACCGCGCTCGTTGATCTGCAGGTTGTGCGCGGTGAGGTCGGCATGAAAGAAACCGGCCCGGTGAAAACGCCCCACGCAGGCGCCGACCTTGCGCCACACCTCTTCGTCCACCTCGCCGGCGCCGAGATACGTGGACAGGGGCACGACGCCGGGAATGAGCACCGTAATCAGGTCGGCCTGATAGAGCATGCCCTGGCGCCGGTAGCGGGCCGCTACCGGCCTGGGCGCCGGCAAAGCGGCCTCCTGGATTCGGGCGAGGAGACGCCATTCGGCGAAAGAGCGGGTGCGCTCCTCGCCCAGCCAGATAAAGGCGTCGTTCGCGAAACGGGCCGCCGTGCCGCCGCGGTGATAGTGCCGCAGGACCCAGTCCTGGTCCTCGCAATGAATGAACAGGGTCGCGCCTCGCCCGCCGGAGTAGCCGGGCGCTGCGCGCGCCGCCGGCCAGTGCGCAGGATCGAACCAGTCCGCGTTCATGTGGTTGACGAGGGTGCCATCGTATAGGATGGCGCCTTCCCCGGTCCGCTCTAAACGTTCCACGCAACGCATGGCCCTTTCATCCGGTCGACCGCCAGGGCAAGGGCCGGAATCGCTCTGTGTCATTCGGCTCTCGGCCATCGGTGACTGCTGCCACACGCTCCCGGTGCTGCGCACCGTGCAGTCTGTCTGGCCCGACACGCGGATCACGTGGGTGATCGGCCGAACAGAGCACGAACTGATGAAAGGGGTGGACGGCATCGAGTTTATCACCTTCGACAAGCGCCGGCCCTTGCGGAGTCTCGCGCGGATTCGCGCACAGACCCGCGGCCGCAGGTACCCGGTACTCCTGCACATGCACGCTTCCATGCGCGCGAATCTCGCCAGCCGCATGGTGAGCGCCGAGCGGCGCATCGGCTTCGACCGCCGCCGCGCCCGCGATTACCAGTGGCTGTTCACCAGCGAGCGCATCGCCGAGCGAGGCCAGCAGCACGTGATGGACGGCCTGTTCGGGTTCCTCGAGCACCTCGGCATTCGCGAGCGGCAACTGCGCTGGGACATCCCGCTCTCCGACGAGGACCATGCTTTCGCCCAGGCGCAGGCGCGCGGCGCAAGCGGACCCCTCGTGGTGATCAGCCCCTGCAGCAGCCAGCGCTTTCGCAACTATCGCAACTGGCGCGTGGAGAACTACGCCGCGGTCGCCAACCGGCTGCAGCAGGAGTTCGGCGCTAAGCTGCTGCTCACCGGCGGCCCGACAGCGGTAGAGCGCGCCTATGGCGCGGCGATCGCGTCTGAGACGCGCGCGCCCGTGACCAACCTCATCGGCGGCACCACGCTCAAGCAGCTGCTCGCGCTGCTCGAGCACGCGGCGCTGCTGATCTGCCCCGATTCCGGTCCGGCCCACATGGCAACGGCCGTCGGCACGCCCGTGATCGGGCTGTACGCCACCTCGAATCGCCATCGCACCGGGCCTTATTTCAGCCAGGAGCTCGTGGTCGACGCGTATCCCGAAGCGGTCCGCCGCGAGTTCGGCGTTCCCGTGTCACAACTGCGTTTCGGCCAGCGCGTGCGCGACCCCGCAGCGATGGACCTGATCCAGGTCAACGACGTGATCGCAAAAGCCGGGCAGGTTCTGCGAAAATAGCGGCGGCGGGCAAACCGTCAATTGAGACCCCCGGGGCGTTGCGAAACCGCCGGCGAGGCGATCCGACAGGAGACTGGCAGGCATGCTGGAAGTGTTCGACGAGGCACGACTCGAGGCCGCCGGCCCGCGCACCATCAGCGACCTGCTGGAACAGGGCAACATCGTCTATTTCCCCAGGTGCCCGGTGCCGCTGCCGCCGGAAGCCGACCTCGAGCGCTTGCGCAACGAGCTGCCGGCCCAGCTCACGCGCAAGAACGTCAGCTATCACCCGGAGGCCGACTCGGTGCGCGGCCTTCGCAGGGACTCCCCGATCTATCCGCTTGCCTACCGTACGCTGGTCAGCGTACGCGAGAACGTTGCCGAGTTCACCCGGCGCATCATGCCCGAACTGATGCGCAACGCACCGATTGCCACCTGCAGCCTGCGACCTATGGAGGAAGGGGGGCGCGCGATCGACGCGCACAAGGCGAGCGAGTTGATCCACTTCGATGCCGGAGCCTACGGCGCCACCAACGGTGATCGCATCCTGCGCTTCCTCATCAACGTCAATCCCACCCGTGAGCGCGTCTGGGTGAGCAAGGGCGACTTCCGCTCCGTGTTTCCCCGCTACTCCGAGCAGGCCGGTTTCACCGGTCCCGGCGGGCACGTCGGGCGACTCGACAAGGGTCCGTGGGATCACCTTCGCAGCGGACTCATCCGCGGCTTGAGCGGCATGGTGCCACTGGCCAAGGTACTCGACTCGAGCCCCTACGACCGCGCGATGAAGCGATTCCACGATTTCATGAAGGATACCCCCGGGTTCCAGTCCGATCCGCTCGGTCACGCGGAGGTGCACTTCGCGCCCTATTCGGCGTGGATGGTGTTTGCCGACGGCGTCAGCCACGGCTGCCTGTCGGGCCAGCACTGCTTCATCTGGACCGCGCTCACTCCGGTCGCCAACGCGCACTTCCCCGAACTCGCGCCGATCAACGTGCTGCGCTCGGTCGCCTGACCGGCGTCAGGGTCCGGGAGCGCCGCCCCTGCCGGCTCGGCGCCAACGCCGGCTGATCCGGGCCGGGATGCTGCCGTATAGTCTCCGGGAACGAAGATTTGACCGGAGACGCCCATGAGCAGCACGTCCCGCCGCCATCCCAACGTGGTGAACATCGCGGAGATCGAAGCCCGCGGCTTCTCGAAGGGCGAGCGCTTCGCGCTGCAGACCCGCCCGCTCGGGCGGGCCACCGGCGCGCGAGGCATCGGCTGCAGCCTCTACGAGGTGCCGCCAGGCCGGACCGCGTTTCCCAATCACTATCACTGCGCCAACGAGGAGTCGATCTACGTGCTGGAGGGCACCGGTACCCTGCAGATCGGCACGGCACGGATCGCCGTCGGTCCGGGGGATTACGCCACGCTATTGATCGGCCCGGAGTACTCCCATCAACTGTTGAACACCGGCGATACACCGCTGCGTTACCTTTGTTTTTCCACCATGATTCCGACGGAGGTGGTCGGCTACCCGGACTCGAAGAAGGTCGGCGCCTTCGGTGGGCCCGGGACGGGCCCGCAATGGCAGCGGGTGATGGTGCGTGAGGGGACGCTGCTCGATTACTACGACGGCGAGCTGTGATGATCCGCAACACCTCGACGCGCTGGGGCCTGCCTGCGCGGCTGCTGCACTGGCTGATGGCGCTGATGATCGCCGCGCAGGTGCCGCTCGGCTTCTGGATGGTGGACGCCTACGACGCCTGGCTCGCCGGCAAGGGCGACACAGGTCTGGTGATGACGCTTTCGAGGGCGCACAACACCAACGGCTTTCTCGTGCTGATACTCGTGGTCGCACGACTTGGCTGGCGGCTGCAGAACCCGACGCCGGAGCTGCCGGCAGCGCTGGCCGCCTGGCAGCGGCTGACCGCACGCGCGACGCACGCCCTGCTCTACACGCTGCTGGTCGTCTTTCCACTCACCGGCTGGGCGGCACTCTCGGCCTATGACGGCGAATTCCCGATTTTCTTCTTCGGCTGGGACAACGTGTTCCGCATCGTCCCCCAGGCCACCGAGGGTTCGCCGTTCACCAGCGACCTGTTCGGCGAGATTCACGAGACCTGCTGGAAGGTCGGCGGCCTCGTGCTCGGTCTGCACGTGATCGCGGCCCTCTGGCACGAGTTCGTTCGCAGGGACGGCGTGCTGCGAAGGATGTGGGGAATTTGGGGACAGTGACCTTAATTCCTGCCGGCCCGGTGCAGGCGGGGCATGCGCGTCTCTGGAATTAAGGTCACTGTCCCCAAATTCACAGAGCCATAATGCCACCGGGCAATCATGTTATCGTCGCGGCGCAGGACCTCTTCGCCATGGTGCCGTGATGCCGACTCCTTCTTCGCACGAGCCCACCGTGGAAGACCTGCGCCAGGCCCTCATGCAGGTCCTGGACCCGGAGGTCGGGGTGAACATCGTGGATCTCGGCCTCGTGTACGAAGTGCGCCTCGCCGACGGCCGGGTCGAAGTGGATCTCACCATGACGGCACCGTCATGCCCGATGGGTTCGACGATCGTCGAGGAAGCGCGCGAGGTGCTCGCCGCACGACTGCCTGCGGACACTTCCATAGCAGTCAGCCTGGTCTGGGACCCTCCCTGGGAGCCTTCCATGATGAGTGAGCAGGCGCGCGAACACTTCGGGTGGCGATGAGCACCGACCTGCCCCGGGCATGGCGCTTTCCCCTGCTGGTTCTCGCGATGCTCTCTCTCGCGGGCGGGGCGACGGCAGGCCTCGTGCGTCTCGGCTGGCAGGCGCCCTCACCGGGTGCCGCATCGGTCATGGACCACGCAGCGCTGATGATCGGCGCCTTCTTCGGCACTGTAATCAGCCTGGAACGCGCGGTAGCGCTGGGTGCGCTCTGGGCTTATCTCGCGCCGCTGCTCTCGGGCCTGGGTGGGCTGGCGCTACTGGCAGGCGCAGGCCAGCCGGCGGCCAGCGCCTTGCTCGCCGCCGCCAGCCTGGTGCTGCTCGGCGCCTCGCTGCTCATCTACCAGCGCCAGCGCGCGCTTCATACGCTGACGCTGGCCTTCGGCGCCGCCGCATGGAGCGCCGGCAATTACCTGTGGCTCACGGGGGCGCCAGTCGCCGCCGCGGTGCCGCCGTGGATGTCGTTCCTGATCCTGACCATCGCCGGCGAGCGGCTCGAACTGTCCCGCTTCCTGCCGCCCGCGCCAGCCGCGCGCCGGGTGTTCACGCTCGTCTTGATGGCCGTGCTGATCACGGCACCGCCGCCGGTCGGCACGTCGCTGGCCGGGCGCGCGCTGTTTCCCGCCGCGCTGCTCGCGCTCGCGCTCTGGCTGCTGCGCCAGGACATCGCCCGGCGCACCGTGCGCGAACATGGCCTGACGCGCTTCATCGCGGTATGCCTCCTCGGCGGCTATGCGTGGCTCGCGATCGGCGCGTCGATACTGCTCACGACCGGCGGGATTACCCCGGGCACTGCCGCCTACGACGCCGGGCTCCACGCCATACTGCTCGGCTTCGTGTTCGCGATGGTATTCGGCCACGCCCCGATCATCTTCCCCGCGGTGCTCGGCGTGCACCTGCCGTATCACGTGCTCTTCTATGCGCCGCTCGCCGTGCTGCACCTGTCGTTACTGGTACGCCTCGCCGGTACGCTGCTCGGCGTAGCGCAGGTCCGCGCCGCCGGTGGAATGCTCAACGCTGCGGCACTGGCCCTGTTCGTGCTGGGAATGGTGGCCTCCGTGCTTCGCAGGCAACCCGCGGCCCGCGCCTGACGTACACTCCTGCTGACCCGGATGTGGCTGACTGAGAAATGATCATGACTTCCACACCTTCGCTGCGGCGCTGGCTTCTCGGCGCGCTCCTCGTGGCCTGCCCGTGCCTGGCCGCAGAGGAGGCCGCCCTGCTCGAAGAAGCCCGCCGTGTCGCCGCCGTCCTGCCGCCACGGTTGCTGGCCGTGCTGCAGCAGGAGATCGCCAGGGGCGGTTTCGAGGGCGCAATCACGGCCTGCCGCGATACCGCGCCCGAGCTGGCGCGCGAAGCGTCTGCGGAAAGCGGCTGGGCGATCCGCCGCGTGAGCCTGAGAAATCGCAACCCGGCAGCGCTCCCCGACGCCTGGGAGCGCGCGGTCCTCGAGGACTTCGACCGGCGCGCTGCCGCCGGGGAGAATCCGGCCGCCCTCGAGCGTGGCGAGACGATTGTCGAGCACGATCAGCCGGTGTACCGCTACATGCGGGCGCTGCCCACGCAGGAACTGTGCCTCGCCTGTCACGGCACCGCGCAGCGGATCAGCCCGGCGGTCCGGGCGCAGCTGGCCGAGCTTTATCCCGATGACCGGGCGACTGGATACGAAGTCGGCGACATCCGTGGCGCGCTCACGCTGCGGCGGCCGCTGCCGCCGGCGGAATGACGACGCGCCAGAGCGTGCTCGTGCTCGGCCACGGCGAGATGGGCCGCGCAATGGAGCTGCTGCTGGCAGACCGCGCGGAGCTGGCGATCTGGGAAAAATTTCCGCAGGCCGGGCTTCGCTCGGCCACGCTGGCCGAGGCGGCGCCGCAGGCCGACGTCGTGATCTTCTGCCTGCCCACCGCGCCGCACGCGGAGGTGCTCGCCACGATCACGCCCTTGCTCCGGTCCGGCTGCATCTGCCTCAGCGTCGCCAAGGGACTCGACCCGGCGGGCAGGCCGGTGACGCAGATACTCCAGAGCGCGCTCGGTGAACGCTACGGCTACGGCGTGCTGCACGGACCGATGATCGCCGAGGAGATCCACGCCGGGCGCCACGCTTTCGCGCAGCTCGGCTGCCGCGGCAGCGGGGTCGTCGAGCGCGTGACTGCCCTGTTCGCCGGCACCCGGCTGCATGTCGCGCCGGTTGCCGACATGATCGGCATCAACTGGGCGGTCGTGCTCAAGAACGTCTATGCCATGGCCTTCGGCATGGCAGACGAGCTCGGTCTCGGCGACAACGTGCGCGGCTGGCTGTTGGTCCATGCGATGCGCGAGCTGGACGCCCTCGTCCGGCAACTCGGCGGTGCCTCCGGCACCGCTTACGGCCTCGCCGGCCTGGGTGATCTCGTCACCACCGCGACCAGCGAACACTCCCACCACCACGAGCTCGGCCGCCGGTTCGCCCGCGGCGAGACCCGGGTCGGCGAACCCGGTGGCATCGAGGGCGAGGCCATCCGCACGCTCGCTGCCGCAGACCGGCATCGGCTTCTCGACGCATCCGATCTCCCGCTATTCCGCTGGATTCACGCGATCGTGCGTGAGCCGGGTAACGTGGAGCGGCGCTTCGAGGAGTTTCTCAATGACAGCGACGCATCCGGCACGCGCCGTAGCTGACCGGCCACCGACGGCGCTGCCGGTCCCGACCGGCGGGCGTGCTCAGGCGGCGCCGCGCCTGGCACCCGCTCGGCTCGCGGCAGCCGGCAAGAAGGGCACCGGTTCGTAGACCCAGTCCTGCGGGTTCTGCCGCCGGTCGGGGGACGGGATGACGCGCACCTCGCCGTTGCGTTCCTGTTCCTCCAGCTTCAACCGGTCGATCTGCCAGCCACGCTCGCGAAGCTCGCGCATGAGCCGCCAATAGGCAGCCATGAGCCGGTCCTCCCGGTCGATGGCGATCACCGGCCACTGCGGCACGTCGGGCGCGCGCTTCGGCAGATGCCCTTCGGCGATCGCCTTGTCCTGATAGACGTTGCGCAGGTTTCGCTGCAGGTGGTCCTTGTCCTTGTCCTCCTCCAGCATGAAGTTGCGGAACGCGATCAGGTACATCCGGGTGTTCTCCTCGTCGATGGGCGTCGACATCGAGTAGAACACGTTGCAGAAACCCTTGGCGATCTCGATCTTGCCGTAGAGCGTGAAACCGGGCAGGTAGAACGTGAGCCATGAATTGATCTCGGCCCGCTCCTTGCGCAGCGCCGCCCATGAGCCTTCCCGGGGCGGCGGCCGGGATACCAGGTGCGTGCGAAAACCGTTCGCGATGGGTTCGACGCTGTGTTCGGAAGGCCGGCTCGGGTTCTCCTCGTTGAGCGCGATGCCATGCACGATGTGCAGGTGCACCTGGTCGAGATCCACCATCTTGGCCCAGTGCACGTTCGCCTTCCAGGTGTCCGTGAACGTGACCTTGCGCCATGCCGGGTCGCTGTACTCCGGCATGTCGAACAACGGGTGTGCTGAATCCGGGTCGTCGCCCAGGAACACCCAGATCAGCCCGTGCTTTTCCTGCACCGGGTAACTGTCGACCTTCGCGGAGGCAGGGATGTCGTCGGCGGGCCTTGCCTGCGAGGGAATATTGACGCAGCGGCCCTGCGTGTTGAAACGCCAGCCATGGAACACGCACGAGACCGTGCCGTCGTCCTGGCGTTTGCCCTGAGCGAGGCTAGCGCCGCGATGACAGCAGGTGTTGCTGAGGCACACGGCGTTGCCGTCGGCATCGCGAAACAGCACGAACTCGCGGCCGAGCATCTTCACCTTCACCGGCCGGTCGGTGACGTTCTCGGTCCACTCGGCGATGTACCAGATGTTTGCGAACATCATGATGGGGATCTCCCTGGTCGTCCCTGCTCAGGCCGCCGAACCGGTCGGATCCCGGATGGCGTACATGCTGCCCTCATTAACACTGCGGCCGAGGAATGACAAGCCGGCCTCCGTGCAGCCCCCCGGTTCCAGAGCGGCGCCCGGAGCCCGGCACGTCCGCTTCACGCCGTGTGCGCGGACGAGCCGTGCGATATTGCAGGCGCGAAGATGTCGTGGATCCCCCGGCCTTCCATTACGATGGGCTGCGGGAACGAGGCCGGCGCCTCACGAGTGAACGACGCTCCCACGCCATGACTGAAAGCAGGACAAGCCGCCTGTTCGATTTCCTGGGCCTCGGCGGCAGGCCGAGCCCGTCCGCCGAGAAGGAGGACATGCGGCCCATATGGCAGCTCATGCAGTCCGGTCAGTACGAGGCGGCCGAGACAGCCTGTCGGAAAATCCTCCGATTCAGGCCGCGGCACGTCGAGGCCAATCTCTGCCTGGGCGCACTGCACCAGCGGGCAAAACGTTACGAGCGGGCGATTACCCGTTTCCGGAAAGTGCTGGCCCGCGCGCCCGATCACGTCCCCGCGCACGCCAATCTGGCCGATTCACTGATGGAGCTCGAGCGCTACGACGAAGCCTGGGAAGTGATCGACCGCGCACTGAAGATTCGGGCCGACTCACCGGTGGCCGAGAGAAGTCTCGGCGGCGCATGTTTCCGCCTGTGCCGCTACGAGGATGCGGTGGATTGTTACAGGCGAGCGCTGGCGGTCGAACCGGCCGAGTTTCGCAATCATCTCGGTCTCGCTATGGCTCTGAGGTATCTCGGCCGTGCCGAGGAAGCCCTTGCAGCGTACGACAAGGCCGTGACATTGCGCCCCGACGACCCCGATATCCTCCGTAGCCGCGGCCACGTGCTCAGCGATCTAGGCCGGCTCGACGATGCAGCGGCAGCCTACAGGAGATCCATCCACCTGAGGCCTGCAGCCCGGACGTACGAATTGCTCGCCTCGGTGCGCAGACACACCCGGTACGACGCCGACATCAGGGCCATGGAGGCCCTGCACGACCGGCCAACGACGTCCCCTGACGAGCGAATGATTTATGCGTTCGGGCTTGGCAAGGCATTCGAAGACCTGCGGGACTACGACAAGGCCTTCGGTTTTTTCGCCGAGGCGAACCGGCAGCGCCGCAGCATCAAGCCGTACTCGATCGCCAGCGACGAGGAGTTTTTCCGGCGCCTCAGGTCCACCTTCGACGCGGAGTTCCTGACGCAGCGCCAGGGCCTGGGCCGCAGCGACGCCACACCGATTTTCATTCTCGGCATGCCCCGGTCAGGCACCAGCCTGGTCGAGCAGATCCTGGCCAGCCACCCGATGGTGCATGGCGGCGGCGAACTGCCGGACCTTCCGATGATCTGCACAGCGGCGCTGCGGGATCTGCCGGCCTCGGTCGCGCGCCTGCGGCCCGCCGATTGGCAGCGGCTGGCGGACCATTACCTCGCGAGACTGCGGGTCCGCAGCGACTCCAAGCCCCACGTCACCGACAAGATGCCGTTCAATTTCCTCCGTATCGGCATGATCGCCATCATGTTGCCGAACGCCAGGATCATCCACCTCCGGCGCGATCCCCTCGACACATGTCTTTCCGCATTCAAGTACCTCTTTGCGACCGCCGGCATGGAGTGGAGTTACGACCTGGCCGATCTGGGCCGCTATTACGGGCTGTATCGCGGCCTGATGGAACACTGGCACCGGGTCCTGCCGGGCAGGATCGTCGACGTCCGGTACGAGGATCTCGTCGCGAACCCTGAGCCGGCAATACGCGGGCTGTTAAGTGCAGTCGGCCTGCCATTCGACGCCGGTTGCCTGTCGTACCATCAGGCGAAGCATTCGGTGCGCACGCGAAGCGCTGCGCAGGTCCGGCAACCGATCTACGGGAGCTCCGTGCAGGCGTGGAAGCGTTACGAGAAACACCTGCGCCCTCTGCTCGAGGCGCTCGGAGAGTCGCCATCCGCCGGTTGCTGAGTTCCGAAGTCCGCAGCCGAAACATGGTATAAAGCGCCAGCCGCACCGGGTTCTGGCGCTTCCGCCGCGGCGGGCTGCGCGGAAGTCGGGCGCGAAGTGCGCCGGCAGTCAGGCCCGGCGTGTGTGCCGCTTGCGCGGTGCATTTCCCGGTCATCGCGGGCTGTTTTTCGAAGGTGGCGATGCCATTGCAGTGCTGCCGCCGGATCAACGCGCGCGCAATCAACCCGGAACGCAGTCATCGGCCGCCGCACTGCGCGCACGGCAGCGGGAGATTGCGGCCCGGATGCTGCATGGAAAGGCGACAGAGACGTGCCAGGAAAAAGACTCGACGTGGGGGCTTGGTCCGCAGCCTGGCGATTGCCCGCGGTGACGTCATTCGGATCGGCCCTGCCGGAGGGTTACGACGGCGCCTTCCGGACCTTCTGGCAGCGACAGCTCGACGAGCCGATCGGCAATATCCTCGATCTGGCCTGTGGAAACGGGGCGCTCACCTGGATGTTCAACGACCTGCTCAACCGCGATGCGATCTGCACGACGATCTACGGCGTCGATTTTGCCGATATTGCGCCGTTCAGGGTTCTTGGCCGCACCGAGCAGGATTACCCGGCGGTCCGATTCATCGCCAACACGAGGCTCGAACGGTTGCCGTTCGGCGACGACACAGTCGACCTGGCGACCAGCCAGTACGGTTTCGAATACTCCGACCTCGCCGCTTCGGTCTCCGAAGTCGCAAGGGTACTCAAGCCGACCGGCAGGCTGGCCCTGGTCATGCACGACCGCGACGGCTGGCTGGTCCGCAACGCCACAGGCCCACTGCCGGATTATCGCCACATACTCACGCACGTCGACGCGCCGGAGATCATCCTGGAGCTGGCCCGGCTGTGCCGGAGCGCCGGGGCCGCTTCGCTCGACGGCACTGCGGCGGCCGAGTATCGGCTGCTGACGGCGCGGCTAGACGATACGTCCCGGGTGTTCACCGAACTGTACCGGCGCAACCCGGATATCAACCCGGTGCTGGCCTACAAGAGCAAGCTCAACCTGGCCTTTCAGGAGGCCAACAAGCCGCTGGCACAACGGGAGTTCGATCTCGGCACATTTCTCGACGAAGCAAGGCAGACTTTGCGGCGGAACATCGCGCGGCTGGAAGACCTCGAGGCGATTGCTCTCGATGCAAGCGGCCGGCAGCGGCTTTGCGACCTGCTGGTCGGGCACGGGTTCGAAGTGGCGGACGGCGGCCCCCTGCGCTATGCAAACGGCCAGGTGTGGGGCACCTTCCTGGCCGCACGGCTGGCGAAGGGCTGAGGACGCCCCCCCTATCGGGCAACCGACAGCGAGACCAGCACGTCGCGTGCCGTAATGTCACGCAGGCAGCGCAGGTGCCCGAGCGGGCACTCGCGCTCGAAGCACGGGCTGCACGACAATCCGCGGTAGTGAATGCTCCGCCTCGCGGTTAGCGGCGGGGTGAATGCCGGCGAGCTCGAGCCGTAGATCGCAACCACGTGCGCTCCGGCTGCCGCCGCCACGTGCATCAGGCCGGAATCATTGGCCACCGCGGCGCGGACCACCGAGAGCAGGTCTATGACATCTTCCAGGCGCGTGTCACCGCACAGGTTGTGTGCCATCGCACCCGCCGCCGCGCAGATGCGCTCGCCG
>CAZFWB010000099.1:0-11852 GCA_964522655.1 uncultured Chromatiaceae bacterium | reverse complement strand
GATGAGGAACTCGGCCGAAAGGTAGCCGACGACCTTCACGTCGGGTGCGGCTCCCGCCTGCACCGTGCTCACCCAGCGGGCGAGCATGCGGTCGCGCACGCTATACGCCAGCGCCATGTACCAGTTGTACGGCGTGGCGATGTCGGGGTAGCGGCCCTGCAGACAGGTCAGGTTGTCGAGGATCGCCGCGCGGAGCTCTGCGACCGACAGCCCGGTGCGAATCGACTCGGCGCTCATCAGTAAGGCCAGACCCACTCGGTGATCTCGCGCCTGTCGGTGCCGTGCTCACGGGCGTAGCGGAGGTGGTTGATGATCTCGTTCTTCATCGCCTCCTTCAGGTGGGCGGCGCGCGTCTGCAGCCCCGGCACGCGGTCGATCACGTCGATGACGAGATCGAAGCGGTCGATCTGGTTGAGAATGGCGAGTTCCAGCGGCGTGTTGATGTTGCCCTTCTCCTTGTAGCCGCGCACGTGGATGTTCTCGTGGTTGGTGAACCGGTAGGCCAGCTTGTGGATCAGCCAGGGGTAACCGTGGAAATTGAAGATCACCGGCCGGTCCGTCGTGAACAGGCTGTCGAACTCGCGCGTGCTCGAGCCATGCGGATGCTCGGTGTCCGGCTGCAGCCTGAACAGGTCCACCACGTTGACGAAACGCACCTTGAGATCGGGCAGGTGCTCGCGCAGGATGGCGGTGGCCGCGAGCGCCTCCTGCGTGGCAACGTCGCCGCAGGAGGCCATCACCACGTCGGGCTCCGCGCCCTGGTCGCTGCTCGCGCGCGCCCAGATGCCGATGCCCTTCGCGCAGTGCACGATCGCCTCGTCGATGGTGGTGAACTGCAGGTGCTTCTGCTTGTCCGCGACGATGACGTTGATGCAGTCCGTGGAACGCAGGCAGCGATCGGCGACCGCCAGCAGCGTGTTCGCGTCGGGCGGCAGGTACACGCGAGTCACGCTCGGGCTCTTGTTGGTCACGAGATCGATGAAGCCCGGGTCCTGGTGCGAGAAGCCGTTGTGATCCTGTCGCCACACCGTTGACGAGAGGAGAATGTTCTGGGAAGCGACCGAGGCGCGCCATGGCACGTAATTCCTGGAGATGTCGAGCCACTTCGCGTGCTGGTTGAACATCGAGTCCACGACGTGCGCGAATGCCTCGTAGGTGTGGAAAAATCCGTGGCGGCCGGTGAGCAGGTAACCTTCGAGCCAGCCGAGCAGGGTGTGCTCGGAGAGCATTTCCATGACCCGCCCGTCGCGTGAGAGCTCGCCGCCATCGGCGTCCTCCGGCAGCAGCTCCGCCATCCAGGTCTTCTTGCTCACCTCGTAGAGCGCCTGCAGGCGGTTCGAGGCGGTTTCGTCCGGTCCGAAGACGCGGAAGTTCGTCATGTTGTCGCGCATGACGTCGCGCAGGAACTCGCCGAGCGGGCGGGTGTTGTCGTGGCGAATGGCTCCCGCCGAGGGCACCTTGACCGCGTAGCGACGAAAGTCCGGCATCCTGAGATCCCGGCGCAGCAATCCCCCATTGGCGTGCGGGTTGGCGCTCATGCGGCGCGCGCCCTTCGGCGCAAGCTCGCGCAGCTCTTCGACCAGCCGCCCGTTGGCGTCGAACAGCTCCTCGGGCTTGTAGCTGCGGAGCCACGTTTCCAGCAGCTTCAGGCTCGCCGGATTCTCGCGCACGTCGGAGAACGGCACCTGGTGCGAGCGCCAGGACCCTTCGGCCTTGTGGCCCTTGATCTCCTTCGGCCCGGTCCAGCCCTTGGGCGAGCGCAGCACGATCATCGGCCAGCGCGGCCGCACGTCGCCCCTGGCTTTGCCCTTGCCGGCGCGCGCCGCACGCTGGATCTCGCGGATCTTCGCAGTGACCTCGTCCAGCGTAGCAGCCATCCGCTGGTGCATCCGCGCCGGGTCGGAGCCCTCGACGAAGTATGGCGTGTAGCCGTAGCCGACGAACAGCGCCGCGAGTTCGTCGTGGCTGATACGCGCCAGTATGGTCGGGTTGGCGATCTTTTAACCGTTCAGATTGAGCACGGGCAGTACTGCGCCGTCCCGCGCCGGGTTCAGGAACTTGTTCGAGTGCCACGCGGTAGCGAGCGGGCCGGTCTCGGCTTCACCGTCGCCCACGACGCAGGCGACGATGAGATCCGGGTTGTCGAGCGCCGCGCCGTAGGCATGCGACAGGCTGTAGCCGAGTTCCCCGCCCTCGTGGATCGACCCGGGTGTCTCCGGCGTCACGTGGCTGCCGATGTGGCCCGGAAAGGAAAACTGCTTGAAGAACTTCTGCAGGCCGTCGAGGTCCTCGCTGCGGTCGGGGTAGACCTCCGAGTAGGTGCCCTCGAGGTACGCGGGCCCCAGCACGCCGGGGGCGCCGTGGCCCGGCCCGGCCATGTAGATGACGTCGAGATCGTCGCGCCGGATGACGCGATTGAGATGAGTCCAGACGAACGACAGCGCGGGACTCGCGCCCCAGTGGCCGAGCAGCCGATGCTTGACGTGCTCGATCTTCAGCGGCTTGCGCAGCAGCGGATTGTCGCGCAGGTAGATCATGCCGACGGCGAGGTAGTTGCAGGCGCGCCACCAGGCGTGCATCTGCCTGAGTTCTCGTGCGCCGAGCGGGCCGGCTGCGGCCGTGGTCTTGCTCTTCTTCTTCCTGACCATGGGCGACCTCCTGAATACTAAGGTTGCACGTTTAACGGAGCCGCGCAAATTCGGGGGGCTGCCGCCAAATCCTGTAGGAGCGACTTCAGTCGCGACACCTTCGTCGGGACTAAAGTCCCTCCTACAGGTGCCTGCTACACGGCTGCGGTCCGGCGTCGGCTGGCTCTTGCAGGAGCGGCTTCAGCCGCGACAGGACGGAAATCAGACCCGACGCCATTTCATTTTCGTTACAGGCGCTGATACTTCGTCACCGCATCCTCCAGATTGAAGAACATGCGCTCCTCGCCCAGCGCTGGCCCGAGCGGCGATCGGCGCACCATCGCCAGCACCTCCGGCGTGAGGCCGACCAGCCAGAGGGAGATTCCCTGCTCCCGTTGCCGTTTTTCGGCCTCGGTCAGCATCTTGAGCGCCGTGTACTCGAGATCGAACACGCCGCTCAGGTCGAACGCGACGACCCTCGGCTGCGCCGCCGCCACCAGCGGCCGGATGCGATCCGCGACCCGCTCGGCATTGGCGAAGAACAGGCGCCCGGCCAGGCGCAGCATCAGCAGGCCCGGGAAGGTCTCGTCGTCGGCATGCTCCGCGGACAGCGGTCGGAATACGTTGGTGCCGCGCTTGCGCCCGAGGACGTAGACCGGCGGATTCGACACCTGGTGCGCCAGTGCGACCAGGGAGACGACGATGGCGACCAGGATCCCCTTCAGCGTCCCGAGCAGCACCACGCCGCCGAAGGCAGCCAGCGCCCACCAGAACTCGGTGCGCCTCACGGTGAGGATCGAACGGAACGCCGCCGGCTCGATGAGACCGACGGAATAAACGATGACCACCGCGGCCAGTGTGGCCTGCGGCATCAGGCTGATCAACGGCGCAAGAAACAACATCGTCAGCAGGGTGACGCCGGCGGTAACGAGGCATGACAGCTGGCTGCATGCCCCGGCAAGCCGGTTGACGGCCGTCTGCGACGTCCCGCCGCCGGCCGGCATCGCCCCGACGAGCGCGCCGGCGGCGGTCGCAACACCGGTGGCGACCAGTTCCCGGTTGGCCTGGAGCGCGGGCTCGCCCGAAGCGGCAAACGCCCTGCCGGCGGCGACCGTCTCGGTGAAGCTCATGAGCGCGATGCCCATCGCGGCCGGCCACAGTTCGGCGACGAGGGACATGTCGGGGAGCAGCAACGACGGTAAACCCCGCGGGATGGCACCGACCGCCTCGACGCCCTGATTCCCGAGGCCCAGGAAGGCCATCGCGGCGATGCCGGCGCCGACGGCGACGAGCGGCGCCGGAACGCGCTTCGCGAACCGCTCGATGACGATGAGCAGCACCAGGGTCGCGGCCGCGACCGTAAGCGTCGGCACCGATGTCTCCGGCAGGCTCCGCAGCACCGACAGCAGGTTTTCCACGAACGTGCCCTTGGCAAAGTGCACGCCGAGCAGCTTCGGAACCTGGTCGAGCACGATCACCAGCCCGATGCCCGCCTTGAAGCCGATGAGCACCGGCTCGGAGATGAAATTGGCGAGGAATCCCAGGCGCAGCAGCGCGCCGAGGGCGAGCAGCACGCCGACCAGCAGCGTCAGCGTAGCGAGCGCGGGCAGCACGACCGTAGGATCGCCATCCGGCGCGACGATCGCGAGCTCCGCCCCGGTCAATATCGCGATGGTGGTCGTGGTGCTCACGCTGAGGACGCGCGACGAACCTAGGAACGCGTAGACCACCATGGGCAGGAAGGCCGTGTAGAGGCCGGCCTGCACCGGCAATCCCGCCACCGTTGCGTAGGCCATCGCCTTGGGAATGACGACGGCGGCGGTGATCAGCCCGGCGAGGAGGTCGGGCCGCAGCCATCCCGCGCGGTAATTCCTGAGCCAGTCGAGCATCGCAGCGGACCTGCTTCCCGATCGCCAGAACCGAACATTACTCCGCCACTTGGCGGATTGGCAGTGGTCTCCGGCCGCGCTAGACTAAATTGAATCGGATCGAAACCGCCCCTCCACGCGGCCTGCACAACAAAAAAGTTGCAACGATTACCACTCGCGCCTCTTTCCTGAAGTAGCCCCGGAGTACCGCCACATGATCGTTCGCCTGTTGATCGGCTTTGTCATCCTGACGCTGGCGATCGCCGCGTGGCGCGCCTTCTCCGACGGGTATGTGGGCATGGCCCTGCTCTCCGTGCTGGGTGCGATCGCGGCCGGGATCGTCCTGTTCACCCCGAGAAAGTAATGAGCACATTGACAATCGCGAATCACTGCCGGACGCAGGAAGATCATTGCCCATGAGCCGCACCGAATCGCGAAACCTGTTGCGGGCCACCGTCGCCGCCGGCTTGTGCCTTCGCGCCGGTTCGGCTCATGCCGTGTTCCTCTCGGGTGAGGCCCTCGACAAGGCCGCCGACATCGTCGCCCTGGTCGTGCTGATCGTCGTGCCGATCATCCTCATCGGACTGTTCTGGTACGTGCACATCCTGCCGGAAAAGATCGCCGAGCAGCGCCACCACCCGCAGAAGGACGCGATCAAGACCATCTGCCTGCTGTCGCTTTTTTTCGGCGGTATGCTCTGGCCGATCGCCTGGGTCATGGCCTACAGCAAGCCGGTGCTCTACAAGCTTGCTTACGGCAAGGACAAGCACGAGGACTACTACCGTGAACTGGCGGCCGAGGACGCGGAAGACGCGGCACTTCTCCGCGATGACCTGGCGCGCCTGCGCGGGGAGCTCGACGTGCTGGCGGCGCGTGGCCCGATACCGGCGGAACTGCGGGATATCCGCCAGCGGCTGGTCGAGATCGAAGCGCGGGTAGTCCCGCCGGCCAAGCAGACGGACGCTGGCTGATGGAAGTCCTCCTCCTAGCCATTTACTCCTTCTTTGTCTGGCTGATCTTCATCAAGCTGAAGTGGTTGCCATGGAACACGGCCACCCAGGTCACGGCCGTGATCATCCCGATCGTGGGACTCGCGGCGACGATCCTGCTGCTCAACATCAACGCCCCCTCCTCGGCCGATGTGCGCGTCATCAAGTACGTCGTCCAGGTGATCCCCCAGGTGCGCGGGCGCGTGATCGAGGTGCCGGCCGAGGGCAACCGCCCAATGAAAAAGGGCGACGTGCTCTTTCGCCTGGACCCGACGCCCTACGAACTGGAGGTCAAGGCGCTGGAGGCCCAGCTGGCGGAGTCCGAGGGATCGGCCGCTGAATTGCGCGAGCAGCTCAACGTGGCCAGGGGCAACACCGCCGCACTTCGGTCGCAGATCGAGCTGACCAGGCTGCGCGTGCAGCAGTTCGAGGAACTCAGCCGCACGGGCGCGGGCAACCGTTTCGATCTCGAGCAGGCGCAGGCCGATCTCGCCAACCTCCAGGGCCAGGTGGCCTCTGCCGTCGCCAACGAGGCCCGGGCACAGGCTCAGCTCGCCGCGGTGGTGGACGGCGATCTCGCCTCCGTCGCGACGATCAAGGCCAATCTCGCCAAGGCGCGCTGGGAACTCGAGCAGACGGTGATGTATGCGCCGTCCGACGGCACCGCCATCAACGTGCAGTTGCGCCCCGGTTCCTTCGTCGTCGGGATGCCGTTCGCGCCGGCGATGAGCTTCGTCGAGGACGAGTTCCAGATCATCGCGCTCTACCAGCAGAACGAACTCTGGCGGGTGAAGCCGGGCAACGAGGCGGAGATCTCGTTCCCCACTTATCCGGGCGAAGTCATCAAGGCAACGGTGGACTCGGTCGTGTGGGCGCAGGGACAGGGCCAGATCGCGATGTCCGGCAACCTGCCGCAGACCGGTGCGGCGCCGATGCCGCCCGGCCGTTTCGCGGTGAAGCTCGATATCGCCGAGCGGGACCGTGACAAGTTCCTGGCCGCCGGCGCGATGGGCCATGCCGCCATCTATACGGAGCACCTCGCGGCGATCCACATCATCCGCAAGGTCATCCTGCGCGTCGACTCCTACCTGAACTACCTGATCCTCAAGCTGCATTAGGCCATGAGAGTTCGCGCCATCCTGCTGGTCATGGTCGCCGCCGGCCTGGCGGCCGGATGCGCGCTCAAGGATCCGCCGGCGCGCGAGCAAGTCCGCGCCCAGGCGCTGCCGGCGCTCGAAACGCCGGGTTCCTGGCAATCCGCCGGGGCCGGGGCCGGGGCAGTCGGCGACGATTGGCTGACGGGTTTCGGCGATCCGCGACTGAACACGCTGGTCACGGAGGCCCTGACCAACAATCCCGACCTGATGGTCGCGGCGGCGCGCGTCGAACAGGCCGCCGCCTACGTCGAGGCAGCGGGCGCGGACCTGCTCCCGCAGGTTTACGCGATCGGCAACATCAGCGGCAAGGACAGCAGCAGCGGCACGACCGATTTCTGGGGCGCGTTCGCCAGCTGGGAGATCGACCTCTGGGGACGCGTGCGCTCCGGGCGCGAGGCGGCGCGCGAACAACTGCTGTCGGCGCAGCTCTCAGAACAGTACGCGCGCCAGTCGATGGCCGCGATGGTGGCACGCGCCTGGTTCATCGCCGTCGAGGCCCGCCTGCAGGAAAAGATGGCGCGCGACATGGTGGATGCGGCGCAGAAGATCGTGGAGCTTGCCCGCGAGCGAAAGCGCGTCGGTATCGGCAATGACTACGACATCTCCGTGGCCGAGGCTTCGCTCGCGACCTATCGCGACGCGGCCGAGCAGCTCAACCTGGCCTTCCGCCAGTCGGTGCAGGCCATCGAGATCCTGGTCGGCCGTTATCCGGCGGCCGAGCTGGAGGTCGCGGCCGAGCTGCCCGACCTGCCCGGGCCGGTGCCGGCCGGTCTGCCGTCGGAGCTGCTGGAGCGACGGCCCGACGTGATTGCGGCAGAGCGCCGGGTGGCCGCCGCCTTCTTTCGCGTCCAGGAAACCAAGGCCGCGCGGCTGCCGACCATCAAGCTCACCGGCAGTGTTTCGAGTATCTCGAGCGACCTCGTGGTGCTGAAGGAGCGCGACGACCCGGTGTGGGGCTGGGGCGGACGCGCCACGGTTCCTCTGTATCTCGGCGGCGAGCTGGAGGCACAGGTGAAAGTGCGAACCGCCGAGCAGAAGGAAGCCGTCGCGGACTACGGGCGGGCCGGCGCCAACGCGTTCGCCGAGGTCGAGCAAGCCCTCTCCGCCAGCTACGCGCTCCAGGCCCGCCGGCCACTGCTCGTCCAGGCGGTCACCGAGAACGAACGGGCGACGGAACTGGCCATGACGCGTTACCGCGTCGGATCGGACGACCTGCGGGCGGTGGAACAGCAGCAGCTGCGGTTATTCAGCGCCAGGAGCTCGCTGCTGCGCGTGCAGAGCGAGCAGCTGGTGCAACGCGTCAACCTGCATCTTGCGCTCGGCGGCAGCTTCGAAGCTGCCCGGTAATGGGGACAGTGACCTTTTTCGCATTTGCGAAAAAGGTCACTGTCCCCATTAATTGTTCTCGGCTTCCAGCTTCTTGCGGGCGATGGCGAGTTCCTGCCGTTTCGCCTTACTGACCACGGGATAGTGCAGCTTGAGCGCTGCCATCGCGTCGACCACCGCGGCGGCCACCACCAGGCGCGTGAACCACTTGTTGTCGGCGGGTACGACGTACCAGGGAGCGTGCTCGGAGGCCGTCTCACGGATTGCTTCCTGGTACGCGTCCTGGTAGTCCGACCAGTGGCCGCGCTCGGCGACATCGGAGGCCGAGAACTTCCAGTTCTTTTCCGGGCGTTCGAGTCGTTCCATGAAGCGGCGTTTCTGCTCGGCCTTCGAGACGTGCAGGAAAAACTTGAGCACCTTGATGCCGTTGTTGTCCAGGTACGTTTCGAAGTTGCCGATCTCCTCGTATCGCTGCTCCCAGATTTTCTTGCTGATCAGCGACGGATGCAGCTTCTGGCGGGCGAGCAGCTCCTGGTGCACCTTCACCACCAGGACTTCCTCGTAGTATGAACGATTGAAGATGCCGATCTGGCCGCGCGCGGGCACGTTTCGCACATAGCGCCACAGGTAGTCGTGGTCGAGTTCCTCGCTGGAGGGCTGCTTGAACGAGGTGACCGTGCAGCCCTGCGGGTTGATGCCGGAGGTCACGTGCTTGATGGTGCCATCCTTGCCGGCGGCGTCCATGGCCTGGAACACCAGCAGCAGCGCCCAATGGTCCTGCGCGTAGAGCATGTCCTGCTGCTCGGCGAGCCAGTCGACCCCGCGGGCGAGCATCTCTTTCGCTTCCGGCTTGTCCTCCGACTTCAGGCGCCCGGTGTCGCCCGGGTCGATATCCTTCAGCCTGAAACCCTTGCCGCTGGTAATGCGGTACGGGCGAATGAACTTCCTGACGCGATCGAGCTGGGATTTTTTCATTCTGGCCGCCCTCGGCTCTTCGTGCCGTCCGGTCCGGCGCCGGACGTCGGGCCGCGGGACCCGCCGGCGGCGCGCGCCCGATCGACGCGCTCGGCGATCGCGTCGGTGATGAGTCTGGTTTCTTCCGGCCCGATGCGGTCTATGGCCTTGTTGAGCGAGCTGAAGGTTGCCATCACGAGGGCGCGCAGCTTGCGAAAGCCGATGGAGTTCTTAGTGCCGCAGACTGTTTCATCGTTCTGGAGGATGCGATCGATGACGCCCGGGTCGCGCAGCCGCACGTTGCAAGCGATCGACAGCCTCAGGAGTTCGTCGGCGATGCTGTCGAGATGGCGAGCCCAGGCCGGGTGCTTGGTTTTGGCCATGTGATTTCTTCTTTGTCCGGACGCGCCGTCAAGCCTAGCACAAACGATGGCGGCCCAAGCCGGCCCATCCCGATTTCCGGACGTGGTTGCCATGTTACCTTTGCACCGGCCGATGCACCCGGGCGCGTTCATCGGCGGCGAGTCGCGCCATTTACGAACACGGAGAACACCGACACATGAACACCATCGGGCCCTCAGCGGTCGGCCACCGCGGCATCGCCGCCCTCCTCCTGTTCGGTTGTGCAACCGCCGCCCTCGCGGAAAAGACCGACGTCATCTACATGCGCAACGGCGACCGCCTGACCTGCGAGATCAAGCAGCTAGAGCGCGGGCGGCTCCGGGTCAGCACGGACAGCATGGGCACCGTGTACATCGAGTGGAAGGACATCGCACAGTTGGTCAGCAAGGAGACCTACGTGGTTGAACTGCAGGACGGCGAGCGCGTGGAAGGCACGCTGACGATGCCCATGGCGGACGGCACGCTGGTGGTGACGAGTGACGGGCAGCCCCGCCGGCTGACCATGGCGCAGGTCGTATGGGTCGATCCGCTGAAACTCGACGAGGCTCGGATCAAGCGCTGGGACGGCTCGGTCAGCGCCGGTTTCGACAAGACCAAGGCCAACGATGACACCTCGCTCAGCGCGAGCTTCGATGCACGGCGTCGTGCTGAAGACTTCCAGTTGAACCTCGACGGCTCGGTGTATTCGCGCTCCCAGGACGGCGCCGAGGACACGGTCCGGGCGAATTTCGGCGCCGTGTACCGCCGGCTGCTGGAGAACCGCTGGTTCTGGGCCGCTCTCGGCAGCCTGGAACGCAACGACGAGCAGGCCATCGACCTGCGCTCGCTCGCCGGCGCCGGTTATGGCCGGTTCCTGGTGCAGACCGGCCGTACCTTGTGGTCGGCCACGGGCGGGCTGGCCGTGGTCAACGAGCAGCGGGCGGGAAGCGAGGACGCCGAGACCAGCGTGGAAGGAATCCTTAACACGGAGTACGAGTTCTTCACCTACGACACGCCGAAAACGAGCCTCACGACCTCGTTGACCGTTTTCCCGAGCCTGACCGAAGGCGGGCGCGTTCGCACCGACGTGGACGTCGCGTTGCGCCGCGAGCTGATCGAAGACCTGTTCGTCGAACTCAGCGTGTACGACACCTACGACAGCGATCCGCCCGAGGAAGGCGAGAAGAATGATTACGGCATCGTGACCAGTCTCGGCTACACCTTCTGAATCACAGGGAGCACGTCATGCGCCTCAGGAGTTTGCTCGTCGCCGCCTGCATCTTCGTCGCTCCGGTGTTCGCCGCGGACGAGCCGGTCGAAGGTAATGCGGCTGACTGGGGTCCGTTGCAGTTGCTCGGCCGGGACATCGTGCCGGGACAGAAACGGAAATTCGGCTTCCAGTTCAGCCAGACCTTCGAGGGCGCCTTCCTCGACACCGCGGTGTTCGTGGCGCGCGGTGGACGCGCCGGGCCCACCTTGTGCCTGACGGCGCTGATTCACGGCGACGAGCGCAACGGCTTCGAGATCGCGCGCGCAACGTTCGCCGCTACCGAGGCCGGAACGCTCGCCGGCACACTGATCGCGCTGCCGGCGGCCAACATCCACGGCTTTCGCACCGGCAGCCGCTACATGCCCGACCGCCGGGATCTCAACCGTGCCTTTCCCGGGACAACGGGCAGCAGCAACACGGCGCTCATCGCCTCCATCATCTTCACCAATCTGCGCGAGCAGTGCTCGGCGCTGATCGACCTGCACACCGGCTCGTTCGAGCGCGCCAACCTGCCGCAGGTACGTGTCGACATCGCCAACGAGCGGGCCTTCAATCTGGCGCGCCACTTCGGCGCCGCGGTGGTGCTCGGCGGCGCGGGTCCGAACGGCAGTCTGCGCCGCGAGATGATGGATGCCGGCATCCCGGCGATCATCTACGAGGCCGGGCTGCCGCTGCGTTTCGAGCGTGAGGAAATCGCCCGCGGCGTGCAGGGCGTGCGCAACGTCATGATCCGGCTCGGCATGATCGGCGGCGAGGCCACCGCCCCGACCCCGCCCGAGCGCATTTTCAGCCGCTCGACGTGGGTGCGCACGCCGGTCGGCCGCGGCGGGGTGTATTACGCCCGCAGTGCGCTCGACGACGACGTGCGGCGCGGCGATCTCATCGCCGAGATCTTCGATCCGTTCACCGACGAGCGCTTCGAGGTGACCTCTCCCCTCGACGGTCACGTCGTCGGCATTGCCGTACCCCAGGTGGTGTTTTCCGGCTACGCGCTCGTGCACGTGGCCCGTAACTGACGCCGCCGGCAGCTCAGCCGCCGGCGGCTGCCCGCGGCTCCTCCGCTTCGGTCCAGGCGCGAAGCAGCGTCCAGCTCACCGCCAGCACGACGGGGCCGACGAAGATCCCGATGATGCCGAACGTGAGCAGACCGCCGACCACGCCGGCGGCCACCAGCACCAGCGACAGGTTCGCGCCGCGCTTATTGAGCACCGGTCGGATGAGGTTGACGACCGTGGTGACGATGACGGGCCACACGAAGAGGAACAGCGCAGCCCCCGTCG
>CAZFWB010000098.1:0-11856 GCA_964522655.1 uncultured Chromatiaceae bacterium | reverse complement strand
CATGCGCGGATGCTCGTCGGTGTCGAACACCACGGTGCCCTTGCGGGTCTCGAAGCTGATCGGGACGATCTGGCTCTTGAAGCGGCCCTCGGCGATTGCCGCGGCAGCGCGCTTCTGCGACTCGAGCGCGAACGCGTCCTGCTCTTCACGGGTGATACCGTGCTTGGTGCACAGGTTCTCGGCGGTGATGCCCATGTGACCGACGCCGAACGGGTCGGTCAGCACGGCGACCATCGAGTCGATGGCCTTGGTGTCGCCCATGCGCGCGCCGCTGCGCAGCGCGGGCAGCAGGTAGGCGCCGCGCGACATGACCTCGACGCCGCCGCCGATGGCGAAGTCGGCATCGCCCAGCATGATGGCCTGGGCCGAGCTGACGATGGCCTGCTGCGCCGAGCCGCACAGGCGGCTGACCTGGAAGGCGACGGAGTCCATCGACATGCCGGCATTGATCGTCGCGACGCGCGACACGTAGGCGTAGCGGGAGTCGGTCGGGATGCAGTGGCCGACGGAGGCGAACGAGACCGCCTTCGGATCCACACCGGCGCGAGCGATCGCTTCCTTGATCACCACCGCGCCGAGGTCCGACGGCTCCATGTCCTTGAGGGAACCACCGAAGCCACCCACGGCGGAACGAACAGCACTCAGAACGACGACTTCACGATTTGCCATAACCCACTCCCTTGTTGAGATTAGACGTGTCACCGCCCCGCCCAGCCCGCGACCGCGAGCAGGAAGAGCAGGAACAGACACACGAGCAGAGCCCGCCAGAGCAGGCTCACTGTGTTTTGCATATGGTCGACGCCCGCCTCGCTCCCCAGGCCCATCTCGGGCCGGTCCACGAGCTTGCCGGCTTCATGAACCGGCATGCCGAGCCGCACGCCCAGCGCGCCGCCGCCACTTGCGATCAGTATAGCCGACGACCTCTCCGGCCACAGCACCGCCTGCGAACGCCAGCAGTAGATCGCATCCTCGAAATTTCCCATGATGGAGAACACGATCGCCGTGACCCGCACGGGCAGCCACTCGATCGCCTCGCGCGCACGCCGTGCGAAGCGCCCGAAACCCGCGGCACCCGCCTCCCGCCCGCCCCACTCCTCGGCGAGCAGCCCCACAAGACGGTACATCACCGCGCCGCTCGGGCCGGGCAGCAGCACGAACCAGAACATCACACCGAACAGCCGGCGGTGCGAGACGACCAGCGCCTCCTCGATGGCCAGCCGGGCGATCTCGTTCGCCGACGCACCGTCATGGCGCGCGCCGCGCCAGTCCTCGAGCAGGCTGCGCGCGCCCTCGGGCTCGCCGAGGCGCAGGGCGACGTGGATCGCCGAAAAGAAGCGGGTATCGTGGCGAAAGCCGACGCACAGGTAGAGCACAAGCACGTTGAAGAGGAAGGCCAGTGCCGGATGCATCTCCCACAGCAGCCAGAAACCAAACGCGCTCGCGAATGCCGCCGTCGGTACCAGCAGCAGCCAGGCCAGACGCCCCTGCGCGCTCGAAGCGCCGTCGAATCGGGCGCGCACGCCCGCGACCACCCTGCGCACTCCGCGCACCGTCCAGCCGCGGGTCGGCAGCGGACGCAGTTGTTCGAGCAGGAGCGCCAGGATCAGGGAGAAGAAGGTCATGCAGCCAAAGCATCGCGGGCGCCAGTGGCCCCCGCCCATGAAGCGGGTTCATCGGTGCAGCAAGATAGCACAAAGGCAAGCACGTACGGCACGCTCAGGCTTCGTCCTGCAGCAGGCGATACAGCGACATCAGGATCCCCGCCGTCGCGCCCCAGATGAAATATCCATGCCAGGGCATGGCGTGGAAGCGTCGCATCCGCCCCTCGTGCAGGATGCTGTGCTCCTGATGGTTGCGCGGATCGAGGAAGTGCGCGAGCGGCACCTCGAAGGCCTCGGCGACCTCGAAGGCGTCGAGCGTGAGCTCGAGCGGCGGATGTACCACCCCGACCACCGGGGTCACCCTGAAGCCGGTACCCGTGAAGTAGTCGGGCAGCGCACCGATCAGTTCCACGTGACGACGGGCGAGCCCGATCTCCTCTTCCGTCTCGCGCAGCGCGGCGTGCACCGGCGAAGGGTCGTCATCCTCGAGACGGCCGCCGGGAAAGCTGATCTCGCCCGGATGGTGGTGCAGGTGGTCGGTACGCCGGGTGAACAGTACCGACGGCGCCTCGCTGCGCACCACGAGCGGCACCAGCACCGCCGCCGGCTTGGGCGGGCGGGCGCGCGCGAGGTCGCGGCCGTCGCCGTTGAAGCCCCCCTCCCGGCGCGGCTCGGCCAGCCGGCGGCGGATCTGTTCGAGAGGGGAAAGACCATGCGGTCCGCTAGCAGGATTCACGCGACGCCTCAGTAACGTTTCTTGAGCAGCAGGCGGTCGCCCTCGCGCCGCCAGTCCATTCGATTGAGGAAGCTCATGCCGAGCAGCACCACCGGCAGGTCGGTCTCGTGCACCGCCGCATCCACCCCGAGCACGCGCACGCCGCCCAGTTCCACCGTGTCCAGCCTCACCTTCCAGATCGTCGCCAGCCCGTTCGCAGTCGCGCTCCGGCCCATCGTGCCCGCGCGGTAGTCGATGCCCAGGCGCACCGCCTCGTTGCGCCCCATCGCCACCAGGGTGGCGCCGGTGTCGACCAGGGCATTGACGGCCACGCCGTTGATGCGCGCGCTGGAGAAGAAGTGCCCGCCCCCGTCGGCTTGCAGACTGATCTCGCTCGCCGCGGTTCCCGCGCTGCTCGCCACCTGCTCGCCCACGCGCGCGACGAAGACCCGGCCGTCGTGCTCGAGCGTGGCCGCCGTGCTCGTCGTCGCCTTCAGCACGATGCCTTCGCGCGTGCGCCCGCCCACCTTCACGGTCTGCGGCGCGCCGCCATCGACCACCAGCACCGCGCGGCCCGCGAACAGCCCGGCCACGGCCACGTCGGCCGCATGGCTCGCCCCCGCGGCCAAGCCCGCCGCGAGGGCGAGCACGCCGACCGCAGCCGCCTTCCGTCCGTCCATCCCGTACTTCCTCCGCATCGCGCCGACCTCCCTGTCCGTTGCCGCTCCGCCCTGCGGGCCTGCCCGCGCTGCGCCTGCCGATCATCCTCCGAGCCCCCGCCGTTCGTCCACCCGCGACGGCGGCATTCTGCGTCGCGCCATAGAATCCGTCACGAGCATCGAGCCGGCAAAGTCCGACAATGCAATCGAGACAATGCACCATCCGACACGGAGTCCCCCTTGAACCACGCCTCCCGAGCCCGCGGCTTCACGCTGATCGAACTGATGATCGTGGTCGCGATCGTCGGCATCCTCGCCTCGATCGCCCTGCCCGCCTACTCCGAGTACATCCGCCGCTCGAAGATCACCGAGGCGACCTCGGTGCTGTCCGATCTGCGCGTGCGCATGGAGCAGTTCTATCAGGACAACCGCAGCTACGTGTCGAGCGGCACCACCTGCGGCGTCGCCATGCCCACGCAGGAGTTCTTCACGATGACCTGCACGGGCACCAGCACCACCTACACGCTGACCGCGACCGGCAAGTCCGGCACCGACGTGGCCGGTTTCACGTATACGCTGAACCAGCAGAACGTCCAGGCGACAACCGCGGGCGCCTACGGGACGAGCACGAGCTGCTGGGTCGGCAAGAAGGGAGGCGGCTGTCTATGACGACGCCCGTCCAGCGCGGTTTCGGCCTGATCGAGGCCATGGTCACGGTCGCCATCCTGGCGATCCTGCTCTCGGTCGCCGTACCCAGCTTCCAGCAGATGATCGTCAACGGCCGCACCCGCACCATCGCCGAATCCTTCCGCGCCGGTGTGGATCTGGCGCGGACCGAGGCGATGCGGCGCAACCTTCCGGTGAGTTTCCGCGTCGTTTCGACCGGATGCACCGCAAGCAAGACCCACACGAGCTGGGTCGTCTTCCTCGGCAGCGCCTGTTCCGATGCGACCCTGGTGCAGCGTTTCGACGGCAGCGGGGCCGGAGCGGGCTCCACGGTATCGGCGAACCAGACGGACGTCCGCTTCGGCGGCATGGGCATGGTCGCGGGCGCGAACCCGATTACCACGATCAATTTCAGCAACAACCTCACCGCGGGTAAGCGCGAACTCCGTCTCACCATCAGCGCCGGCGGCCAGACCCGCCTGTGCGAACCGGGGGTCGCCAGTGGCGATCCGCGCGCCTGCTGAGGAGGCAAGTCATGACGAGCCCCGCCAAGCTCCCGACCCAGCCCGCCCGGTCCCTGGCCAGCCGCCCGCAGCGCGGCGCCAGCCTGCTCGAGGTGTTGATCGCCCTGCTCATCTTCTCCTTCGGCGTGCTCGGCATCGTCGGCCTGCAGGCCAACATGAACATCCGCAGCACCGAGGCCCAGCAGCGCGCCGAGGCCGCCGTGCTGGCCGACGAGATCATCGGGCGCATGTGGATCACGAGCGCCAATGAACGCGTCGACTTCGTCTACCGGGCCGGTGCCGATTGCACGGCAAGCGCGACAGCCCCACCGGACACACTGAAGTCGTGGATGGACAAGCTGCAGGCGACCATCCCGGGGGCCCAGGCCGTCATCACCCACGACGAGCCGACCGGCGAGACTGAGCTCATCCTCTGCTGGCCGCGCCCGCAAACCAACGAATGGAGCAATCATGTCGTCCGCGCCCGCATCAATGCGAACAACTGAGCCCCGCCCCGCAACGCGTCGCGTCATCGCAGCCCGTGCGCTGCGCGGGATCAGCCTGGTCGAGCTGATGGTCGGCATGACCATCGGCCTGATCGCGCTGTTGGTCATGATGCAGACCTTCTCCGCGAGCAGCGGCCACAAGGCCAACACCGTCAGCGGCGCCGACGCCACCACCGCCGGTCACATCGCGCTGACCCTGATCGAACGCGACCTGCTGAGCGCCGGCGCGGGCTTCAGCGCCACCGGATGCACCGAGATCCGCCAGTACAAGGGCGCCGGCAACCTGGAGAAATTCGGCTTCCCGGTCATCATCACGGCCGGAACGGGCACGGCGGCAAGCCGTAGCGACCGCGTGACGATCTATCACAGCTCGAGCGCCGAGGTCGGGGCGAGCTCGAAGATCACGCAGAACATGCCGACGCCGGCCACCACCATGTTCGGGTCCGGCCTGCTGGGCTTTGCCGACGACGATCTCGTGCTGCTCTACGCGCCCGGGAAGCCCTGCGTGGTGCTGCAGCTGACCGACGCCCCCAAATGGAGCGGAGGCAAGGCGCACTTTGCCATGGCCAATAACCAGAGTCCGTATAACGAGATCACGAAAAATAATGCGAAGGACGCGGATGGAAATCCGCTTTTTCCGGAGAACACCTACATGGTGGGCGTCGGCAAGATCCTGTCTCTCGGTCCGGCCGGCATCACCTCCTTCGAGTACTCGCTGTCCTTCCGCGATGCCGAAGACGGCGCGCAGAACTCCGACCTGCAGGTCAGGCGCGCGGACGCCGCCGGCACCGTGACGGCGCCGGTGGCACGCGACGTGATCGCGCTGCGCGCGCAATACGGCTGGTGGGACAGTGGCACCAGTTCCGTCAGCTTCAGCTCGGACCTGAAGGCCGGCGCCGCCCCGACCGACCTGGTCGCGGTGCGCGTGGGGGTGCTGGTGCGCGCAAGCCGGCGCGACGCCGCCTATACGGCGCCCGAGAAGGTGCAGTTCTTCGCGTACGACAACCCGATCGAGATCACCCTGGGCGCCGAAGAGCGCAAGTACCGCTACCGCAGCTACGAAACCGTCGTCCCGCTGAGGAACTCGCTATGGAACCGCGAATGACCCCGCGCCGCGCCCGCCAGGGCGGCACCGCGCTCTTCATCGCGCTGATCATGCTGGTGGCGATGAGCATCGCCGCCGTCTCACTGGTACGCAGCGTCGACACCACCGTCACCATCGCCGGCAACCTCGCCTTCCAGCAGGCCGCCCTGCAGGCGGCCGATTACGGTATCGAGGAAGCCGCCAAGGAGCTGGCGACCCGCTCGAAGGAGTCGGAGTGGTCACTCCCCGCCGATGACGAAAACGAGAGCACGATCGCCAACTACCGGCCCGTCATGTTCGCCCGCACGGCCGTGGGCAAGCCGACGATCGGCGGCACGCAGTACGACATCCCCGGGGTCCCGTCGGTGGATTGGAGCGCGGTGCCGGCGCTTCCGCAAGATGCGACCCCGGAGGGCTACCGCGTGCAGTACCTGATCGACCGCCTGTGCACCGGAACGCCGCCGATCACCGACCTCGCCGGTAGTTGCGTGACCGAAGGCGACGACGAACCCGGCGGCTCGAAGACCGGCGGACTCGGCGAAAAAGCCTTCACCGGGGCGCTGTCGCTGCGCTACCGCGTCACCATCCGCGTGAGCGGCCCCAACAACGCACAATCCTTCGTGCAGGTCATGCTCGGCGGCTGAGGCCGTGCAAGCGTCACTGGAGATCGCGTCGTGAACAACCTACGTCCAGCTTCCCGTTGGGGCACGCGCCTCATCCGTACCACCCTCCTCTCTGCCGCCCTGTGCATGACCGGCGCCGCGTCCGCCGCCGCCACCGACATCTCGCAGGTGCCGCTGGCGGTCAAATACACGGTGGCGCCGAACATCATGATGACCCTGGACGATTCGGGGTCGATGTACTGGGAAGTGATCCCGGATCAGCCCGACGCCTTCGACTATGTCGCCTACCTTTTTCCGCGCGCAAGCAACATCTACGGAGCCGGTACGGACTACAAGAGCGCCACGGTCGGAACGCGGCTCGATGACCGCAACGCACGCTTCTTCCGTTCGGCCGCGGGCAACCCGCTTTACTACGACCCGACGCGGCGTTACGAGCCCTGGCGCGACGCGGACGGCAAGCTCTGGCCAGCCGCCGACCCCAAGAGTGCATCGATGAACCCGGGGAACGCGAACGCGCCCAAGGTCAGCCTCCAGGCAAATATGGCAGGCACCTTCCCTTACAGCATCAACGCGGACGAGACGCTGGCCACTTCCGTACCACAGAGCGTCTACTTCTGGCCTGCGGTCTATTTTGTTTACACGGGAGCCGAGCCCCTCACCCGGACGGGCACGATGAACAAGGAAGAGAACTTCACTCGCCACGTGATCGGCGGGCCCGAAGGCAGCGCCTCCTTCCCCGGCAACAAGACGCCCGGGTATGCGGAGCGAACCGACTGCGGCGCCGACGCCTGCACCGAAGCACAGGAGTTGCAGAACTTCGCCAACTGGTTCTCCTACCATCGCTCGCGCCTGCTCGCCGCACGCGCCGCCATCGGGCGGGCATTCTCGCAGCAGAAATCCAGCCTGCGCATCGGCTATGCCACCCTCAACGCGTCCTCCACCACCACCAACACCGTGCTCAACTCACGCGTGCTCCGCGGCGTGCTGCCCTTTGAAGGCGACGCGCGCAAGAAGTTCTTCAGCCTGCTCTACTCCCATCCGGTCGAGCCGAAGGGGACGCCCTTGCGCCTTGCGCTGGACGACATCGGGCAGTATTTCAAGCGCAGCGACTCGAACAGTCCCTGGCGTCAGAATCTGGCGCTCTCCTCCAGCACCGAACTTTCCTGCATCAAGAGCTACAACATCGTGATGACCGACGGCTACTGGGACAGTGCGCAGTCCGCCGCGGCGCGCTCGGACATCAACAACTCCAACATCGACGGCATCTCCGGCCCCACCCACTCCCGCCCCACCGGTGCCGCCGGCGACCCTTACACCTATGAACCGGCCCATCCCTACGCCGACCAGACGACGGGCACCCTGGCCGACGTGGCGATGTATTACTGGAAGAACGACCTGCGCACGGACCTGGCCAACGAGGTGCCGACCGACACGAGGGATCCGGCCTTCTGGCAGCACCTATCCACCCACACGATCGGCTTCGGCGTCAAGGGCAATCTCTCCGAGGAAACGATCGACTCCGCCTTCACCAACCAACCGGACGAGTTCACCTGGCCGGACCAGTTGAACATACTCAGCAACCCCTCCAAGCTCGACGACCTCGCCCACGCGGCCGTCAACGGGCGCGGCTCGTTTTTCAACACCTCCGATCCCGACGTGTTCGCAGGCGAACTGGCGACCATGCTCAAGGAGATCGAGTCGCGCCTGAGCGCATCGGCCGCCTCGGCGGTGTCCAACCCGAACGTTACGGTCAACGACAACGTCACCTACGAGACAAGCTATCTGCCCGGCACATGGACGGGCGACGTCAAGGCCTACGAGATCGACGTGGACACCGGCGTACGCCGCACGGACCGACCCGTCTGGAAGCTGAGCTGCCCGAGCTCGAGCGAGCCCCAGAAGACGTGCGAGAGCAGTGCTTCCGGGCTGCTCGACGAGCGCGGCCCGGACTCGCGTGTGATCGCGACCTACAATGGCAACGATGGCGTCGCCTTTTCCACGGGCACCGCGGGGCTGACGGACCTGCTCGAGTCGCCCGCGGGGGCCGGGAACGGCGCCGACGTCCTCGCCTACCTGCGCGGCGACCGCAGCCATGAGAGCAAGACGCCGGCGCTGCGCACCCGCAGCCATCTCCTCGGCGCGATCGTCCACAGCGAGCCCGTCCTCGCGCGCGAGCCCGATCACGCATACACCGACGACGGTTACAGTGCCTTCGTCGCAGCGAAGAATAACCGTCAGCGCATGCTCTACGTCGGCGCCAACGACGGCATGCTGCACGCCTTCAACGCCGACAACGGCGAGGAGGAATGGGCCTACGTGCCGCGAGGAGCCCTGTCGAAGCTCGGTGCGCTGGCCTCGCCGACCTGGAGCTATGAGGCCACCGTCGATGGCTACCTGACCGTGGCGGATGTGGATTTCGGCAACACCTTCAGGAACTCGGGCAGCGCGGACTGGCGCACCATCCTCGTCGGCGGCCTCGGCCGCGGCGGCAAGAGCTTTTTCGCGCTCGACGTCACCGATCCGATCCCGGCCGGAGAAAACGCCCAAGCCAAACAGACAAGCCTCCCGGACAAGGTGCTTTGGGAATTCCCCAATGACAGCACCGGCGCGAGCGACAAGGCCAACATGGGCCTGGCGTTCTCGCGTCCGATCATCGTCAAGCACGAGATCACCGCGACCGATGGCACCAAGTCCGGGAAAGGCTGGGTCGTGCTGGTGAGTTCCGGCTACAACAACGGCAGCGGCGACGGCGAGGGCTATCTCTACGTGCTGGATGCCATGACGGGCGAGGTGATCCGGGCGATCTCGACCGGGGAAGGCAGCGCGAGCGACCCGAGCGGACTCGGCCAGCTCAGCGCATGGGTGGAGAACGACAACTTCGACAGCAGCGTCACCTGGGTGTATGGCGGCGATCTCAAGGGCAACCTGTGGCGCTTCGACCTCACCGCCGCAGAACCCTCCGCATGGAGCGTGACCAAGCTGGCCACGCTGGGCCAGCCGATCACCTCGGCGCCGGAGCTTACCCGCATCAAGTCAGGCAGCGTGAGCTACAACCTCGTGGCCGTCGGTACCGGGCGCTACCTCGGTGAGAGCGATATCCCTGCCACGGGCTCCACCCCGCCGACCCAGTCGTTCTACGTGATTGCAGACAGCATCGGCAGCAGCAACTTCACGCCGATCACACGCAACGACTTGACGCCGCGGACGCTCACCAGTCTCTCGGGCGGCAAGCGCGGCCTGACCAGCACCACACCCATCGCTTGGAACAAGACCAAGGGCTGGTTCGTCGACTTCAACATCTCCGGCGAGCGGGTCAATACGGATCCCGCGATCGCGCTGACCACGCTCGTGTTCGTGACCAACGTACCCAGCGCGGATCCCTGCGTGCCTGGCGGCTCGAGTCATCTTTTCCAGTTCGACCTCGTCACCGGCGCCTATGCACATGGAATCGAACAGGCAAGCGAGTCGCTCGGTAATGCGCTATCGAACCGCCCGGTGCTCATCAAGCTGCCGAACGGCAAGATCGTCGCCCTGATCCGCAAGAGCGACGGCTCTACAATCGCCGAGGAGATCGCGACCAAGCCCTCGGGTGGCGACATCCGGCGGATCTCCTGGCGGGAACTCAACTACCGCTGAAATCGACCTGACGCTCAGGGCCCCTGACCCGACCGCCACCTTCGGCCGACCGCAGCCGGACGATGCTGCGGGATGCTCCAAGACAAAGGCGCCTTACGGCGCCTTTGTCTTGGAACTTGAGGGCGTCAGGCAGGCCGACGTCTCCGCGCAGCCAGGCCGACGAGCCCGATACCCAGCAGTGCCAGCACACCGGGCTCGGGTACGCCATTCGGGGGGGGCGTATCGCCCACCACATTGGCGGTGACGGAGAACTGGAGTGACTGGGTCTGCCTGGAAGTCTCGAAGCCGACATCGGCATCCGAGAAGATCAGCGAGAACTGGACCGTCTGTCGACCGAGATCGGTCGCCTCGAAGCCCACGCGGACCGTCTCTTTCTCGCCCTGGGCGAGCGCGCTGAAACCGGTGAAGTCCTTCAAGGCCAGCCCCGAACCACTTGAAGGGACGATGTCGTCGAGATCGAGGCCCACACGATCCGTCAGCGCAAGGTTGAAGATATCCAGATCGATGAAGAAGCTGCTTCCCTTCTTCACGTCGCCTTGGTCGAACATCG
The DNA here is from genome assembly GCA_964522655.1 of uncultured Chromatiaceae bacterium. Taxonomy (GTDB): domain Bacteria; phylum Pseudomonadota; class Gammaproteobacteria; order Steroidobacterales; genus QUBU01. The sequence continues at coordinate 1,313 of CAZFWB010000098.1, read as the reverse complement.
GACTGCCCTGCCCGCCGGCGTCCGAGAATGCGGCGAGCGCATGCGGAGCGAAGAGATAGGAAAGCTCGTGGCTGAAGGCCATGCTCTGTTCGCCAGAAAGAACGTATGCGATGGACGCCACCGATCCCGCCGCGGCTGCACCATCGGTGGTCTTCTCCGCACTGAGCTCGTAGCTGGCGGAACTCTCGCCCACCGGCTGACCATCTACGCGAACGAAGGCATCGCCGGCGGGGTTGCCCGGCGCGATCACGGCCGAACCTGTCGTCATCCCGCTCTCAATGAAGCCCGGCGCGGTCAAGGTCGCCACCGACTTGCGGTCGAACAGCGTCTGACCGAAGGCCTTCCAGCTGACCGTAATGGCGCTGCTTCCGGCCGCCCCGTTGAGCGCAAGCTGCTGAAGCCCCACGCCGGACGCATCGACACGCGCCTCGACGCCCATGAGCACCCCATTGACGGGATCGAACTGCTGGAAAGATCCCGCCCCGATCGGCGCGACCGCCGGCAGCGTGGCACGGACGGCCCCGTCGCCTGCGGTGGCGTCGCTTGCGACGAAGGAACTGCCCGAGATTGGCACGGATACGATCGCCGCAGCCGCCGGGAGCACACCTGCCGCCATCAACGCCAGCGCCAGGATACTGGTCTTGATCCTCATCTATTGTTCTCCTTGTAATGTTTCCGCGGCGAAAAGCCAAGCGTCGAGATTGACCAGAAACAAAGCAAGGAAAGTGCCAGGAATTTTTTTCCTAATCAAACCAGAGACCTACCGATCAAAAAACCGATCGGACAGCTCCGGTTGTAAAGAAAACCGACATCCACCCCAAATTGGGCCCCTCATCGGAGCAGGGTCTTCCGCACTCGCTCAGGCCCAAGTGTCGACGAACCCGCCCGCCGTACTGCCCACCGCTGGCGGCCGCGGAATCGCCTGCAGCAGCTGCAACGCGCTCTCGCCCTGGAGGTCGAGGGCCTTGCGCAGGACCTCGACCGAGGCTTCCTGCTGCACCTGCGCGAGCGCATTGTTCGAGGCCAGCGCGGCGATCGCGGTTGATTCCATGATTTGTTCTCCTGTCGAGCCGGGGCAAGGGGCGGTGGTGTCGAAGAGCATATCGGCAGGGAGCGGAAGAGCTTGAGCCGCACCGGCGGCAGCGGGTGACGGAGCGCCCGCATCGCGACTTGCTGCCTCTCGTGGAAGCGACGCAAGTCGCGATTCCCCGCCCAGAACATCGCCGCGTCGCCTTCAACCCGACTCCCCCCACAACCCACCCCCGAACGCACGACGGGCGCCTCGCGGCGCCCGTCGAATCCCTGCCCCTGCT
>CAZFWB010000097.1:0-11862 GCA_964522655.1 uncultured Chromatiaceae bacterium | reverse complement strand
TGATCTGCACGCTCTCGACGTAGTTGCGGTTCCAGATCGGCTCGAGGAAGGAGTTGGCGAATCGGAAGTAAAGCAGGTTCTGCACCGGCTCCTTGCCGAGGAAGTGATCGATGCGGAAAATCGCCGACTCGTCGAACAGGTGGTGCAGCGTACCATTCAGCGCTCTTGCAGAGGCGAGGTCGCGCCCGAACGGCTTCTCGACCACCACGCGAGCGCCGGACGCGCAGCCCGAGCTGCCGAGGAACTCGACCACCGGGGCGAACAGGCTCGGTGGGATGGCGAGATAGAAAAGTGGCCGCGCTGCCTGCGCCAGTGCCTCGCGCAGGCGCTGGAAGGTCCCGGCGTCCTGGTAATCGCCGTCCACGTAGCGAAGCAGCGCAATCAGCTTCTGCGCCGCCGCTGAATCCGCCTCGCCGGTGCGTTGTGCCAGGCTGTCGCGCACACGCGCGCGGAACTGCTCCAGGTTCCAGCCCGAGCGCGCCACTCCGACGACCGGCTGTTCGAGCTGGCCCCGCTTCACCATGCCTAGCAGCGCCGGGTAGATTTTCCGGTGCGCCAGGTCGCCGGTGGCGCCGAACAGCACCAGCGCATCGCTGCGCGGCGTGCTCACCGGCCCGGCTCGCGGTGGCCGCCGAACTGCATGCGCATCGCCGACAGCAGCCGGTTCGCGAACTCAGCCTCGCCGCGCGACTCGAAACGCGAGTAGACCGCGGCAGAGAGCACCGGCACCGGGGTCGCGGTATCTATCGCCGCCTTCAGCGTCCAGCGGCCCTCGCCGGAGTCCGCCACCCTGCCCTGGAACGCCGCCAGCCCCGGGTCCGAGGCGAGCGCCGCCGCGGTCAGGTCGAGCAGCCACGAGGAGACGACGCTGCCACGGCGCCACAGCTCGGCGATGGCCGGCAGATCGAAGTCGTAGCGGTAGCGCTCGGCGTCGTCGGAGGACGCCTCGGCGGCTCTGCCGGCGCCCGCGTGGCGGAACAGGTTGAAGCCCTCCGCATACGCGGCCATGATCCCGTACTCGATACCGTTGTGGACCATCTTCACGAAGTGGCCTGCGCCCGCCGGCCCGCAGTGCAGATAGCCCGCGCTCGCGCTGCTGCCGGCCGGCAGACCCGGCGTCGGCGCAACGCCGGACCCGCCCGGGGCGAGCGAACGGAAGACGGGCTCGAGCCGTCGCGCCACCGGCTCGGGGCCGCCGATCATCAGGCAATAGCCGCGCTCGAGTCCCCACACGCCGCCGCTGGTACCGACGTCGAGAAAGTCGATGCCGCGTTCGGCCAGCGCGCGAGAGCGCTCGATGGCGCGCTCGAAGGGCGAGTTGCCGCCGTCGACGATGCAGTCGCCGCGCCCGAGCAGCCCGGCGAGTTCGGCCACCAGGCCCGCGACCGCGGGCACCGGCACCATCAGCCATACCACGCGCGGTTCCTGCAGCTGTGCTACGAGGTCGGCCGTCGATGCCGCCGCGCGGGCGCCGAGTTTCGCGAGCTCCCTGACCGGGCCTGGACTCTGGTTCCACACGACACAGTCGTGACCCGCGGCCAGCAGCCGCCGCACCATGTTGCCGCCCATGCGGCCGAGTCCGATCATGCCGAGTTCCATCACGCGCTCCCTGGACGGAATTGCTTCTCGATTTTACGCCGGCCGGCTCGCGACGCGCGACGCGCGAGGCTAGATCAGCCACCCGGGCCGCGCTATGAGCACGAGCCCGAGAATGGCCATCACGCCGCCACTCACGAGCTTCAGCCAGCGCCCGGCCCGCTCGGTCAGCCGGCGCTGGCTCAGCGCAACGACGGCGGCGGCCACCATCAGCGAATCGTCGGCGAGGTAGCCGAGTATGTACAGGCCCAGGTAACCGTAGCGGGCCGCGGCGCCGGTCTCCTGCTGGGCGAGCACGGCGGTGAAGATCGCGGGGAATCCCGCGGTGCAGAGCAGCTCGATGAAGTTCACCAGCACGGCAAGCACGGCCACCGCGATCATCGATGCCGGCAGCGTCCTGGCGGCGATCGCCGAACGCATGCGCGCGTACAGGCCCGGCCTCGCCGCCTCGGGAATGGAGAGCGAGGGCCCGCGCCCGAAGGCAAAAAAATCCTTGATGTTGACCGCGCCGATCGCGAGCGCCCCGATGCCGAGCAGCCAGCGCAATGTTGCCGACAGTCCCAGCACCAGGAACAGGTTCAGCCAGGCGGCCATGAACGCAAAGTAAACGGCTCCGCTCGCGATGACGAACGTGCCGGCGATCAGCGCCATGCGCCGGCGGTCGTGCAGGTGTACCAGCAGGGACAACAGGAAGAGCAGCACCCACATGGCGCAGGGATTGAAACCGTCGAGCAGCCCGAGCGCGAGCGTGAACAGCGGCAGCCCGAGCCGCGACGCGCTGAGCGTGCCGAACAGGCGCGTCCTGACCTCGCCGGCGTCCGGGCCCTGCGCCCCGCGGAGCAGCGCCGCGATCACCGCCCCGGAGTGCTGCGCATCGTCGAATCCGACGAGCACCCGGTCCTGGTACACGAAGGTCGGCACGCCGGGAGGCCACACCCCCGCCGCCCGGGAGTAGCCGATGAGCGCGGCACGCGCTGCCGGGTCGTGGTCCACGGGACGGTAGACGATGCGCAGCTCCGGCCGCTCACGCGCGAGTCCGGCAAGGAACCGCTTCGCCTCCGCGCAGTGCGGGCAGCCTTCGCGCACGAACACCTGCACGACCGCGTCACTCGCGGCCTGCTCTCGCGCGCCCGCCCCCGGCACCGGCGAAAATACCAGCGCCAGCAGTAGCGCAGCCCCGCCGAAACGGCGGGCGGCGGGCAAACGCCGGGTATGAATTGATTCCGCAGCCATCACGCTCGAGCCCGATCAGGCGGCCACCGCCGGCCGCGCTGATCTACAATCGGACGCCGAGCCGGCACGCACTCTGGTCCTGTGAAAGGGCCACGGGCCGCCCCAGCGCAACAAAGGCCGACAGGAGCCCATCATGCCCTACCAGGAACCCGCAGATGAACTTCCCGCTGACACTCGTGACATGCACCTCGCCATCGAGTCCCTGAAAGAGGAACTCGAAGCCGTGGACTGGTACAACCAGCGTGTCGCCACCTGCGCGGACGACGAACTCCGGGCAGTGCTGGCCCACAACCGCGACGAGGAAAAGGAACACGCCGCGATGCTGCTCGAGTGGATCCGGCGCAGGGACACTCAGCTGTCCGGGGAACTCAAAGATTACCTGTTCACCACCAGGTCGCTCGCTCACGATTGAGCAATCGTAGTGCCGATCGCCGCACCGACTGGGCCACTTTGCCTGACGCAGGCCGGGCCTTATACTGCGCACCCCGGCGACGCACCGCACCGATTCCGCAGCCGCAGGCCGGTCCCATCAGGAGAAAGGGCAGCCCGTCTTGAGCACTCACGACAAGCAATTCATGGACCTGTTCAGCCTGATCATCGGCATCCTGGTGGCGATCGCCGTGGCACTCGGCGTGGCGGCACTGATGATCGGTTCGCCCGCCCAGCGGGCCGCGATCGAGGCGAACCCCGCGCACCAGCAACAGGTCAATGAACGCCTTCAGCCGTTCGGGCGGGTGGTGCTGACCGGTGAGGCCGCCGCCGAGGAGCAGACGGTGGCGGTCGCCGCACCGGCGCCGGTGGCCGCTCCGCTCTCCGGTCCGCAGGTCTTCAACCAAGCCTGCAACGCCTGCCATGGGCCGGGCATCAACGGCGCGCCGAAGCTCGGTGACAAGGCCGACTGGGCGCCGCGCATCGCACAGGGCGTGGCAACCCTCAACAAGCATGCGCTCGAGGGCTACCAGGGCAAAAAGGGCGTCATGCCCGCCAAGGGGGGGTTCGTGAACCTGTCGGACGCCGAAGTCACCGCGGCCGTCGAGTACATGTTGAGTCAGGCCAGGTAAACGGTATCCTTAGGGCCTCGATTGCCACCCTGACGGGGAGTGGGACAGGCCATGAAAACCGCAGTCGCCGTTGCCATCGTCATCGCCCTGCTGATCATATGGCGGTTCGCGTGGCGCACGCGCCCGATCCTGGCGTTCGGAATCACCATCGGGATCCTGTTCAGCTGGATCGTGATTGCGATTGCCGGCATGCCCGCGATCGAAAGCGTGCCGCTCTGGCTGCCGCCGCTGCCCTTCGCGGTGGTGGCCGTCACCCTGTTCGTCTTCGGCGTGCTCGCCTGGGTCTGGGGCGATGCGGACGAGCGCGCCAGCTCGTCAGAGAGGAGATCGGCACCGAATCACCACCACTGATTCGCGCCACAAGGCGAAAAAGGTGCCGGACTTATTTTCTTCGCACAAGGGAAAATAAGTCCGGCACCTTTTTTGTTTTTCTTTTTTCCCGCTACTGCGTGAACGACCCCAGTCGCGTCAGGAACGTGTAGTCACCCTCCACCGCCATCAGGCCGATCAGCACCAGCAGGCACAGCGGCGGCAGCAGGATCGCGAATTTCAGCGCGAGCCGTTCCCACGCCATGTGCATGAACACCGCCACGATGAATCCCGCCTTGAGCAGCATGAAAATGATGATCAGCGACCACCGCAGGTAACCCTGCAGGTGGAAGTAATCGACCATGTAGGAGAAGCCGCTGAACACAAACAGCAGCGCCCAGATCCACAGGTAGATGGCAATAGGGTGCTGCTGACCTTCCACTTGTTCCATGCTGTTTCCTCTGCGCCGCTTACCAGAGATAGAAGAACGCGAAGATGAACACCCACACGAGATCGACGAAGTGCCAGTACAGGCCCGTGATCTCCACCGTCTCGTAGGTGCCCTTGCGGTCATAGAAACCGTTCCAGACCCGCATTGCCACCACACACAGATAGACGACGCCGGCCGAGACGTGAAGGCCGTGGAAGCCGGTGATCATGAAAAACGCGGAGCCGAACTGCGCGGCGCCGAGCGGGTTACCCCACGGCCGGATGCCCTCGTCCACGATCAGCTTGGTCCACTCGAACGCCTGCATGCCGACGAACACGGCGCCGAAAGCAGCGGTGATGAGCATCAGCGACGTCGTGCGGGCGCGGTTGCGCCGATAGCCGTAGTTGACGGCCATGGCCATGGTGCCGCTGCTGGTGATGAGAATGAACGTCATGATCGCGATGAGGATCAGTGGCACATCAGCCCCGCCGATGTGCAGCGCGAATACCTGGCTTGCGCTCGGCCACTGGTCCGTGGTCGAAATCCGCACGTTCATGTACGAGGTCAGGAAACAGGTGAAGATGAACGTGTCGCTGAGCAAAAAGATCCACATCATCGCCTTGCCCCACGGCACCGGGAAGGCCTGCTTGTCGGCAGTCCAGTCGGCGACGACGCCCGGAAGCCCGTCGGGGGTGACAGATGTATGCGCCGTGCTCGTCAAAGCCTGATCGTTCATAAGCGTTCAGCCCGTGGGACTAAGTGGTAAGCAGCAATCCGAAGAGAACCAGCCAGACCAGCAGCAGGTAGTGCCAGTAGACCGTGCAGAGCTGGATGCTCAGGCGAATGTCGCCGGGGTGCGCTGTCGCGCCGAGCCACATGCGCAGGCTCGTCCTGGCCCACACCGTGAGGCCGCCGAGCAGGTGCGCCCCGTGCAGGCCGGTGAGCAGGTAAAAGAAGGCATTCGCCGCATTACTCGACACGAACTCGCCCGATGCATTGAGCTCGCGCCAGGCGAGATACTGGCCGACCAGAAACGCACACGACAGGAAACCTGCAATCCCGAGGCCGGCGCGCACGCGGCCCGGATCGCCCCGCTCGGCCGCGGCACGTGTCCACTGGAACGCGCCGCTCGCCAGGAGCAGAACCAGGGTGTTTCCCCACAGCAGCCCCGGCTCGCTGAGCGGCTCCCAGTCAGCGAGCGTCATGCGCATGCTGTAAGCGGACATGAACAGGCCGAAAAACGAGGTGATGACCGCGATCAGCACCCACAAGCCGACGCGCGCAGACGGCATCGCGGCGACCGAGCCATCGTGCTGATCGTCGAGTCTGCGCTGCTCCGGCTCCCAGGGCCGCACGACGATCTGGCGGGCGAAGACCCACCAGCCGACCAGGGCAGCGCCGACCAGCGCGAACAGGATCGCTGCGCTCACGTTTTCGTTCCGTGGTCCCTGCCGACGGGGAAGGCCGCGCTGGGTGGCTCGTTCTGCGCGATGAAGTCGCGCGGCGCGCCGGGCACGCTGTAGTCGTAGGCCCAGCGATACACCTCGGGCAGCCGCGGGCCCCAGTTACCGTGCTTAGGCGGCGTGTCGGGCGTCTGCCACTCCAGCGTAGTGGCGCCCCAGGGATTCGCGTCCGCCTTCGGACCCCGCGTCATTGCCCATATCACGTTGATGAAGAAGACCACTTGCACGGCGGCGACGATCAGGGCCGATATGGTGATGCTCTCGTTGGCGAGCTGGGCGGAGTCCGGGATGAAATTGGTGTCACCGAGCGCGAAGTAGCGGCGCGGCACGCCGAGGATGCCGAGGTAGTGCATCGGCAGGTAGATCGAATACGTGCCGAGGAACGTCAGCCAGAAATGCAGCTTGCCGAGCGTCTCGTTGTACATCCGTCCGGTGATCTTCGGGAACCAGTGGTAGATCGCGCCGAACACCACCAGGATCGGCGACACCCCCATCACCATGTGGAAGTGGCCGACGACGAAGTACGTGTCCGACAGCGGCAGGTCGACCGTGACGTTACCGAGGAACAGCCCGGTGAGCCCACCGTGTATGAAGGTGAAGATGAAGCCGATGGCGAACAGCATGGGCACCCGCAGGTGGATGTCTCCTTTCCACAGGGTAAGTACCCAGTTATAGACCTTGATGGCGGTGGGCACCGCGATGATCAGTGTGGTGGTGGCGAAAAAGAACCCGAAATAAGGATTCATGCCGCTTACGTACATGTGGTGCGCCCACACGATGAAGCTCAACCCGCCGATCGCGAGGATCGCCCACACCATCATGCGGTAACCGAAGATGTTCTTCCTGGCGTGCACGCTCAGCAGGTCGGAGACGATGCCGAACGCCGGCAGGGCGACGATGTACACCTCTGGGTGGCCGAAGAACCAGAACAGGTGCTGGAACAGGATCGGGCTGCCGCCCTGGTAGTCCATCTGCTGGCCGAGGGAAATGATCGCCGGCATGAAGAAGCTGGTGCCGAGCAGGCTGTCGAGGATCATCATGATCGCGCTGACCAGCAGCGCCGGAAATGCCAGCAGGCCGAGGATGGTCGCCGTGAAGATGCCCCACACCGACAGCGGCATGCGCATCAGCGTCATGCCCCGGCAACGGGCCTGCAGCACGGTGGTGACGTAGTTCAGACCGCCCATGGTGAAGGCGACGATGAAGATGGCGAGCGAGATCAGCATCAGGATGATGCCCCAGCTCGCGCCCGCCGTGCCCGGCAGGATCGCCTGCGGCGGGTACAGCGTCCAGCCCGCGCCGGTCGGGCCGCCCGGAACGAAGAAGCTCGCCAGCAGTACCAGCACGGCGAGCAGGTACACCCAGAAGCTCAGCATGTTCATGTAGGGAAAGACCATGTCCCGGGCGCCGCACATCAGCGGGATCAAATAATTGCCGAAGCCGCCGAGGAACAGGGCGGTGAGGAGGTAAATCACCATGATCATGCCGTGCATGGTGATGAACTGCAGGTAATTGTTCGGCGTGATGAACGAGAATGTGTCGGGGAATCCCAGCTGCAGGCGCATCAGGCCGGAGAGCACCAGCGCCACCACGCCGACGGCAATCGCGGTGATGGCGTACTGGATCGCGATGACCTTGTGATCCTGGCTCCAGATGTACTTCGTGACGAAGGTCTGCGGATCATGCAGGTGCACGTCCTTGTCGGCGATTGCCACATATGCCATCAGCGATTCCTCCAGCGTACTTTCTCTGCCGGCAGCGTACCCGTCAGCGGTTGATGTCGGCCGCCGTCATGCGTTCCGGCCTTCTCAGGGTGTTGATGTAGGCGATCACGTCATTCTGCATGCGCTCGTTGCTCACGACGTCGGCCATCATGGCCATCTGCGCGCCGTAACGGTCCTGCGGGTGACCGCCGCGAATGCCCCGCCGGAAGTTCTCGAGCTGTGTGGCGATGTACCAGTCGTCCATCTGCGCGAGCCGCGGCGCATTCGTCGACCAGATCCCCTCGCCGCGGCGGCCGTGACAGACCGCGCAGTTGCTCGCGTAGATCTTCTCGCCTCGATCCACATCCCCGGCGACGGAAACCGGACCGGACGTAACGGGCAACGTGTCCAGGAACGCCATGACATTGCGGGTCGACTCGTCGTCCAGTAATGCCGCGAACGCCACCATCTGCTTGCCATACGCGTCGTCGTCGTGCGCGCCGCGCAGTCCGTCGCGGAAGTTGCGCAGCTGGCGCGACAGGTACCACTCGCTCTGGCCGGCGAGCCGCGGCGCATTGAGCGCCTCGTTACCTTCGCCGTTCGGCCCGTGGCAGGCGAGGCAGGTTGCGTAAGCGGTCTGTCCGGCGGCCGGATCGCCCTCGGCAATCGCCATCGTCTGGGAAAAGGTGGGCTGCCCGGCGAGCCAACTGCGATAGGCGTCCTCCTCGTCCACCACCACACTGCCGCGCATGGCGAAATGGGCAAGGCCGCACAGCTCCTCGCACAGGATCTCGAAGTTGCCGGTGCGGGTCGGCGTCATCCAGAGGTAGGTCACCATGCCGGGCACCAGGTCCATCTTCACGCGGAACTGCGGCACCGTGAAGTTGTGCAGCACGTCCTTCGAGCGCAGCAGCACCTTGACTGGCTGGCCGAGCGGCAGGTGCAGCTCCGGTGCGTTGACCAGCACGTCATCGCGCCCCTTGCGGTCGTTCGGGTCGAGGCCGAAGGGGTTGTCCGCAGTGATCAGTTCCGCGCTCGTCGCGCCCAGCTCGCCGTCACGGCCGGGCAGCCGGAAACTCCAGGTCCACTGCCGGCCGACCGCCTCGACGACCGCCGCGCCATCGGGCACCCGCACGAACTGCGCCCACACGAACAGGCCTGGGGTCAGCATGGCCGCCACGCCAACCGAGGTGACGACCGTCAGCCACCACTCGAGCTTCTTGTTCTCCGGCTCGTATTCCGCCCGCTGCCCCTTGCGGTGGCGGTAGCGGATCACCGCATACGCCATGAACAGGTTGACGAGCACGAAGACGATACCGGTCACCCAGAAGGTGATGTCGACGGTCGTGTCCATCGTGCCCCAGTTGGAGGCGATCGGCGTGAACCACCACGGACTGAGGAAGTGAAAGGCCAGCGAGCCGAACACCAGCAGGATGATCACCACCGCAATTGCCATGGGCGTCGTGCCTCCGCGAAGCGTCGGTTACTGCAGCACGCCAGGCTGCCCCTGTGCCCGGGACGGCCGGTGGCGCGAGCGCTTGCGCACGGTGCTGAACGGATTGACGAAGTGCCGGTCGACTGCGGCGAGTTCGGCCTCCGGGTGTCTGGCGCGCATCATCGCGCGAATCGCCGCTCCCTGCTCTTTCCACGCATAGATCAGGATCAGGTAACGGCCGGCCTCGATGTCGTGGTGAAACTTGGCAAGTTTCTTGTTCTCGCTGGCGATGCCGGTCAGGCCACCTTCCCAGGCGCCGAACAGCGTCGTCACCCCCGCGATCAGCACGTACACGATCGGCGGCACGCCGCTGCCGAAGGGCTCGAAGTACATGGCGAGCAGCACCAGCACGATGCCCGCGAGCAGGCCGAGCGCGGCGCCGATGAACCCGTCGCGGACGATGTCGAGCGTCTCGAGATAGTTGCTCGAATGGATCTGCTGGCTCTTCAGGCCGGACTCGTCCCTGGAGATGACGTGGATGAAGAAATCCTTGACGCCCACATCGTGCAGGTCGTCGGAGATCTTCTGTGTGCTCTGCAGGGAAGGTGCAAGATAATAGAGACAGTTCATACCGGTACCCCCGTTTGCACGTGGGCTCCAGCATGAGCCATCCTAGCAGCTGAAGCCCCGTCCGATGACTTCGCTACCGTTGCGACCGCATCCGTCCGTTGCGGTCATTACTATTCCGGAGTCTGGCACAACAAATCGGCGAATGAAAGCCGTTCGGACCGACCTCGTCGCGCGGCTCGCCGGCGGCGTTTCGCTCAGCGCAGCCCCGACGGACCCGGGGGCAGTCCGAACCTGCTACGGAACAGCGCGAGATCCACGAAATTGACGAAACCGGACCCGTTGAAATCCGCGTCCGGACCGGCGCTGCCGAACGCGCCGCGGAACAGTGCCAGGTCGACGAAGTTCACGATACCGTCCTGATTGAGGTCCGCGTCGCAGGCATTGCCATAGCCGTCGCCATCGGTGTCGAGCTGCGAGTTGCCGCCTGCGTCCGGAGCGGCGGGCCCGTTGGCCACTTCGGTGCAGTTGTCGAGGTCGTCGCGCAGACCATCGGCGTCTGAGTCCGGCGGCAGGCTCGCCGGATCCGTGGGCACGCTGCCGAAGCGAACCTCGGCGCCGTCGCTCGCGCCGTCCCCGTCCGTGTCGGGGGCTGCGGGATCCGTACCGTTCTGGAACTCCGCCAGGGCCGTCAACCCGTCCGCGTCGGCGTCACCGCCGGCATCGCCGGGATCCTGCCAGTCGAGGCCATGCCCGGCCTCCCAAACGTCCGCGATTCCGTCGCCGTCGCCGTCGAGGGCCGGATCGACCGCCACGATGACACCCACCGGTGCTGCAGCCGTCGAGGCACCGAGCGTGTCGAAGGCGACGGCGGCGAGCGCGTGCACCCCTTCCGATGCGATCCAGCTCGTCTGCCAGGGGGGCGAACTCACTGCCTGCGCGAGCACGCCGTCGACGAAGAACTCCACGCGGGCAAGCCCGTCATCCGGGTCGGAGACCTCCACCGCGATCGTGATCTCTGCGGCGTCTGCGAAGCTCTCGCCCTGCACCGGGCTGGTCATCACGACTGACGGTGGCAGGTTGACGAATGGATCGAACTGCGCGGTGAGCACGAGGCCGCCCGCCGGAGCCGTGACGTTGTGTTGCTGTTCGCCCGCATCGCTCCAGCCCGACCACGCGTAGTAGGCGCCTGCCATGCTCTGCGGCGACGGCGCCTCGACCGTGTTGGCCGAGTTCTCGATCACGGTGGAAGTGAACGGCGTGACTCTGGTTTCGGAGCCCATGGTCAGCTCGAGGCCCGGCGGATCACTCGCGAGCGTCAGCTCGACCGTGCGCGGGTGCACGATGACGCTGGTGCTCGCTTCCAGCGTGATGACCTGCTCTTCGGCGCCGAAGTCGAGCAGCTGATCGGTCATGGAGAGATAGCTCGCCCGCTGCCAAGCTTCGGTCCGGGCGAGGTTCGCGAGGCGCAACTCGTCGATCGCGCCGAAGAACCGGTTGGTGGCCGAGGCGTCGGCCGCCGCGCCGATGCGCAGGGGCGCACTGCCGGCGGCGAGCGCGCTCGCCGTGGCGTCGGTACCGCGGCTTACGCCGTCCACGTAGATGGCGCCGGAGCCGTCGCCGTTGTGCACGGCCACCAGGTAATGCCAGGCGGTGTCCAGATCGACGCCGTCGGCGCGCAGGTAGTCGCTGCCGCTGCCGAGGGACGTGACGTTGTTCTCTCCGGGCTTGTATTCGAGGTTGTAACCCTCGGCCGCGTTCCAGGCCGGTTTCTTCGACACCACCCGCGGAGCGCCGGACTGGTTCGGATCGTCGATGCCGATCCAGGCTTCGATGGTCAGGGGCCCGGTGATGCGCAGACTCGCACTGTCGGGCACGTCGATCCAGGCCGACCCGCCATCGAAGTGGCTCGCGAGTCCGATCACGCCGGCCGTGTCGGTCGCCTGAACGCGCGCGCCGTGATTCGCGTTGGAGGTGGCGTCTGCCGCATCCTCGTGCAGGTGCCACACCGCCCGGTACTCGCTCCACAGCGCCGCCGGATCCTCAGCGTTGGCGGCTGCCGGAT
>CAZFWB010000096.1:0-11925 GCA_964522655.1 uncultured Chromatiaceae bacterium | reverse complement strand
TCGCCGGCGGGGCGATTCGCGGCTGGGACAGGCGCAATACCTATTACCACCAGCGCATGCTGTCGCTCGCCGCGCATTACGGCTTCGACCTGGAAACGCCCTACGAGGATCTGCCCGAGAAGATCCGGCGCATGATCCTCCACGGCAGCGGCGGCGAAGAGATCAGGTTCCGGTATCTCAGCGGGCGCGGCACCACCGTGACCCGGCGGCACGCCTTCGAGGGAATTCTCCCCAATCTGGAGCGGCGTTACCGCGAGACCGAGTCGGCGATCGTCCGCGACGAACTGTCACGTTATCTCGGCCATCAGCCCTGCCCGGACTGCAACGGCACCCGCCTGAATGCGGCCGCCCGCCACGTCTACGTGCAGGGGCACTCCCTGCCGCAGGTAACGGCCATGCCGGTCGGCCAGGCACTGGCCTTTTTCGAAGGCCTGGAGGTCGCCGGGTGGCGGGGCGAAGTCGCCGCGCGGATCGCCCGCGAGATCAGCAGCCGCGTGCGCTTTCTCGCCGACGTCGGACTCGATTACCTCACGCTCGACCGCAGCGCCGAGACGCTTTCCGGCGGCGAGGCGCAGCGCATCCGTCTCGCGAGCCAGATCGGCTCCGGGCTGGTGGGGGTCATGTACGTGCTCGACGAGCCATCGATCGGCCTTCACCAGCGCGACAATCAGCGGCTGCTCGGCACGCTCCGCCAACTGCGCGACGCCGGCAACACGGTCCTGGTGGTCGAGCACGACGAGGAGGCGATCATGAGCGCCGACCACGTCGTCGACCTCGGACCCGGGGCCGGCGCGCATGGCGGCAGCGTCGTCGCACAGGGCACGCCGCGCGAGATCATGGAAGTGCCCGCCTCGATCACGGGAGATTACCTCGCGCGCCGCCGCTCGGTCCCGCTGCCCGCTGAGCGGCGGCCTTTCGACGAGCAACTCACGATCACGCTGCACGGCGCCCGCGGCAACAACCTCAAGAACTTCACCGTCGCCTTCCCGGTCGGGCTGATGACCTGCGTGACGGGTGTGTCCGGCTCGGGCAAGTCCACGCTCGTCAACGACACCCTTTACCGGCGGGCGGCGGAATGGACTACCCAGAACAGCTACGACGCCGCTCCCTGTGAGGCGGTGGAGGGCCTCGAGCACATCGACCGTGTGATCGAAATCGACCAGAGCCCGATCGGGCGCACCCCGCGCTCCAACCCGGCGACCTACACCGGGCTGTTCACACACGTGCGGGAGCTGTTCGCAGCGACACAGGAGGCGCGCTCGCGCGGCTATGGGCCCGGACGTTTCAGTTTCAACGTCAAGGGTGGCCGCTGCGAGGCCTGCCAGGGAGATGGCGTGATCCGGGTAGAAATGCACTTCCTGCCCGACGTATACGTTCCCTGCGACGTCTGTCAGGGCCGACGCTATGAACGCGAGACCCTCGACGTGCGTTACAAGGGACGCAACATCCACGAGGTGCTGGAGATGACCGTCGAGGAAGCGCTGTCACTGCTCGGTAACGTACCATCGATCGCAGGCAAGCTGCAGACACTCGTGGATGTCGGCCTGTCCTACCTGAGGCTCGGCCAGAACGCGACCACTCTCTCCGGGGGCGAGGCGCAGCGTGTGAAGCTCGCCCGCGAGTTGTCCAAGCGCGCCACCGGCCGGACGCTTTACATTCTCGACGAGCCTACCACCGGGCTGCACTTCCACGATGTCGCGCAACTCCTCGGGGTACTGCTGCGCCTTCGCGAGCAGGGCAATACGGTGGTGGTCATCGAGCACAACCTCGACGTGATCAAGTGTGCCGACTGGATCATCGACCTCGGCCCGGAAGGCGGCGACGGCGGCGGCCAGGTCATCGCGACCGGCACCCCGGAGCAGGTCGCGGCGAATCGCAGCTCGTTCACCGGCCAGCACCTCGCGCCACTGCTGGCCGCCGCGCGCCGGCGCGCCTGAGCGGCGACTCCACCTCAGGCCATAACAAAGACGGGCCGGATCGACCCGATCCGGCCCGCCACCGTTCTCACCGGATCCGCCACACTCGGGCGGACCCCCGTCGCTCACTCCTGGACGGCTTCCTTCACGTCACCCGCGGCCTCCTCGACTGCGCCAGCTGCCTCGCCGGCCGCCTCGCCTGCCGCTTCAGCTCCGGCCTCCATGGCCTCACCCGCGGATTGCGCGGCCTCACCCGCGGCTTCCGCGCCCGCCTCCATGGCCGAACCAGCGGCCTCACCCGCGGACTCCATGGCGCCGCCCATCTGTTCGGCGGCCTCCCCCATCGATTCCTTCGCCTCGTCCATCTTCGCGCCGGCACCCGACTGGCCACCGCCACCACCGCAGCCAGCCACGACGAACAGCACCGCGCTTATCAACGCCCAAAATTTCACCATGCGCATGATTCGAGCCCCCTATTGAGCAACACAACCTCATTAATATAGCGGTTCGCTCGCGCTAACGGTATCGGCGGTATCGCCTTGATCCAGAAAAGGCGAGGGGCAAACCGCACGGGGCGCCTAGCGAGAGCCGAGCGGGCGGATGCCGACGGCACGGCGAATTTCGGCCAGGAACGGTGCCGCCATGGCCCGCGCTTGCTCTGCACCCCGGCGCAGCACACCTTCGACGTGATCGGGGGCGGCGAGCAGCCGCTCGTATTCGGCGCGCGGCGCACTGAGCTGGCCCTCCAGATACTCGCAGAGATCCTGCTTCAGCTCGCCCCAGCCCGCGCCGGCCGCGTAGCGCGCACGCATCGCTTCGACCTCCGCCGGCGTCGCGAACGCCTTGTAGATGTCGAATAATGTGGAACCCTCTGTCTCCTTCGGCACGCCGGGCTCCAGCGAGTTGGTCTTGATGCGCATGATGAGCTTACGCAGCTGTTTTTGCGGCGAGAACAACGGGATCGCGTTGCCGTAGCTCTTGCTCATCTTGCGGCCGTCCAGCCCGAGCAGCACCGCGGTATGCGCCCCGATCTCCGCCTCGGGCAGCACGAAATGCTCGCCGAAGTGATGGTTGAAGCGCTGCGCGATGTCGCGCGCCATCTCCACGTGCTGCTTCTGGTCCTGCCCGACGGGAACGCGGTTCGCCCGGAAAATCAGGATGTCGGCAGCCATCAGGATCGGATAACAGAAAAGCGCCATCGTGATTCCCCGGTCCGGGTCCGGAGAACCAGCCTCCTCGTTGGCCTGCACGGCCGCCTTGTAGGCGTGCGCCCGGTTCATCAGGCCCTTGGCAGTGACCGACGTCAGGATCCAGGTCAGTTCCGGGATCTCCGGAACGTCCGACTGGCGGTAGAAAACCGCCTTGTCGGTGTCGAGCCCGAGCGCCAGCCACGTGGCTGCCACTTCGAGGCTGGAGCGATGCACCGCCTCGGGATCCTGGTTCTTGACCAGCGCGTGCAGGTCGGCCAGGAAGTAGAAAGAGATGACGTCATCGCGATGGCTGGCCGCCACGGCCGGCCGGATCGCCCCGACGTAATTGCCCAGATGCGGGGTCCCGGTGGTGGTGATCCCTGTCAGTACGACCTGTTTGGCCATGGCCCTCTTCCGGTTCGCGACTGCTGCCGGCGGGTCCGCCGGCCTGGCGGCGCGGCGTCGCCCGCGCCGGAACGGTATGATGCCCGAGCATGCGGTACGGTTTCAGCATCCGCGCATGCACCCCCTGCCGGACCGACCATCGTGAGTGAACCTGCCGACAACGCCAGTCTGTACGCCGACCACGTCGCGGCGCTCAGCGCCCGCTACGAGCTGGCGGCCGGGCGCTTCGGCTTCGACGCCGCAGTGATCGGCGCCGGCGTCCTGCAGTTTCGCTTCCTCGACGACCAGGCGCATCGCTTCGCGGCCTGCCCGCACTTCCTGCAATGGGCGCCCCTGCTGGAACACCCGGGCTCGGCGGTCGTCTTCGAGCCGGGCCGCCGGCCGATACTGGCCGTGTTCCGGCCCGACGACTACTGGCACCAGCCACCGGCGCTGCCGCCGGACGCGGTCGCCGCGCACTTCGAGCTGCGCGTTCTCCGCGAGGCCGGCGAGATGGCGGCGCTACTGCCCGGCGACGCGCGTCGCAGTGTGATCCTCGGCCCGCCCGAGCAATGGGAGGGAAGCCTGCCGCGGGCCGAGCGCAACCCGGAGCCTTTGGTCCGCTACCTGCACTATCACCGGGCCCGCAAGACCGCCTGGGAGGTCGACTGCGTGCGCCGGGCCGCCGCAATCGCCGCGCCGGGTCACCGCGCCGCGGAGCGAGCCTTTCGCCAGGGCGCCGCCGAGTACGACATCCTCGCCGCGTTTCTCGCCGCATGCCGGCAGACCGAGCCCGAGCTGCCCTACGAGGCGATCGTCGCGCTCGATGAGCACTGCGCGACGCTGCACTACCAGCACCGCGACCGCGAGACCGAGGCCAGACATGTGCCCGGCAGTCTGCTGATCGATGCCGGTTGCAGCCACAACGGCTATGCCTGCGACATTACCCGCAGCTATGCGCGGCAGGATGGCGAGTTCGCGCGCATGATCGCCGACGTCGACGGCCTGCAGCGCAGCCTCTGCGCCGCAGTGCGCCCGGGCGTGTCGTTCCCCGACCTGCACCGCCGATGTCACCTGGCGCTGGCCGGGCTGCTGCGCGACTGGGGCCTGGTGCGGATGGCGCCCGAAGAGATGGTGGCGGCGGGTGTCAGCTTCACGTTCTTCCCCCACGGCCTCGGGCACCTGCTGGGGCTGCAGGTCCACGACGTCGGCGGCCAGATGGCCGACGACAGCGGCACGCCGCTCGAGCCCCCGTCCGACTTCCCGAAGCTGCGCTTCCTGCGTGCACTCGAGCCCGGCCAGATCGTCACCATCGAGCCCGGGGTGTACTTCATCGACTCGCTGCTCGAGCGGCTGCAGGCCGGTCCGCACGCACAGCACGTGGACTGGACGGCCATCGGGCGGCTGCGCCGCTATGGCGGCATCCGCATCGAGGACGACGTGCTGGTGACCGCGGAGGGCAGCGAGAACCTCACCCGCCCGCTCCTGTAGTGCCGGCCGCGGCGCTCAGGGCGCAGGATCCTGCGTGAACTGCAGTTGCACGCCGTCGAGCAGCGCGGCGCGCAGGTCGCGCACCAGCCAGCCCTCGGCGCCGCTGCGCGCCGGCCCGTCGAACGAGGACTCGCCGAGCCGTTCGAGTTCCGCGGCGAGGCAGTCCACCCCCAGCGACAGCAGGAAAAATCCCTCGCCGTGTTCGGCGAGGTAGCGCGCAGGGATCGAGTCGGCACGCGTCGGCTGCACCAGCACGAGCCACGCCTCGCCAACGCGAAACCTGGCGGCCACCACGCCGCGAGCCGGCAGCGCGTCGCGCCGGGCGACCGGCACGCCGAGCGCGCGCTCCCAGCGCGACACCGCAGCCTCGAGGTCGCGGACCAGGAAGTTGATGTGATGAATCCCCGCGATCACGGCCCCTCTCCTTGCGTGATAATTCCGCCGCGGCAGCCTGCCGCAGGAAAGTGCGGCTTTGCTAGAGTAACCTTGACTGTCCTGCCGTGCCCCCGTCCCTTGAAGAACATGTCACTCTCGTACAGCCGACCTGCCCCCGCGCCCGTCCGCCGATCCGCCTGGCTGACTGCCGCGTGCCTGCTGCTCATGGCCTGCGGCGGGAGCCAGCCGGGTGGCATGCCGGGCGCACCGGGCGGCGGCGCCCGTCCGGCGGCCCGCCCGGTATCGGTCATCGCCGCGCGTGTCGAGCCGCGGGATTTCACTGACCGCTTCACCGCCCTCGGTACGGCCAGGGCCACGGAGTCGATCGAAGTCACCTCGCGGATCTCGAGCGTGGTGAGCCGCATCAACTTCACCGAGGGCGAGCATGTCGCCGCCGGCAAGCTGCTGGTCGAGCTCGACAACAAGGAGATCCGCGCGGACGTCGCTGTAGCCGAGGCCGCCGTCGCGCAGAGCCGCAGCCAGTACGAACGCAGCCGCCAGCTCGCCGACACCCGGATCATCTCCCAGTCGCAGCTGGAGGAACTCGAGGCGAAGATGAAAATGGACGAAGCGCAGCTGCAGGCCGCTCGCGCGCGCCTCGATAATTCCTATATCAGGGCGCCGTTCGCCGGCACGGTCGGCCTGCGGCGGGTGAGCCTCGGCGACCTCGTCGGACCGGATACCGTGATCACCACGCTGGATGACACGCGCCGCATCCGCCTCGAGTTCGCGGTGCCGGAGAGCTTTCTCTCGGAGCTGCGCCCGCAGATGAGCATTTCCGCCGCGAGCGCCGTCTATCCGGGGCGGCCCTTCACCGGGGAGATCACCAGCATCGACTCGCGCGTGGATCCGGTGACGCGGGCCGTGACCGCGATCGCCACGATCCCGAACCCCGACGGCCTGCTCAAGCCGGGCATGTTCCTCACCGTCGGCCTGGAACGCTCACGCCGCGACGTGCTGATGGTGCCCGAGGAGGCGCTGAGCCCCCGCCAGGGCCGGCAGTACGTATTCCTGGTGGTCGACGGCCGCGCAGTCGAGCGCGAAGTCGAGGTCGGCGCCCGCAGCCCGGGGCTGGCCGAGCTCGTCTCCGGCGTGACCCCCGGCGATGTCGTGGTGACCGAAGGCATCCAGCGGCTGCGCGACGGCGTGCCCGTGCAGTTGCTCGGCAGCAGCTAGGCGGTAAGCGGCATGTGGATCTCTGACACCTCGGTCAAGCGCCCCGTGTTCGCTGCGGTCATCAGCCTGCTGCTGGTGATCCTCGGCATCCTCGCACTGCGAGGGCTGCCCGTGCGCGAGTACCCGGACGCGGATCCGACGGTCGTCTCGGTCGACACCGGCTACCGCGGCGCCTCCGCTGAGGTGGTGGAGCGCAAGATCACGCAGATCATCGAGGACGAGATCGCCGGCATCGCCGGCGTGCGCAAACTCACATCCAACAGTCAGGACGAGCGATCCACCGTCACGGTCGAGTTCGGTCCGGATCGCGACCCCGACGGAGCCGCCAACGACGTGCGCGAGCGCGTTTCACGGGTCCTGAGCCGCCTGCCCGAGGAGGCCGACGCCCCACAGGTCACGAAGCAGGACTCGAGCATGGAGTCGACGATGTACGTGAACGTCTCCAGCCGCAGCCGCTCGCTGATGGAGATTACGGACTACGCACGGCGTACCCTGCTCGATCGCCTCTCCGTCATCGACGGCGTGGCCATGGTGCGTCTGAACGGGGCGCGACAGTACGCCATGCGCATCTGGATCGACCGCGAGGGACTCGCGGCGCGCGGCCTGACCGTGCAGGACATCGAGGACGCACTGCGCAGCGAGAACGTAGAGCTGCCCGCCGGCCGCATCGAGTCTCAGGAGCGCGAGTTTTCACTGCGCACCGACACCGGCCTTCGGACAGCCGAGGAATTCGCGAGCATCGTCATCGGGCGCGGTGCGGACAATCGCGTTATTCGCCTGGGCGAGGTCGCGGAGGTGCGGGTCGAGGCGGAGGACGACCGCTTCGTGTCACGCTCCGACGGCGTGCCCGGCATCAGTCTCGGGATCGTCCCACAGTCGAAGGCGAACGTACTGGCGGTCAACAGCGCCGTCACAGCCGAAGTGCAACGGCTTCGACAAACCATCCCGGAGGACATCGAGGTCGAGGTAAACATCGACTTCTCGATCTTCATCCGCGAGGAACTCAACGAGGTTCTGCAGGCACTCGGCGTGGCGCTCGTCATGGTGCTGGTGGTGATCTTCTCCTTCCTCGGCTCGCTGCGCGCGACATTGATTCCGTCGGTGACCATCCCGGTGGCGATCATTGCCTCCTTCCTGGTCATGGCCGCGCTGGGCTTTTCGATCAATACGCTGACGCTCCTCGGCACAGTCCTCGCCATCGGCCTTGTGGTCGACGACGCAATCGTCGTGCTGGAGAACATCGTGCGGCGCATGGAGCTCGGGCAGCCGCCCCTGCTCGCCGCCATGGACGGCACGCGCGAGATCGGCTTCGCCGTGATCGCGACGACCGCAGTGCTGGTGGCCGTGTTCGTGCCGATCTCGTTCATGCCCGGCAATCTCGGGCGGCTGTTTGCGGAGTTCGGCATCACGCTCGCCGCCGCGGTCGCCTTCTCCGGTCTCGTGGCGCTCACGCTGGTACCCATGCTCGCCTCGAAACTCTTCGGCGAAGGCATCCAGCGGCGCCGCCTGGCCCAGGCGATCGACAACTTCTTCAAGCGCCTGTCCGAAAGCTATCGGCGCATTCTCGCGCGGAGTGTGCGCCGGCCCGCGCTGGCTTTCGGCGCGCTAATGATCGTGGCGACGGTCGGCGCGTTGTTGTTCCGGATACTGCCCGCGGAGTACGCGCCGGTCGAGGACCGCGGCATGGTCGTGATGATGATGCGCGGACCCGAAGGCGCTACGCCCGAGTACATGGATCGCCAGGTCCGGCTGGTCGAGGCCGCGCTAGCGCCGTACGTTGCGGCCGGCGAAGCGCGCCGCATCGTCGCGCGCACCGGCATGTGGGGATCCGGCGGTGACGTCAATTCCGCCTTCATCTACGTACCGCTCAACGAATGGAGCGAGCGCGAGAAGAGCGCCCCCGAACTCGCGCAGGAGTTCCGCCAGAAGCTCGACCAGATCCCGGGCGCGACCACGCAGGTATTCCTGCCGCCGAGCCTCGGCATCCGCGGCGGCGGCCAGCCGCTGCAGATCGTAATCGGCGGCACCAGCTACGAGGAGCTCGCCCAGTGGCGCGACAAGGTGATGGACCGCGTGCGCCGCGAGAATCCGCGCATCGTCGGCCTGCGCTCGGACTTCTTCGAACAGAAGCCGAAGATCCAGGTCAGCATCGACCGCGACCGCGCCTTCGACCTCGGCGTGTCGCTCTCCACCGTCGGCCGCACGCTGGAGACCATGCTCGGCTCGCGCATCGTGACCACCTTCGTCGAGCGCGGCGAGGAGTACAACGTGGTGCTGCAGGCGCGCCCGGAGGACCGCGCCACACCCTCCGACCTCACCAACATCTACGTTCGCTCGGCCACCTCCGGCCGCCTGATTCCGCTCGCGAATCTCGTGCGCCTCGACGAGACGTCCGGGCCCCGGGAGCTGAAGCGTTTCGGTCAGCTGCGCGCCATCACCCTGATCGGCGGGCTCACCCCGGGCTACTCCCTCGGCGAGGCGATCGCCTACATGGAGCGGGTGATCCGTGAGGAGCTACCGCCGGAGGCGCGCATCGACTACGACGGCGAGTCGCGCGAGTACCACGAGTCCGGCGGCGCAATCTACTTCACCTTCCTGCTCGCGCTGGTGATCTGCTTTTTGGTGCTCGCCGCGCAGTTCGAGAGCTTCCGCCACCCGCTGATCATCATGCTCACCGTGCCGCTGGCCATCACCGGCGGGCTGATCGGGCTGTGGGTGTTCGGCTCCTCCAACAACGTCTACAGCCAGATCGGCGCCGTGATGCTCATCGGCCTCGCCGCCAAGAACGGCATCCTTATCGTCGAGTTCGCCAACCAGTTGCGCGACCGCGGCGAGGATATCCTCGAGGCCGTGGTCTCGGCCGCCGCCATCAGGCTGCGGCCCGTGGTGATGACGAGCCTTTGCACCGCCTTCGGCGCGGTGCCACTGATGCTCGCGAGCGGCGCCGGCGCCGAAGCGCGCCGCACGCTCGGTGCGGTCGTGTTCTTCGGCGTGCTGGTCTCGGTGTTCCTCACGCTGTTCCTGATCCCATCGATCTACGCGCTCCTCGCCCGCCGGACGCGCTCGCCGGAACACGTCGCCCGCGAGATCGAAAAGCTGCAGAAGGCCACGCCGCCGCTGACCAGGCCGCAGGAAGGCCACGGCAGGGGGTAAGTTTGCGGCGGCGGCCACGGCGTTTTCCGCCCCCGCGCCAGACGCATCGCGCGAGCTTTGCCCGGCAATCGATGATGATCAACCTGCGAATGGCGGCGCCGTCCGACGCGGAGTCGATATCGGCGCTGATCATGTCGTTTCAGCCCCTGCTGACCGTCGATCCCTCGGGTCGCGGGGCAGACGAGTTCTTTGCCTCGGTATCCTCGCAGGCCGAGCGATCGTATATCGAGTCGGCGCGCTACGATTACACGGTAGCCGAGCACGGAGGCGCGCTCGTCGGTGTCGTGGCGGTCAGGGACAACAATCATCTGTTTCATTTGTTCGTGGCGGCCCCACATCAGCGGGCAGGCATCGCACGCATGCTGTGGAATCATGCCCGCGAGCGGGCGCGCCAGCGAGGCAACCCGGGTCGTTTCACCGTCAACGCGAGCCTGATCGCCGTGGAGGCTTATGAACGCCTCGGGTTCCGCCGGTGCGGCGACGTGGCACAGGCTCACGGCATCGCGTTCGTGCCCATGCGCTTCGTAGGCGACGCCTGCGAGGGTCGCCACTGATAGCAGACACGCCGGACTGCGCGGACCGCCGCGCCGGGGTTATAGTGATGGATCACGGCCGGATTGAGCTGGTGAACCGTCCTGCAGACCCTGCCCATCACGTCATGACCGGAGCCCTGGTCATCGAGCCGCTGGCAGCCCACCGCGACGTGCTGCCGGTGCTGGCGCAGTGGTTCGAGCGCGAGTGGCCAGCCTATTACGGCGCTGGCGGGCGGGGCAACGCCCGTGACGATCTCGAGAGTTTTGCCAGCGAGGACCGCTTGCCTGTCGGCGTGGTGGCGTTTCGCGACGGCGCGCTCTGTGGGGTCGCGGCGCTGAAGGCAACCTCTGTGGCCAGTCATGCCCACCTGTCACCGTGGGCGGCGGCCGGGCTGGTGGAGCCGTCCAGGCGAGGCCGCGGCGTCGGCACGGCGTTGCTGGCTGCCCTGGAGAACGTCGCACGGCGGTTCGGTTTCCCGTTCGTGTACTGTGGCACCAGCAGCGCAGAGTCGCTGTTAAAGCGTCGCGACTGGGAGCTCTTGGAGCGAGTTCGTCACGAGGGCCAGGATCTTGGCATCTATCGAAAGGCGCTCTGGGCTGGCGCTTGCCCGCCCCGATGACATGAGCGGCACGCGACGGCACCGTTCTTTCGCGGTAGCTCTGCTGGCCTCCTGGGCGGCGGAGGCCTTGCTCGCGGACGATGCCGCGCCATTGCCCTCACCGTCTTACCCGGCGGAATTCTTCGAGCCGTGCCGGGACCGGAGCGTTGGCGAGCAGTGCTCGGTGTTCTTCGAGAACCAACGGCAGCCGCGTCGCTGCATCGAGGGGCGGGATCGGGTGCTGGTGTGCGCCGGAGGTGTTCCCAAACCACCCGACGCGGAGCTGTTCCGGGCCTGCGAGGCGAAGGCGGAGAAGGACGCCTGCGTCGCGCCGATACAGGGCCGGCCAATCGCGGGACATTGCAACCGCTACGAGGGGGAGCGCCTGCTCTGCCTTCCCGGTCCGTGGCCGTGGCGCGACTAAGCGGGCGCCTCACGGCCGTCACCATGACGCGTACCGGCGTGCCCGGGACGCCGGGTCGTGGCACTCGTGTGTTGCCAGGTTGCGCATGACGCGCGCACGAGTCACGAGCCGACCGGCGGCGGTAAAGCTCGTCGGCCAGCATGGACGGAAGCGGCATGCGGATCGCCATCCTCGGTAACGCCGGCTCGGGCAAGTCCACGCTGGCGGCAAGGCTCGCCGCGGACATCGGCTGCCCGACGCTCGACCTCGATACCATATTCTGGGAGCCGGGCGAGCCCGCCGTCCGGCGCCCTCCCGGCGATGCGCTGCGGGACCTCGAGCGGTTCTGCCGGCGAAGCGATTCCTGGGTGGTCGAGGGCTGCTACGAGGCGCTCATCGGGCGGGCACTCGACTACGGCGCGGAGCTGGTCTTCCTCGATCCCGGGCCCGAACAATGCCTGGCGAACTGCCGCTCGCGGGCCTGGGAGCCGCACAAGTACGCGTCGAGGGCCCTGCAGGACCAGCAGCTGAGCACGCTGCTCGAGTGGGTGGCGGGTTACTACGCGCGGTCCGGCGAAATGTCGCACGAGCGGCACGTGGCGCTCTACGACGCCTATGCGGGACCGAAGCGACGGCTGGTTCGAT
>CAZFWB010000095.1:0-11928 GCA_964522655.1 uncultured Chromatiaceae bacterium | reverse complement strand
CGCCTGGGACTACGCCCACGAGTACACCAATCCGGTGACGCGGGAGGGCTGGCCGAAGGCTTCCACCGGGCCGCGCATCAGCCCGTCCGAGCATTTCACTTTCACGATGTCGCTCGCCGAAATGCAGGACCGCGGCGCGCCTGCCTGCCGCTACACCGCCGGGTTCTCGCGCCTGTCGCAATGGTGGCCCTGGATGCGCATGGGCGGGCACGAGCTCGCGGAGACCGGCGTGCTCTTCGGGCGCATGTTCAGTCACAAGGGCCTGAAGGATTACGGCGACGTGCCGCCGAAGGTGCTCGCCTACATCGAGAGACATGCGCCGGATTACCTGGAGCCGCCGGCAGACTGGCCGCAGCTGATGCCGCGAGGCACGTGGGAGGCCTACGCCGAGGAAGTCCCGCCGGAGAATCCAGACTACCGCCGGTGAAAACGGGGACATTCCTGATTTCCCGGGAAATCAGGAATGTCCCCATTTCCAGCCATCATGCTGATCGGCGCGTACTTCGGTGCGACGCTGCTCGCCGGTGGCCTGCTCGCGGCGCCGCTGCAGGCGCTGTTTTCGGCGGTGACGGAAATGCCGATCACGCGCGCGACGAGCCGCGCGTTGCTCCTCGCCGCGTTCCTGCTCTCGCCGCTGCTGATACGGGCCTCGCGGCTGTCGGCGCGCGCCGCCTTCGGCGTGTCGCCACCACTCGGCGTGCTGGCGCGGGCAATGCTGCCGGGGTTCGCGCTCGGCGTGGCGACGTTCCTGCCGCTGCCGTTGCTGCTGGTCGCCTGCGGCGTGCGCGCGCTGTCGGCAGGCCCGGACGCCGCGCTGCCCGGGCTGGCGAGCGTGCTGCCCGCCGCGCTGGCGGCGGGACTGCTCGTGGCGGCGCTCGAGGAGAGCCTGTTTCGCGGCGCGGTCTTCAGCGCCGCGCGCGAGAAGAGCGGCCCGGCTCTCGCCGTCGCGGTCTCGAGCCTGCTCTACGCGCTGGCCCACTTCCTCCGCCCGGCTTCCGGCGGAGGAGTGGCAGGTGCCACGCACTGGACCGGCGGCTTCGAGGTGATCGCCGCGGGCTTCGCGCGCTTCGCGGAGTTTTCCGTGATCGCCGGCGACTTCCTGGCGCTCGCGGCGGGCGGTGTCGCGCTGGCGCTGATCCGCCAGCGAAGCGGGCACGTCGGCGCCTGCATCGGCGCGCATGCGGCCTGGGTCGCGGGCATCAAGTTGACCCGCGAGGGCAGCAATCGCGTGCCGGAGAGTGATCTCGCCTGGATCGCCGGCGACTTCGACGGCGTGATCGGCTATCTGGCCGCGGCGTGGCTTGCGCTGCTCCTCGGTGCACTCCTGGTCTGGAAGCGGTGCCGGCGCTGAAGCGCCTTCAGAACACGTTCCCGCCGGGTATCACTTGCGGGCTGTCGGAGCCGCGCAGCCAGATCTGCCGCGGGGCGTAGCCTTCCTTGCGCATGAGGTGCTCCGTGTAGACGATGCGCTCCGGGTCGATGCGCAGCAGTTGTCCGCGCGGCGGATCGGTGCACGGCCGGCCGAGTTCGAAGTCCGAGCCGACCCACTTGAAGACCTTCATGCCGTGCTGCCACTCCGGCGTACCGGGGTCGAGCAGCGTGCCCTTGCCGAAGAATTGCGCCCCCATGACGCAGGCCCAGCCCGCCATCGGATTGGCGACCGCGAAGGCGACCCGGGGATCACGCCGGACCGCATGGTGCTTGGGGCTGCCGGGTTGCGGGAACATGTAGAGCGAGAAGCCGTCGGCGTAGAACTCCACGGGGCTCACCACCGGTGAGCCGTCCTTGCGAGTCGTGCCGAGGTAACCGATGTTGGTCAGCGTGAGGACGCGCTCGATGCGGCTCTCGAGCAGTTTCTTCGGCATCTGTTTCGTGGGCCAGGGTTCCTGTTCGAGCCAGGGATGGGCGATGCTCATGCTTGCTCTCCTCTGCGATGGGGTGTTCAATCCGGATGGCTTTGCGTTGAAGCGGCCGTGATTATCACCTGCCGGGTCCAGCAACGATGTCCTCTGCCAATCCGTTCTGGGATTTTTCACTCGAGCTGTACGAGCGTGATGGCGTTGCGGAAGCCTGCATCGGCCTGCAGGACGACGCCGACCTCGACGTGAATCTGCTCCTGTACTGCATCTGGGCGGCGATTGAAGGACCGGGGCGCCTCGAGGACTCCGAGCTGGACCGGGCGTTGTCGGTCGCCGGCGCGTGGCAGCAGCAGGTCGTGCAACCGCTGCGCTCGGCGCGCCGCGCGGCCGGGACGCTGGGCGGGGCGGGATTGTTCGCCAACGCGTGCCGGCGTGATATTGCCGCCACCGAACTGGGCGCCGAGCGCGTCGAGCAGTGGCTGCTGTTTGACGCGTTCAACGAGCGCGCTCGCCAGCCGCCCGGCGACGCTCTCGAGGCCGCCTGCGGAAATCTCGCCGGCTATCTCCGGCTGGCGGCGCGCGATCCGGCTGGGTGCCAGGCCCGCCTCGCCGTGCTGCTGCAGGCCGCCTTCCCGGGGGGCGATGTCGCGGGAAAATGGGGACATTCCTGATTTCCAGCGGAAATCAGGAATGTCCCCATTGTCCCGGTCACAGCGGCTTCAGCGCGAGCGCGCCGGCGTTTTCGCGCCCGTCGAGCGCCCCGAGGCCCTTGAAGTCGCAGCGATCGATGAAGGTAGCGCGCTTTACCTGCAGGCCCGCGTCGGCGCAGATGCGCGCGAGCAGCTCGGCGTCGAGCAGGTTCATGAAGGCGGGCTTGTCGATGTGCTTCCGCAGCCCCGGGGTGGGCAGGTAGTGGTGCAGGCCCACCATCATCCCGGGCCAGCGTACGCCCTTGCGCTTGTTGTCTTCGAAGGTCGGGATGAAGTTGCGCCAGATGCCGTAGGGGGTGTCGGCGACGAGATAGAGCCGGCCGCCGGGTTTCAGCCACGTGGCCATCTTGGCGATCGCGGCGTCGATCTGCTCGCCCGTGAGGAAGTGCAGCACGCGCGAGCACAGTATTGCCCCGAAGCGCTCCGGCGCGAAGTCGACTTCCGGCAGCTTGCCCACCACGCAGGTCAGGTTTTCGCGCAGCGAGGCTGTGACCCGGTCGGCGAGGATCTGCAGGTGCCCGGCTTCCATGTCGCAGGCGACCACGCGGGCGCCGGCCTCCAGCGCCGGGATGGTGGCGACCCCGTAGGCGCAGCCGATCTCGAGCACGGGGTCCGGGGTGCGCCCGGCGAAGCTGATCCATTCCTCGGCGTAACCGTCGCGCACCTCGAACATGAAGCCGGTGCCGTTCAGCGTTGGCACCATGTCCTTCACGCCGAAGCGCGGAATCGGCGGCATTGTGGGGGCCTGGCTCACGCACAGCAACATAACTCGCGCACCGGGCCGCGTTCAAGGCGCCGGTAACCAATGCGCAGTCGCGGCGCTCTGCCGCAGGTGGCGCGGGTGCCCGGCCTGTTTATACTGCGCGGCGCCGGGGATTTTCGTCAGAAGGAACCAGAATGTCCGCTCAACATGTCGACGGGCCGGAGTACACCGCGGTCGCGCTGCAGATCTCGGTCAAGGGCGTCAACCGCTGCACCGACCGCGAGTCTTCGCGGGCGCGGATCGCAGAGAACCTCAAGCGCATCGGCGAGTACACCACCACTGCAACTAATTTTCTCAAGTTCTTCTACGGGGTTCCGGTCCGGCTGGTCGGTCTGCCCGAATACGCGGTTACCGGGTTTCCGATCAGGGAATCTCTCGCCGAGTGGCGCGACCGCGCCTGCCTGGAGCAGAACGGGCCGGAATACGAGCAACTCGGCAAAATCGCGCAGGCGAACAACATCTACCTTTCCGGCAACGTCTACGAGATCGATCCCAAGTTCCCGGAGCTCTACTTCCAGACCTGCTTCATCATCGCTCCGAGCGGCGACGTGATCCTCCGATACCGGCGCCTGACCTCCTGCTTCGAGCCCACGCCCCACGATGTCTGGGACAAGTACATCGACGTGTACGGACCGGAAAGCATCTTCCCGGTCGCGCGCACGGAGATCGGCAATCTCGGCACGATCGCCTCCGAGGAGATCCTGTATCCGGAGATCACCCGTTGCGTGGTGATGCGCGGCGCCGAGGTGATCCTGCACCCGACCAGCGAGCCGGGCAGCGCCGAGCTCACCATCAAGGAAGTCTGCCGCCGGGCGCGCGCGATCGAGAACATGGTGTATGTCGTGGCCTCCAATACCGCCACCATCGACGACATCCCGATCCCGCCGTACACCTGCAGCGCCATGTCGAAGATCGTGGACTATAACGGCCACATCCTGGCCGAAGCCGCGCAGGGCGGCGAGGCTTTCAATTCCAATGCGGTCATCGACATCGGAGCGCTGCGGCGCACGCGCCGGCGCACTGCGATGGCGAACGTCATGTCGCGCCAGCCGTTCCAGATCTACGCGGACAGCTACGCGAAATTCCGCTTCCACGAGGGCAATTACCTGCTGCGCGACGGTAAGGTGATCGAGCCGCCGGATCGCGAAACCTTCCGCCGCCGCCAGGCCGGTAACATCGAGCGGCTCGTCAAGGCCGGGCTGCTGTAATATCGGTGCGATATCGGTGCCGGGTGTTCGGTTTCCGAAAAGCAGGCGATGGCGAAGGCTGGTTGTGGAGGTGGCTGCGTGTATAAGGACGAGATTTCCGAAACCGAACACCCGGCACCATTGAGCCGTCGCCAGGTCCTGGGGGCCGGCGGCGCGCTGGCTCTGTCGCTTTCTCTCAAATACGCGCCAGCCGGCGCGCAGGATCCGGCTGCGGGGCTCGCAGCGCCGTACGGCGGCTGGGAGGACCTGATGCGGCGCAAGTGGACCTGGGACCGGGTCGTGCGCGGCAGCCGCGGCATCAACTGCACGGGCCATTGCGCCTTCAACGTCTACGTGAAGAGCGGCATCGTCTGGCGCGAGGAACAGCAGGGCGAATACGGCCGCTCCGGCGACGACACGCCGGACTATGGACCGCGCGGTTGCCAGAAGGGCATCCGCCAGGCGAAGTACATGTACGGCAAGCAGCGCGTGCTCTACCCGATGAAACGCGCGGGCGAGCGCGGCGCAGGCAAGTGGGAGCGCATCGGTTGGGAGCAGGCGATCTCGGAGATCGCGGATAAGTTCCTGCAGCACGCCACCGAGTCGGGGCCCGAGTCCATCACCTTTGCGATGGGCACGCAGATGATCCTCAAGCGCGCCTCGTTTGCCGCGCTGTTCCGCTTCTGCAATGCGACCGGAATCATCTGCCCCGAGACCTTCGCCGGGGTCGGCGACCTGCCGGTTGGCGCCTACATGACGCTCGGCAACGAGCTGCCCGGCGACAGCATGGCGGCGGTGTTCAAGTCGAAGTGCTGCCTGGTGTGGGTGTGCAACCCGGCCGCGACCCGCATCCCCGACGCTCATTTTTTCTGGGAAGCGCGTTATAACGGCACCGAGGTGGTCACCATCTCCCCGGAGTTCAACGCCACTGCGATGCACTCCTCGAAGTGGCTGAACCCGAAGCCCGGCACCGACACGGCGCTGGCGCTCGGCATGGTGCAGACCATCATCGCCGAGCGGCTCATCGACTGGGACTACGTGCGCGAGCAGACCGACCTGCCGTTCCTGGTGCGCACCGACACGCGCAAGTTCCTGCGCGGTACGGATCTCGGGGCGGCGGGGGATGCCGCCGGCGACACCTTTTATATATGGGACGAGGCGACCGGCAAGCCCGCGGTGGCGCCGGCGACCGGTCTGCCGCCCAAGGCCGGCCCGCCGGGCACCCCGCCCGAGGGCAGCCTGCGGCTCGGCGCGCTGCGCCCGGCGGTCGAGGGCCGCTGGAGCGTGCGGACCGCGCACGGCGAATCGGTGGAGGTCACGACTGTCTTCGAACTCACGCGCGAGCTCTGCGACCGCGACTACACGCCGGAAAAGGTCCGCGCGGTGACCGGCGTGCACCCGGACGTCACCCGCCAGGTGGCGCGCAGCTTCGCCAACTCCGGCGCGGGCATGATCTACGCCGGCTATCGCTCCTGTAAGTGGCTGCACGGGGACAAGCTGCACCGGGCATGGCTGCTGATGTGCGCGCTCACCGGCAACACCGGGCGCGAGGGCGGCGGCATGCAGACGACGCAGCTCTCCAGCGCCGACGGGATCCTCAAGTACGTGTTCGCCGACACCGGCCCGCGCCTGAAGGTCGCCGCGATCTCGGTGTGGGACTATGCGCACGGCGACGGCCGCTCGCTGAACGAGAGCGCCTACGGCCGGGAGATCGCCGAGCACTTCGATCGGTACTACCGCGACGCGATCGCCAATCGCTGGCTGCCCGACTATGCGCGCACGCCGTGGAAGATGGCCATCATGGCCGGGCACAATCCCGCGAACTGGCGCGCCTCGGGCGGGCGCTGGCGCAAGAGCGTGTTCGAGCGGCTCGACACCATCGTTGCCATGACCCCGGACATGAGCGTGACGGCGATGTACGCCGACTACGTGCTGCCGGTCGCGCACCACTACGAGCGGCACGACATCACCATCGAGGGGCGCACGCCGTATTTGCAGGTGCTCGACCAGGCGGTGCCGCCGCTCGGCGAGTCCACCGACGACTTCGACATCATGGCGCGGCTCGCCGGGGCCATCGCCGAGAAAGCGAAGGCGCGCGGACTCGTGCCGATCAAGGACAGTTTTTACGGCCAGCCGATAGAGCACGACTATACGAAGCTGCACGAGCTGATGACGCTCGGCGGGAAGATCCGCGACACGCGCGACATCGTCCAGTTCCTGCTCGACAACTCCGCGGGAATCCCGAAGATGAGCTACGCCGAGCTCGCGAAAAAGGGCTTCCTCCGGGTCAACGACTCGAAGGGCACGCAGTTCGGACCGCAGTCACCGTTTTCCTACAAGACGCTCGCCAGCACGAAGGACAAGGTGCCCTACGAGACCCTGACCCGGCGCCAGCAGTTCTATTTCGATCACGACTGGTTCCTCGCCGAGGGCGAGCAACTGCCGGTGCACCGCGATCCGCTCGCCAACCCCGGCCATGCCATGCGTCTGACGATGGGCCACGCCCGGCACGGCATCCACAGCATGTGGCGCGACGACCCGCTGCTCGTGCATCTGCAGCGCGGCGAGCCGGACGTGTACGTCAACGACGAGGACGCGAAGGCGCGCGGGGTCGCGGACGGCGACCTCATCCGCGTGCACAACAACCACGGCTCGTTCGTCGCGATGGCGCATACCAGCGCCGGGATGCAGCCGGGGCAGCTCTTCATGTACCACGGCTGGGACCCGATGATGTTCCGCGGGCGGCAGAACTTCAGCGCCGCGATTTCCACCGGCGGGCTGCTCAAGCCGACCTCGCTGGTCGGCGGCTACGGGCACATCATGTATCGCACGCCGGACTATGTGCCCAACCTCACTTTTCACGACTCGACCGTCAGCTTCGAGAAACACGTGGGGTCGGAAAAGGAACTGTAGGAGCGACTTCAGTCGCGACTCATTGAAGGACAGACGCAAATGACACAACGCCAGGTAGCGATGGTGATCGATCTGAACAAGTGCATTGGCTGTCAGGCCTGCACGGCAGCGTGCAAGTCGCTGTGGACCGACGAGGAAGGCCAGGAGTACATGCTCTGGAACAACGTGGAGACCAAGCCCGGGCCCGGATACCCGCGCGCCTGGGAGGAGAAAGGCGCGAGGAGCGGCTGGAAGGACGGGGAGCTGCAGTACGGCGGGGTGCCGGCCGATGAAGATTATGGGAAGCCCGCGCAGCTCAATCACGAGGCGGTGTATTTCCAGGGCACGGAGGCCCGGCTGCAGCGCACCGAGCCGATGAGCTACGGGCCGAACTGGCACGAGGACAGCAGTTCGGGGACCTACCCGAACAACTATCATTTTTACCTGCCGCGGCTGTGCAACCACTGCACGAAGCCGGCGTGTCTGGAGGCCTGTCCGGTGCGGGCGATCTACAAGCGCGAGCAGGACGGCATCGTGCTAGTGGACCAGGACAAGTGTCAGGGATTTCGGCTGTGCAACCAGGCCTGTCCGTACGACAAGGTGTATTTCAACTATGTGACGCGCAAGACGCAGAAGTGCATTTTCTGTTTTCCGCGGCTTGAGCAGGGGGTGGCGCCGGCCTGCGCGAGGCAGTGTCCGGGGCGGTTGCGCTTCGTGGGGTATCTCGAGGACGAGGGCCCGATCAGGAAGCTGGTGTACGAGTGGAAGGTGGCCCTGCCGCTGCATCCTGAGTACGGGAC
Organism: uncultured Chromatiaceae bacterium; assembly: GCA_964522655.1. Lineage (GTDB taxonomy): Bacteria > Pseudomonadota > Gammaproteobacteria > Steroidobacterales > QUBU01. The sequence goes on along the minus strand of CAZFWB010000095.1, from coordinate 3,717 downwards.
CGAGCCGAACGTGTACTACGTGCCGCCGATTCTGCCGCCGACCTTCGACGAGGAGGGGCGTTTCGATGAGGACAACCCACGCGTTCCGATGGAGTACCTGCGCTATCTCTTTGGCCCCGAGGTCGATGCGGCGCTGATCACGCTGCACGAGGAGATGGAGAAGAAGCGCGCCGGGAAGGCCTCCGAGCTGATGGACCTGCTGATTGCGCGCGACTGGAAGTCGCTGTTCAACATCCCCGACGTGAAGATCGCCTCCAGCCGCGATGGAACCTTCCCGGCCAACGGTTGAGGGGCACGCCGTGCGGGGACGTCGCCGGCAGGAAAATGGTTGGTCGCGCATTGACGGGAATCGGGTCCCGGATCCCCGGTCGTGGGCGTCGGGCCGCTACCGCCAGCGCGCCCTCGCTCATGCGGGATGAGCCGGGAAAATGTCGGTACGAATCGTTCGCCTTGGCAGTCCGAGACTGAAGAACGAGGGGCTGCGGATCGGCACGGTGCGGCGCCCGCCGCGCGGCGTACCGAAGTCCGAGTACGCGCGCCGCGACATCTATGACGTCTGGTTCCCGAACCTGTCGCCCAGCGAGGGCCTGCTGAAGGAATCCTTCCCCGTCGACCAGCGGTCCTGGAAGACGTTCCGCCGGCGATTCCTCCGCGAGATGAAGGCGCCCGAGGCGCGCCGCGATCTCGATCTGCTTGCGGCGCTCTCTCACGGTGCGGACTTTTCGATAGGCTGCTATTGCGAGGAGGAATCGCGCTGCCATCGCTCCATACTCCGGGAGCTGCTGGAGCGACGCGGTGCCGCGATCCGATAACGGGTCGTGCCGCGGGGAGAGCCGATGCTGAAGATCAATCCCGTTCACCGCGCCTCGTGTCACTGCGGCGCGGTCCGATTCGAAGTCGATCTGCCGCGCGGGCTGGAGGAACCGCGCCGTTGCAATTGCTCCTTCTGCCGGATGCGCGGGGCGATCGCAGCGTCCGTTCCACTCGACGGCCTGCGGATCACGAAGGGCGCCGACAAGCTCACGCTTTATGAGTTCAATACGATGACCGCGAAGCATTATTTCTGCTCTGTCTGCGGCATCTACACGCATCACCGCAGGCGCTCGAATCCGCAGCAGTACGGGTTCAACGTCGCCTGTCTCGAAGGTGTGAATCCATTCGAGCTCGGCGAGGTGCCCGTCATGGATGGCATCAACCATCCGGCGGATCGGGCCGGAAGCTGACCGCCGCGGGTTACGCTCGCGAATTCGGGGCATATTCTGTGAACTCCGGCCGGCCGCGGGCAGGGCTCGTGCTAGCCTGAAACATCGCGGCCGGGGTCGCCGCAAAGAACACAACTAAGAGAAGGCCGCACGATGCAAGTGGCCCGCAGCCGATCTGTATTTTTACCCGCCGTCCTGCTCGCGCTCGCCGCTTTCGCACCGCTTGCGTCAGCCGCCGCCACGCTGCCGGAGGGTTTCCAGGAAGAGCTGGTGATCAGCGGGCGCACCAACCCGACGGCGGTGCGCTTCGCGCCCAACGGCCAGGTGTTCGTGGCCGAGAAGAGCGGGTTGCTCTGGGCCTACGACGGCGTGAGCGATCCCACCCCGACGCTCGTGATCGACCTGCGCGCGCAGGTCCACAATTTCTGGGATCGCGGCCTGCTCGGGCTCGCGGTGGATCCCGGTTATCCGGATACCCCGCATGTCTACGTGCTGTACGCGCACGACGCCTACCCGGACGGAAGCGGGCCGCGCTGGGGCACGGGAGGGGCCAACCCCGGCACCGCCGACCCGTGCCCGACGCCGCCGGGCGCGACCGCAGATGGCTGCCTGGTGTTCGGCCGGCTGTCGCGCATCGTCATCGACACCGAGATCATGCAGGGGAGCGAGACGGTGCTGATGGGCATGGGCAGCCCGCTGCCGGAGACTCGCTGGGTATGGTGCCAGCAGTATCCGAGCCACTCGGTCGGTGACCTTCACTTCGGCGCCGACGGCTATCTATACGCGAGCGCGGGCGACGGCGCGAGCTTCAACTTCGCAGACTGGGGCCAGGACGGCGACCCTGCGAACCCCTGTGACGACCCGCCCGCCGGGGACGGCAATCTCGACAACGGCACCGGCACGACCAACACCGGAAATGGCGCCGCCGGCGGAGCGCTGCGCAGCCAGGACATTGTCACGTCCCTCGACCCGGTGAGTTTCGACGGGGCGGTGCTGCGCATCGACGTGAGCGCGAGCCCCGTGCAGTCCCCGCCCGACAACCCGCTCGTCGGCAACGGCGTCGCCACAGACGATTTCATCATTGCGATCGGTCTGCGCAACCCGTTTCGCATCAGCGCCCGGCCGGGCACCAGCGAAATATGGATCGGGGACGTCGGCTGGAACACCTGGGAGGAAATCAACCGCATCATCACGCCGGGCGGCTCCGTGGAGAACTTCGGCTGGCCCTGCTACGAGGGCGGCAGCAGCGGCAGCGTCGTGCAGACCGGTTACGACCAGCAGACGCTCTGTCAGACCATTTACAACAACCCGCCGGCCGGCGTCGTCACGACGGCACCCTTCTGGGCATATCGTCACGCCGACCAGGTGGTTTCCGGCGAACTCTGCGGCACCGGTGGCTCTTCCGTCACGGGTCTCGCGTTCAACACCGGCACCGCCTACCCGGCGGGCTACGACGGCGCGCTGTTCTTCGCCGATTCGACGCGCCAGTGCATCTGGACGATTTTCGCCGGCGCCGGCGGCGTCCCCGATCGCAACAACCGGCTCGCGCTCGTCTCGCTCACCGCCGGACGGGTGGTGGACCTGCAGATGGGGCCCGACGGCCGCCTGTACTACGTCGACTTCGACAACGGTCGCGTCTATCGCATTGCCTACTACGGCGCCAACGCGCCGCCCGTGGCGATGGTCGGCGCCGATGTCACCAGCGGGCCGGCGCCGCTCACCGTCACGCTCGACGGCAGCGGCTCGTCGGACCCGGAAGACGGGGCGGCCCTCGAGTACGCCTGGGATCTCGATGGCGATGGCGAGTTCGACGACGCCTTCGGCGCCATAGTCGTCTGGACGTTCGATGCGGTCGGTGTGCACGTGGCGACCCTGCGCGTGGAGGACAGCCAGGGCGCATCGCACACCGCCGCCGTTACCATCACGGCAGGCAACACGCCGCCGGCGCCCGTGATCCTGTCCCCATTGCCGACTGATGACTGGGCTGTTGGCGAAGTGTTGAGTCTCGTCGGCGAGGCGCAGGACGAGCAGGACGGCACGTTGCCGGCAGACCGACTGAGCTGGGACATTCTCCTGCATCACTGTTACACCCTCGACAACTGTCACACGCACCCGGTCACTTCCATTGAAGCGGTGGCCGCCACCGAGTTCGTGACCGTCGATCACGAGTATCCCTCTTACCTCGAGATCAGGCTCACCGCCCGCGACCTGCCGCCGGCGGACTGGCTCGATGCCGCCTGGGCCAAGCGCCGGCGCCTGACGGTGGACAACAGCGCGCAATCGCAGGCGGTGCACAACCTGCCGCTGCTGGTCGTGCTCGACCCGACCCGCATCGACTACGGGGCGGCCGCGGCCGATGGCCGCGACCTGCGTTTCACCGACGCCGCCGGCAATCTGCTGCCGCATGAGATCGAGAGCTGGGTGCCCTACGGCAGCTCCCACGTCTGGGTGCGCGCGCCGCTGTTGCCGGCGGCCTCCGACGCGACCGCGATCTTCATGTACTACGGCAATCCGG
>CAZFWB010000094.1:2484-11934 GCA_964522655.1 uncultured Chromatiaceae bacterium | reverse complement strand
GGCGCGGATCCTCGGCGGCAAGCCGCCGGTGCCGGTCGGCCGGGCACTTGGCTGCATGCTGCGGGGCACGCGCCCGCGCCCCGGCGCCGCCGGTGCGCCGTCGCGGAGGAGCGCGTGAGCGCGCCCCGGGTGGCCGTGATCGGCGCGGGCTTCGGCGGCCTGGCGCTCGCCATTCGCCTGCAGTCCGCCGGCGTCGAGACGGTGCTATTCGAGAAGCGGGACAAGCCGGGTGGGCGGGCCTATGTCTACGAGGACGGCGGTTTCCGCTTCGACGCGGGGCCCACGGTCATCACGGCGCCTGCCGCGCTCGAGGAACTGTTCGAACTCAGTAACCGGCGCATGGCCGATTACGTCGAGATGCTGCCGGTGAGGCCCTTTTACCGGCTGGCGTGGGAAAGCGGATTCGAGCTCGACTACGACGGCGATTTCGCCCGCGTCGCGGCCCAGATCGAGCGCAAGAATGCAGCCGACGTGGACGGCTATCGCCGCTTCCTGGCGTTCTCCGAGGCGGTGTTCGAGGCCGGCTATCAGCGGCTCGGACATGTTCCCTTCCTCGATTGGTGGAGCATGGTGCGCGTGTTGCCGCAGCTCACGCGCCTGCGCAGTTATCGCAGCGTTTACAGCGTCGTGTCGGATTTCATCCGCGATCCCGAGTTGCGCCAGGCATTCAGTTTCCAGTCGCTGCTGATCGGCGGCAATCCATTCGCCGTTTCGTCCATCTACGCTCTCATCCACACGCTGGAGCGGACCTGGGGGGTGTATTTTCCGCGCGGCGGAACCGGTGCTCTGGTGCAAGCCCTCGCGCGCCTGTACCAGGAACTCGGCGGCGAGCTTCACCTGGGCAGCCCGGTAGCGGAGATCGCCACCCGCAACGGGCGCGTCGCGGAAGTACGTACGGCGGAAGGTCGCGCGACCCGCGTTGAGGCGGTGGCCAGCAACGCCGACGTGGTGCATACCTACGAGAGCCTGTTGCGCCATGACGCAGACGCCCGGCGCACGGCGGCGAGGCTGCGCCGACGCCGTTTCAGCAACTCGCTGTTCGTGGTGTATTTCGGCCTGCGCCGCCAGCACCCCGGGCTCGCGCACCACACCGTGCTGTTCGGGCCTCGATACCGGGAGCTGCTGGCCGACATCTTCGATCACGGCGTGCTGGCCCGCGATTTCTCGCTCTACCTGCACAACCCGTCGCGCACCGACGAGAGCCTGGCGCCGCCGGGACAGGCGGGTTTCTACGCGCTGGCGCCGGTGCCGCACCTTGGCAAGGCGCCGCTCGACTGGGAACGGCTCGCGCCCGAATTCCGCGACCGCATTCTCGAGCACGTGGAGCGCCGGTGCATGCCGGGCCTGCGCCGGGATCTCGTGACGACCCCTCGGGTATTCACCCCGGCCGATTTCGAGCGCGAGCTCAACTCCCACGTCGGCTCGGCCTTTTCGCTGGAACCTTTGCTGACGCAGAGCGCGTTCTTCCGCGTTCACAATCGCGATGACCGCGTCGGGGGCCTGTACTTCGTCGGCGCCGGCACGCATCCGGGAGCCGGAGTGCCGGGCGTGGTCGGGTCGGCGAAAGCGACCGCCGGGCTGATGCTCGCTGACCTCGGTGTGGCCGCATGAACGACGCGCTCGTCACCCAGAGCCACGACATGATCCGCAGGGGCTCGAAGAGCTTCGCGGCGGCGGCCCGTCTGTTCGACGCCCGCACCCGCTCCCGGGCGTACATGCTCTACGCCTGGTGCCGCCACTGCGACGACCAGATCGACGGCCAGGAGCTCGGCTTCGGCGCGGGGGCGGAAGCGTCGGCCCGCGACGCCGGCCGACTTGCGACGCTGGCTGCGCTGCGCGAAAGCACGCGGCGGGCGTTCGGTGCCGAGCCCGCCAGCCACCCGGTGTTCGCCGCCTTCCAGCGGGTCGCGCGCGACGCGGGGCTCGCCGAACGCCATGCCATGGAACTGCTGGCAGGATTCGAGATGGATGTCCTGGCCGTGACGTACCCGGAACTGCAGGACACGCTGCTGTATTGCTATCGTGTGGCCGGCGTGGTCGGCGTGATGATGGCAGGCGTCATGGGGGTGCGCGAGCCGGCAGCTCTCGCGCGCGCCGCCGATCTCGGCATCGCTTTTCAGCTCACTAACATCGCTCGCGACGTCATGGACGATGCCGCGATGGGCCGCTGCTACCTGCCGCGCCGCTGGCTGGAGCAGGCCGGTGTCGCGCCGGGACAGGTGGCTGACCGCAGCCACCGCCGCGCCGTGCACTCGGTGGTGAAACGCCTGCTCGCCGAGGCCGACCGGTATTACGCATCTGCATGCGAGGGCCTCAGATGGCTGCCATTCCGTTCAGCATGGGCGGTGGCGACCGCGCTCGGCGTATACCGCGAGATCGGCGAGATCGTGCTCGAGCGCGGCGAGACCGCCTGGGACCGGCGTGCGGTCGTCTCGCGCCCGCGCAAGCTGTGGCACGCGCTGGCTGGCCTGCTGATGGCGCTTCGGGCCGTGACGCTGGGTCGGGCTGGTGACGGGGCGCCGCGCGAGGCTTCGCTCTGGATGGTGCCGGACCTGCAGACGGGCGGAAAGTAGCGTCCGGTATTCGGCTGCCCTGCACGGCGCCATACGGCAGGCGCGAGCGCCCGGCGCGGGTCAGGCGCTGGCGACCTGCCTGGCGGCGGCCTGAGCGATGCGGCTGTCGCTGAACATGTGGCGGGCGAAGGCTGCCAGCGGTTCACCGGCAGCGCCCAGTGGCTCGAGTCCCCGGATGGCCTGTGCCGCCAGGCCACCGAGCAGCCGCCCCGTGCGCACCGGGCCGATGGCGGCCACGATGTTGGGCTCGGCGTCCGAGCCCGCTGTGGCTGAGTCGCGCACGTCTGCGAGGTCGTCGGCGAGCTGATAGGCGAGCCCGAGGTAGCGCGCATAACGGCGCAGCCCGGCGAGCTGGCTACGCTCCATTGCCGCGATGCGCCCACCCGCCTCGGCGGCGGCGATGAACAGGATGCCGGTCTTGCGCTGGTACATCTCGCTCAGGCCAGCGACGTCATCGGCGGCGTAATCCTCGTGCAGGTCGAGTTCCTGGCCGCCGATCAGCCCCTGCGTCCCGACGGCCTGGTGCAGCAGCACGACGATGTCGGCGCGCAGCTGGGCGGCGAGCGCACCGTCGGCGGCGATCACGCCGAAGGCGCGGTTGAGCAGCGCGAAGGAGGCGAGCGTTGCGGTGTCCTCACCGAAGACACGGTGCGTCGATGGCTGTCCCCGGCGCATCGAGGCGTCGTCCATGATCGGCAGGTCGTCGATGATGAGCGAGGCGGCGTGAACCATTTCGATGGCGCAGGCGGTGTCGAGCGCCGGGCGAGGGTCCGTGCGGCCGGCGGTGGCGGCGAGCAGCGTCAGGATGCCGCGCAGGCGCTTGCCCGGGCCGAGCGTGGCGTAGCGGATCGCCCGGCTGAGGTTCTGCGGCGGCACCGTTTCGGCGGGCAGCAATTCACCGAGGCGGCCCTCGATAAGGTCGCGTAGCAGCGCGAGATTGAGCTGGGAGTGATCCATGCTGCGTCCGCCTGTGACGATTGTAAGCGTCTTTTCGAACGGGCAGGCCGGTCCGATTCACCTCAGAGTCCGAAGCGGGAAAACAGGTCGCGCCTGCGTCGCAGCACGTAGGCGTCGAAGAACCGCCGCATGAGCTTGCCGGTGGTCAGCCAGGCGATACGCCGTCCGCTGCGGCGGTTGGCGAGCACCTGTGCCACCAGCCAGGGGGTGGCGGTTTCCACGTAGTCGCACAGCACGTTGAGCAGTGGCCTGATCTGCTGCCACTCGGCGGGGGTGAGCGCTTTCTGCTCCTCGAACCAGTTGTCGCTGATCAGCATGCCCGGGCTGATGGCGCCGATGACAAACGGCTGGCCCTTGTTCTCATCGACCAGGTAGGCGGTCAGCTTCCAGACGGCCGCCTTGGTGCTGCTGTAAACGCCCATTTTCGGCGTCAGGCGTTTGCCCTGGAACGATCCGCCGAGCACGTTGTAGAGCGCGCCCGAGCCCTGTCGCCGGAAGCCCGCTACCGCAACCTGTGCGCCGAACACGGTGCCCTTGAGGTTGCCGTCGATCAGCCGGTGCACCATCGGCTCGGGCAATTCGTGGACCTCGTACCGCGCGCTGGCGTGGCCGGCATTGTTGATCCAGAAATCGACGCTGCCGAGGTCATGCAGCGCGTGATCCCAGAGCGCCTGCACCTGGTTTTTCTGGGTCACGTCACAGCGCTGCCCGATCGCCTTGCCTCTACCGAGTTCGTTGAGCGCCGTGACGGTGCTGCCGATGTCGGCTTCGTTGCGGCCGGAAATCACGACGTTGTGGCCGCGGCGCACGAACTGCTCGGCAAGGCCGCGCCCAACGCCCTTGCTGCTACCGGTGATGACCGCGTTGGCCATGGCCGTCGCCCCCCGTCGGTGTGATTCCTGGCGCGAGCAGCGGCGAGAGTGCCGGCCCGGTCAGCGCGCGCGCCGCGCCGGCTCCGCCACCCCTGCCCGGGTCAGGATGCCCTGCAGGTGATGGCCCCTGATCTGCGCCCACTCGAGCCGCAGCCATGGCGTGAAACGCTCCGGCGCTGCGGCGATCTCCGCCGTCAGCGCGGCCGGTGCGACATAGCGCCACGCGGCGATCTCGGCCGCGTTGGCCGTCGGGACATCGCTCGCCACTCCGGCGAACACCCAGCACAACTCGTGTTCCGTGCCGATGTCGAGAAAGCTCGCGCAGTACTCGAACTTGTACAGGAACTCCAGCTCGCAGGTGATCGCGAGTTCCTCGAGCAGGCGCCTGCGCGCGGCCGCCTCCACGGTTTCTCCGCGCCGCGGATGGCTGCAGCAGCTGTTCGCCCAGTGCAGTGGCCAGAGCGGCTTGGCGGCGCTGCGCTGCTGCAGGAGGACCTCGCCCGCGGGATTGAACACGAACACGGAGAAGGCGCGATGCAGGAGACCCGCGCCGCTATGGCATTGCTCCTTGGAAGCGAAGCCGATTTCGCGATCATCTGCGTCGACGCGGATCAGCACGTCGAGCGGGTTGTTCTCCGGCGCGCCGAGCGAACTCATGAAGCGCCCCCGACGGTCACCGCGATCGCCCGGTAGCCATGCCGCTCGATGGCCGATTGCACGGGTGCGCTGTCGCCGTCACAGAGCGCGATCATGGCGCCGCCACCGCCGCCGCCCGTGAGCTTGGCGCCCACTGCCCCGGCGCCGCGCGCGATGCCGATCAGCCGTTCGAGTTCCGGCGTCGACACCTGCAGCGCGTTGAGCAGGCCCTGGCAGATGTTCATCAGTTCGCCGAGCGTTGCGACGTCGTCATCCTGCACGGCGGCCACCCCCTGCAGGACCAGTGCGTCGATGTCGTCGAAGATCTTCTCGTACAGACGCGGGTTGCGCTCGCGCGCCTCGCGCACGTTGCCCACCGTCTTCGCCGTCAGGCCCTCCGAGTGCGTCAGGCCCACCACCAGGTGCAGGGGCGAGGTGATGTTGAGCGGTTCCACCAGCGGCGGCGTGCCGCGACGGAAAACCAGTGGCCGGCCGTAAGTCGCCAGGGTGTTGTCGATGCCGCTCGGCTGACCGTGCGCGATCTCCTCGGAAAGCAACGCGAGCTCGTTCACCTGGCCGTCGGTCAGCTTCAGGCCGAAGTGCCGGTCCAGGGCCCGTATGATGGCCACCGCGATCGCGGCCGATCCGCCGAGCCCCATGCCCCGCGGCACATCCGGAAACACCTCGATGCGCAGGTCGCGACGGGTCAGTCCCAGCCGGTCGAGGATCGCGCCGGCCGCCTTCTCGAAGGAGCGGCGCTGGTCGGGGGGCTTGGCGAGCTGGTATTCGACGCCCCAGCGCGGGATCAGCAGCTCTACGCCGTGGCCGGCGTCGGTGACCACCGCGCGCGTGGTGAGCGGCAGCGGCACGGCGATGGCATGGCGGCCGTACACGACCGCGTGTTCACCGAGCAGGATGACCTTGCCGTAGCCGACACCGAGCTCGCGGTCGGCCTCGATCTGCCGGGCGTCGCGCGGTCGGCCGCGGCGCTGCTCGGCCAGTTGCGTTGCGATCTGCTGCGCTTTCCAGACCTTGATCTCACCGTCGCGCAGCAGCTGCTCCAGCACTTCGTCGAACAGCTCCGGCGGCGTTCCGGCGGCTTTGACCACGCTGCGCGCGTGCAACGTCATGTGCCCGGTCTGGATGCCCTCGGTGGCGAGGGCGCGCAACGCCGCGAAATTCTGCGCCAGCCCGACCGCCGCCATGACCTGGGCGAGTTCCTGCGCAGACTCGACTCCGAGCAGGCGCAGGTTCATCGCCACGCCGGGATTGCTTTCCAGCGGCCCGCCGACGATCCCGACTTTCAGCGGCATCTCGAGGCGCCCGCGCAGGTTGCCCTGCTCGTCGCGCCACCACTGTGAGAGCGAGCTGTAGCGACCGTGCCGCGCCGCGTAGGCGTGGGCGCCGGCCTCGATGGCGCGCCAGTCGTTGCCGGTGGCCAGCGCCACCGCGTCTACCCCGTTCATGATGCCCTTGTTGTGCGTCGCCGCCCGGTAGGGATCGACGTAGGCGAAGTCCGAAGCGATGACGATGCCGTCGCGCACGCGCTCGCCGGAGTAGCCCTTGCCGGCCAGCGCCGCGGGCGGCAGCGTGACCTCGGCCCGCGCCAGGGCGCGGTCGGCCAGGTTGGAGAGGATGCGCAGGAACACCGTGCCCTCGGTGATGGACTCCACCAGCGAGGCGACGCCTTCGCACATGCCGTTGACGAGGTTCGCGCCCATGGCGTCGCGGGTGTCGACCAGCAGATGCACGACCAGCATTTCCCCTTCCATGTTGGTCAGGGGATAACTGCGTACTTCGACATCGACCGCGCCGCCGCCGCGTGCGACCATTCGCGGGTGGAAGCTGTTGGCGAGGTCGATGATTTCCTGGCGCCGCGCGAGCACCGCGGTCGTCGCGCGCGCCATGTCCGGCACGTCGATCACCTGGATCTGGCCGATCAGGACTGGCGGGCTCGCGGTCGCCGCGTAGCCGCCGGCCCCGCGGGCGAGCTTGGCGGCGGCGCTCAGGGCGGCGACGATGGAAGGCTCCTCGACGACCAGCGGCACGACGTAGTCGCGCCCGTTGATCAGGAAATTCAACCCGAGGCCGATCGGCAGGCCGAGCACGCCGATGACGTTCTCGATCATCTTGTCGGCCGCGTTGATGTCGAGCGTGGCCTCGCCGCGCGCGAGCCGTTCGACGTCGCTGTCGGTGAGCAGGCCGCGTTCGTGCACGGCCCGCACCCGCTCGGCGGGCGACATGCGGTAGAAATGCGGGAATCGGGAGCGGGCCACGGGTCGGATGCTGGTGATCTGAGACGGGTCTGTTCGGGTCCGGACAGGTCGCCGCAACAGGCCTGAACACTAGCAGGATCGTGTTCCGAAAGCCACGCTGGTCGCCGTGCACCGACCGCCCAAACGGGCACTGCGGCGGCCGGGATGTCCCGGTCGGTTCTCCATGATGCGACAATGCGCGACCGATTCCTTGCTCAGCAGGCAGTCTATGCAACGGACGCTGGCCCCGATCATCGCCCTCGTTCTCGCCGCGCCGGCCATCGCGGACGAGGGCATGTGGACCTTCGATAATTTTCCGAGCGCGCTCGTGCGCGAGCGCTACGGCGTCGACGTCGACGAGCGCTGGCTCGACCGCCTGCGCCGGGCGAGCGTGAGGCTCGAGGGTGGCTGCACCGGGTCTTTCGCTTCGGCGCGCGGGCTGGTGCTCACCAACCACCACTGCGTGACCGATTGCCTGCAGCGCATTTCCACGGCCCAGCGCGACGTGTTGGGTGCCGGATTCATCGCCGGCTCGCCCGCTGCCGAGGAACGCTGTGCAGCCGAGCAGGCATCGGTGCTCACCCGCATGCAGAATGTGACCGGCGAAGTCGCCGGGAGCGTGGGGGATGGTCTCGGGGCGGAAGCCAACGAGCGGCGCAAGGCAGCGCTCACCCGCCTGGAGAAGAACTGCGAGGAGGACTACCGCCGGCGCTCCGATCCGCACAGCTGCGAGGCCGTGACGCTGTACGGAGGCGGGCAGTATTTCCTGTATCACTACAAGCGCTACACCGACGTGCGCCTCGTCTTCGCGCCGGAGTCGGATGTCGCGTTCTTCGGCGGCGACATCGACAACTTCGAATTCCCCCGCTGGAACCTCGACTTCGCCCTCCTGCGCGTCTACGAGAACGGCAAGCCCGCGGCGACGCCCGACTACCTGCGCTGGCGGCGGGGCGGCGCGGCCGAGGGCGAACCGGTGTTCGTGGCCGGGCACCCCGGCAGCACGCAGCGCCTGGCGAGCGCCTCACAGCTGCGGTTCGAGCGTGATCCCGTGCTCAACCAGTGGCTGCTGCGCGCCGCGGAGCTGCGCGGGCGCTACCTGCAGTTCGCTACTCAAGGCACCGAGCCCGCGCGCATCGTGCAGGAGCCGCTCTTCGCGCTGGAGAACGCGCTCAAGGTGCGGCGCAACCAGATGAACGTGCTGCTCGACGAGGCATTCCTCGCCAGCCGGACCGACGCCGACCGGACGCTGCGGCGCGCGATCGCCGCCAACCCCGCCGTTGCCGACTACGCCGGCGCGTTCGACGACATAGACAATGCGCTCGTGCGTTACCGCGCGATATATGAGCGCCACGTCTTTCTCGAGCAGGGCGCCGCCCTGCAGGGCGACCTTGCCACCTACGCGCGGGTGCTGGTCCGCGCGGCCGCCGAGCGCGCGAAGCCGAACGAGCAGCGCCAGCGCGAATACACCGATTCAGCGCTGCCGCTGTTGCGCCAGCAGCTGCTGGCCGAACAGCCCCTGTACCGCGAACTCGAGACCCTGCGGCTCGGCTACTCGCTCTCGAAGCTCGCGGAGTTCCTCGGCATCGACGATCCGGCCGTGGGCATCGCGCTCGCGGGCGAATCGCCGCAGGCGCTTGCCGCGCGGCTGGTCCGTGAAACGCGCCTCGGCGATGCGGCGTTCCGCGAGCGGCTCTGGGATGGCGGTGCCGCAGCCCTCGAGCGCGCGGACGACCCGCTGATCGAGCTGGCCCGGCGCCTGGAGCCGGAGGCGCAGCGGGTGCGCAGCCGGTACGAGGAGGAGGTGGAAGCGGCGCTGCTGGCCGCCGAGGAACGTCTCTCGCGCGCGCGTTTCGCCATCCGCGGCACGAGTACCTATCCGGACGCCACCTTCACGCTGCGGCTCAGTTTCGGCGCCGTGCGCGGCTGGCGCGAGGGCGAGCGCAATATCGCGCCGTTCACCACCCTCGAGGGGCTGTATGCGCGCGCGACGGGGCGCCCCCCCTTCGAGCTGCCACCGCGCTGGCTGGGCTCGCGCGACCGCGTCAATCTCGATACGCGCCTGAACTTCGTCACCGACAACGACATCACCGGTGGTAATTCCGGCAGCCCGGTCGTCGACGCGCCCGTGATCCTGATCGCCATGGAAAGCTCCGAAGC
>CAZFWB010000094.1:0-2474 GCA_964522655.1 uncultured Chromatiaceae bacterium | reverse complement strand
GATCTTCGACGGCAACATCCACTCGATCGGCGGTGACTTCTGGTTCGACCCGCTGCTCAACCGCGCGGTTGCCGTGCACCCGGCCATCATGGCGCTGGCGCTCGGCGAGGTCTACGGCGCCGGGCAGTTGCTGCGCGAACTCACCGTCGAGTGACGAGGACGGACGACTGATGGAAAAGCGCTGGTTGCAGAGCTACCCGCCGGGGATGCCCCACCAGATCGAGATCGACCCGTCGGACTCGCTCGTGAAGATGCTGGAGGAGGCGTGCCGGCGATTTGCCGGTCGGCCCGCATTCGCCAGCCTCGGCAGGACGATCAGCTACGGTGAACTCGACCGGCTGACGCGGCGTTTCGCGGCCTGCCTCCAACGCCTCGGCCTGCGGCGTGGCGACCGGGTGGCGCTGATGATGCCGAACCTGCTGCAGTACCCGGTTGCCCTCTACGGGGCGTTGCGCGCCGGGCTGGTCGTCGTCAACGTGAATCCGCTCTACAAGGCGCACGAACTGGAATACCAGCTCAGGGACTCCGGCGCCCGGGCGATCGTCGTCGTGGCCACCTCCGCGGCAGTGCTCGAGCGGGCGCTGCCCGGCACGGCGGTCGAGCACGTCATCGTGACGCAGATCGGCGATTTGCTCGGCCCGCTGCGCGGCGCGCTGGTGAACTTCGTGGTCCGGTTCGTCAAGCGCAGGCTGCCGCGGTACCGGCTGCCGCAGGCGATCGCTTTTGCGCGCACCGTGGACCACGAGGAGCCGTTCGAGCCGGTCTCACTCACCGGAGAGGATCTCGCCTGCCTGCAGTACACCGGCGGTACGACCGGAGTCTCGCGCGGCGCGCGGCTCACGCACGGCAACCTGCGCGCCAACGTGCGCCAAGTCAACACCTGGTTCGCGAGCCTGTGCCGGCCCGGCGAGGAAGTGGTGATTACCGCGTTGCCGCTCTATCACGTCTATGCGATGACCTGTAACTGCCTCGCCTACACCGAGCTCGGCGGTCTCAACGTGCTGATCACCGATCCGCGCGACATGGACGGCTTCGTGCGTGAACTGCGGCGCTGGAAATTCACCGCGATCACCGGCGTGAACACCCTGTATCAGCATCTGGCGAACCACCCCGGTATCACTCAGGTGGATTTCTCGCGGCTGCGGCTGGTGTCGGCCGGCGGCATGGCGGTGATGGAGGCGACCGCCCGGCAGTGGGCGACGGTGACGGGCACCGCGATCATGGAGGGTTACGGTTTGTCGGAGACCTCGCCGGTCATCTGCACCAACCGGCCGGATCTGAAGGAGTACAACGGCACGATCGGCCTGCCCCTGCCGGGCACGGACGTCTCGCTGCGCGACGATGCTGGTCGCGAGGTTGCCGTCGGGGAGCCGGGCGAGCTGTGCGTGAGGGGGCCACAGGTCATGAGCGGGTACTGGAACAACGGTGAGGCCACCGGCGAGGTGATGACGCCGGACGGTTACCTGCGCACCGGTGACATCGCGGTGATGGACGAGCGCGGCTACTTCCGCATCGTGGATCGCAAGAAGGACATGATCTCCGTCTCGGGGCTGAAGGCCTACCCGAACGAGATCGAGAACGTCGTCACCTCGCACCCGGCGGTGCTCGAGGCCGCCTGCATCGGGGTGCCGGACCCCGACACCGAGGAGGCGGTCAAGGTGTTCGTCGTGCTGCGGCCCGGGAAGAGCGTGACCGCCGACGAGATCCGCGCCCTGTGCCGGGAAAACCTCGCCGCCTACAAGGTGCCGCGCCACGTGGAGTTCCGCAGCTCGCTGCCGAAATCAAACGTCGGCAAGATCCTGCGCCGCGAGCTGCGGGAGGAGGACGTGGCCGAGGCCTAGGCCTGTTCCCGTCGAACGCAAGCAGAAAAGGTGCCGGATTTATTCTCCCCAAAATAATGAAAATTACGCATGAAAAATAAGTCCGGCACCATTTCCCTTCGGAGTCTGATTTTGTTCATCCTTTTTCTTGCCGGATGTGGCGAGGTCGAGACCGGCCACGCATCGGAGCCGGACGCGAGTGCGTTATTTAACAAGGGGACTGTGTACTGGTCTGGTGCCCGCGATGTGAAACCCGACCCTCGCCGCGCATGCGATCTCTTTTCGGACGCAGCAGATCTAGGCTTTGCACCAGCTATTTTCAATCTAGGTAACTGCTATCGGACTGGCCGAGGGCGAGAGCAAGACATTTCTGAAGCGACTCGCCTATACGAACGCGCGGCCGAAGCAGGGGATCCGTCCGCCAAGTTGGCGTTGGCCATTGCGCATCTGTATGACCTTCCGGGTGATCAAAAGCAGCCGAAGTTCGCGATTGAGCTGCTCGAGGATCTGCTGGATGAAAGCAGTAATTCACCCGGCGATGTACGAGAGCGCGCATTTCTCGTTCTTGGTACGGCGTACTATGGTGGTCTAGGCGTTAACAAAGATGATCAAAAGGCCATAGAGTTGTACGAGAAAGCAGCCTCAAAAGGTAAT
>CAZFWB010000093.1:2776-11949 GCA_964522655.1 uncultured Chromatiaceae bacterium | reverse complement strand
GCACTCGTCATGTTCGATCACCAGCATGTTGGGGCCCTCGTGGAAGCAGTCAACCGGGCACACCTCCACGCAGTCCATGTACTTGCACTTGATGCACTTCTCGGTGACGACGAACGTCATGCTGTTCTCCTGGGGCAGGCGGCCGGGCGCAACCGGGCGAGGCGCGCTAATTTAGGCATTTCCCGGCGAAAATCAATTAATTCGATTCAGCGGCCGGGCGGATTGCGACGATTCGCCGCGTCTCCGCGCGTACAGTGTGTCGCAGCAGCGCGCTCCGTCCACTGATTCAGGTCAATCGGTAGCGTGGGGCGGTGGCGAGATGCACCGCGCCGCCGCCGTCGCGCCGGTCGGCAAGATAGCGCTCGAGGGCGATGGTGACGCTCGGGAACGCGATGTCCGCCCACGGCAACTGCGCCGGCGCGAACAGCCGGCTCTCAAGTGTCTCGTGTCCGGCGCCAAAAGCGGGTCCCGTCAGCCTGCCGCGAAAAAAAACGTGGACCTGGCGGGCGTGAACGACGTCCACGACGGCAAACATGGCGCCGAGCTCCACCCGCGCTTCTGCTTCTTCCCATGTTTCGCGGATGGCGGCCTCGGCCAGGGTTTCGCCAAGTTCCATGAAGCCGGCGGGAACGGTCCAGAAGCCGTGCCGGGGCTCGATGGCGCGCCGGCAGAGGAGGATGGCGCCGTCGTACTCCGGAACGCAACCGACCACCATGAGGGGGTTCTGGTAGTGCACCTGTCCGCAGCCGGTGCATACGTGGCGAGGCCGGTTGTCGCCCGCGGGCACCTGAACGGTGACCGGTTGTCCGCATTGGGTGCAGAATTTCATGGCCCGTGGTCGCCTCGCAGCTGCTGCCGCGCATTGTACGGCCATGTTGCGCTGGACACCGACGCTGCCGATCGGGGAGGATTCCATGCGTGGGGTGCTGCATGGCATTGCCCACGGCAGGTTGCCGAATGGTGTAGTTATGAGACACGTATTCGTCTGCACGACCGAGTACTCTGACCACTGGGCCGCGACGATCGCGCAGAAGCAGGCCAAGGCGGCGGCGATGAGCGAGGCGGAGCGGCAGAAGATTCGCGACGCGGTGCCGGAGGAACATGCCGACGGGCACCGCGGCCAGCACTGCGGCCAGACCATGGGCGGACCCATTTACGAGCTGTACCAGCACCGGCTGCGGGAGTCGGGCATCGACGATGTCGTGGTAAGCCCGCACGCCTGCATCGCGCAGCACGCGTGGGGCTGCGTGGTCATGGTCTATCCCGACGGCATCTGGTACCGGATCCAGAGCATGGCCGATGCCGAGAGAATTCTCGAGGAGCATCTGATCGGTGGCAGGCCGGTAACGGACCTCATGCACCGCAGGCTCAGAACCGGACTGCCTCCGGGCGTACAGAGTGCCGCCGGCGCGACGACCTCGTGACGGGACACTGCGCATGAGCGACGGACACGAGCATTGCGTCGCGCAGCCGTTCGAGAAATCCGAGTTCAGGGTCCTCGGCAAGCTGCGCTATCACCTGTTTGTCTGCTCCGATGGCAGGGATTTCTGTGGTTGCGAGGCCAATGGCGGGCCGGCGGTTCTCGCGGCACTCCGCCAGGAACTGGTGCGCCGGCGCCTGACGGCGCAAGTGAAAGTCACGCTCATGCAGTGCCGGCAGCAGGGCGCCGCCGGTCCCGTGCTGGTCGTCCATCCCGACGGCATCTGGTACGAAGGCCTCAGGGCCGAGCACGCCGGCGAGTTCGTCGAACGGCAGATCCTGCGCGGCGAGCCCCTCGAGCGGTTCGTCATGAAAGCTGGGCCGAAGCCGGTAACCGCGGTGCCGATGCACGTTGCGATGTCGTCTCCGGCGGGCATTGCCGGCGATTGATGCGCGGGCCGTGCTGCCGGGAGAGGGACTTGAACCCACACGGTGTCGCCACCAACGGATTTTGAGTCCGCCGCGTCTACCAATTCCGCCATCCCGGCGCGGGGCGCCAAGGATACACGCGGCACCCGGAGCGACCAAGGCGTGGGTCGGACTCGCTCGAGGGATGATCGGCGCCGGCTCTCCGTCGGCGAAGACCGGGGGCCGGTGACCGTACAATCCGCGACCGTGAGACCAGCGGATTTTCACTTCGACCTGCCCGAAGAACTGATCGCCCAGCAGCCGTTACCGCAGCGAAGCGACAGTCGCCTGCTCGTGCTGGGCGCCGGGGGCGCGATCTCCGATCGCCACTTCCGGCAGTTGGCGGAGGAACTTCGCCCGGGCGATCTACTGGTGGTCAACGAGTCGCGGGTCGTGCCTGCGCGGCTGTTCGGCCGCAAGCCGACCGGCGGCAGAATCGAAATGCTGCTCGAGCGCGTTCTCGATGACCGGTCCGTGCTCGCCCAGCTGCGCTCCAGTCACCCGCCGCAGCCGGGCGGCGAGATCGACTTCGAGGGTGGCGCAACGGCGGTCGTGACGGGCAGGCGGGATCAGTTCTTCACGCTCCGCTTCGACCAGCCGGTCATGGAGCTTCTGCAGCGGGCCGGGCACATGCCGTTGCCGCCGTATATCAACCGCGCCGACGAGCCGGCAGACCGCGAGCGTTACCAGACGCTGTTTGCCCGCGTGTCCGGGTCGGTCGCGGCGCCAACCGCCGGGTTGCATTTCGATCAGGCGCTGCTGGCACGGCTGGCCGAACTGGGGGTGGGCCTGGTCCGCCTGACGCTGCACGTCGGCGCCGGCACGTTCGCGCCGGTGCGTGAGGCGCAGCTCGCCACCGGCCGGCTGCACAGCGAGCGCCTGACGGTCGGCTCCGAGCTGGTGGCCGCGGTGCGCTCGACGCGCCAGGCGGGTGGCCGCGTGATCGCGGTCGGGACTACCGTGGTGCGGGCGCTCGAGACCGCGGCGAGAGGCGGCGTATTGTCGGTTTACGAGGGGGAGACAGACCTGTTCATCCGGCCCGGCTACGACTTTCGGGTAGTCGACGCCCTGGTCACCAATTTCCACCTGCCGGGCTCCTCGCTGCTGATGCTGGTATGCGCCTTTGCAGGCCGCGAGCGTGTGCTCGCCGCGTATCGTCACGCGGTGGCGCGCCGCTACCGGTTTTTCAGTTATGGTGACGCGATGTTTCTGGAACGGATCCGGGCCTCGTGAACCGTGGCGCCTTCTGCCGGGGTACCGCGCCGTATCGTCCTGCCGCGCCTTCGACATGAACGGTGGTTTCCTGTTCGAAGTCGTGGCGACGGATGGGGCCGCGCGATGTGGCCGCATTCGCTGCGCGCGAGGTGTCATCGACACCCCGGCGTTCATGCCGGTCGGCACCGCCGGTACGGTCAAGGCGATGACCCCCGAAGAACTCGAGCAGCTCGGGGCGCAGATCGTGCTCGGCAATACCTTCCACCTGATGCTTCGGCCGGGCAGCGAGCTGGTGAGGAGGCTCGGCGGGCTGCATCGCTTCATGCACTGGGATCGCCCCATCCTCACCGACTCCGGCGGCTTCCAGGTGTTCAGCCTGGGCGGCCGGACCAAAATTCACGCCGAGGGCGTCGAGTTCAGTTCTCCGATCGACGGTGACCGCGTGTTCCTCAGCCCGGCGCGGGCCATGCAGGTTCAGGCGGAGCTGGGCAGCGATATCCATATGATCTTCGACGAGTGCACGAGCTGGCCGGTGGCCGAGAGCGTGGCGCGCGAATCCATGGAACGTTCGCTGCGCTGGGCGAGGGCGAGCCGCGACGCATTCGATGCCGGCGCCGGGCGGGCCTGTTTCGGCATCGTGCAGGGCGGGATGTTCCCGTCGTTGCGCGCGGCCTCACTCGAAGGGCTGCTCGACATCGGTTTTGACGGCATGGCGATCGGCGGGCTGTCGGTCGGGGAACCGGAGCCGGAACGGTTGCGGGTGCTGGACCAGTTGCTGCCGCTGGTGCCGCCGGCGCAGCCCCGTTATCTGATGGGTGTCGGCACTCCGGCGGATATCATCAAGTCCGTTGCGCTCGGGGTCGACATGTTCGACTGCGTGATGCCGACCCGCAACGCCCGCAACGGCCACCTGTTTACGGAGCACGGCGTAGTGCGGATCCGCAATGCGATCTACCGCGACGACCCGCGGCCGCTGCAGGAGGGCTGTGGGTGCTACACCTGCCGCAATTACAGCCGCGCTTACCTGCGGCACCTCGACGCCTGCGGCGAGATCCTCGGCTGCCGGCTCAACACCATTCATAACCTGCACTTCTACCTCGAACTGATGCGTCGCCTGCGCCATTCGATCCAGTCGGGCACTTTCACCGAGTTCTCGCGGGACTTCCTCGCGCGGCAGGGGGCTGCGGAACGACCGCGAGCCGAAACAACTGTGCAATAATACGGCGCCATTTTTCCGCGACGATTCCTGATTCAGAGGGCTTTATGGGCTTTTTCATCCAGGATGCCTGGGCGCAGGACCTGCCGGCTCCGAGCGACCCGCTGTTGTCGATGTTGCCGCTGCTGCTGGTATTCGTCGTCTTTTATTTCTTCCTGATCCGCCCACAGAGCAAGCGCCAGAAGGAGCACAAGGAAATGGTCTCGAAGCTGGCCGTTGGCGACGAGGTGGTTACCGCCGGCGGCGTGCTCGGCAAAGTCACCGAGCTCGGCGAGCAGTTCATCCAGGTCGAGATCGCGGACGGCGTCCGCATCAAGGTGCAGCGGCACACGGTCGGGGCGCTGATGCCAAAAGGCACGATCAAGAACGCCTAGCCGCAGACGCTGGCCCCATGAATCAGAATCCCTGGTGGAGAAGCGCGCTCGTCGCGGCGGTGCTCGCCGTGGCGTTGCTTGTCGCATTGCCGAACGTGTTCGGCGAAGCGCCGGCGCTGCAGATCAGCCCCGAAAGCGGCGCCAAGCTCGACCAGGGCGGGATCGAGGAGGTCAGGCGCACGCTGGAATCGGCCGGTGTGAGCTACGGCTCGGCCTATGACGACGGTGGGCGCCTGATGATCCGGTTCGACAACGTCGAGGACCAGCTCCAGGCCGCGGACCAGGTTCGCGAGGCGCTCGGGAAGGGCTACGTGGTCGCCCTGACGCTGGCGCCGCGCACACCGTCGTGGCTCAACGCCATCGGACTCAAGCCAATGAGCCTCGGGCTCGACCTGCGCGGCGGCGTTCACTTTCTGTTTCAGGTCGACATGCAGGCGGCGCTGCAGCAGCGTGTCGATCGCTACGCGGCCGATTTCAGCAAGATACTGCGCGATAACCGTATCCGCCGCGCCGTGCGTGTCGAGGGGGAGACGGTCCGCATCGAGATTCCGGACCCTCAGGATGCCGACCGGGCCGAAGAACTGATCCGGGATGCCGAGCCGCAGATCGGCCTGGAGCGCGAGGATGACGATGGCGCGGTGATATTTCTGGCGCGCATGACCGAGCAGCAGGTCCGCGAGCGCCAGGATTTCGCGATCGAGCAGAACACCGTGACCCTGCGCAACCGGGTCAACGAGCTCGGTGTGTCCGAGCCGGTGGTACAACGCCAGGGCCTCGACCGCATCGTCGTGCAGTTGCCCGGCGTCCAGGACCCGGCGCAGGCCGAGCGCGTACTGGGCGCCACGGCGACGCTGGAGTTCCGCCTGGTCTGCGCTGGTGAGAACCCGCTGGAGGCGAGGCGAAAGGGCCGTGCCCCGATCGGCTGCGAGCTGCACCAGGACCGCGAGGGCAACCCGGTGCTGCTGCAGCGCCGGACCATCGTTACCGGCGATCAACTGATCGATGCCGCACAGGCGTTCGATCAGGGCATGCCCGCCGTCTCGGTCCGGCTCGACAGCAAGGGCGGGCGGGAGATGCTCGAGGTCACCAAGAGGAACCTGAACAAGCCCATGGCGGTCCTGTTCGTGGAGACCAAGCGCGAGCGGGTGGAGCGTGACGGCGAGGTCATGGAGGTACCGCGCGAGGAACGCGAGGTGATCAACGTTGCCACCATCCGTGGCATCTTTTCCAACAATTTCCAGATCACCGGGCTGGACGTGATCGAGGCGCGGGACCTGGCGCTGCTGCTGCGCGCCGGTGCGCTGGCCGCTCCGATATTCAAGGTTGAGGAAAGAACCATTGGTCCGAGCCTTGGCCAGGACAATATCGACAAGGGCATCCTGGCGCTGGCGCTGGGCCTGGTGCTGGTGGCGGTGTTCATGGCGGTGTATTACAAGCTCTTCGGGCTGGTCGCGAATGTCGCGCTGGTCGCCAACATCGTGCTGCTCGTCGCGCTGCTGTCGATGCTCCAGGCCTCGCTCACGCTTCCCGGTATCGCCGGCATCGTGCTCACCGTCGGCATGGCGGTAGATGCCAACGTGCTCATCAACGAACGCATCCGCGAGGAACTGCGCAATGGCAATTCGCCGCAGGCGAGCATCTACGCCGGCTACGAGAAGGCGTTCGCCACCATTGCCGACGCCAATCTCACCACGCTGATTGCCGGCCTCGTGCTGTTCGCCTTCGGCACAGGCCCCATCAAGGGGTTTGCGGTCGTCCTCTGCCTCGGCATCGTGACGTCGATGTTTACCGCGATCGTCGTCAGCCGGACGCTGGTCAATGCGATCTGGGGCGGGCGGCGGCTGGAGGGGCTACCGGTCTGAGGGCATCCGACGATGGAGCTGTTCAAGAAAGTCAGCCAATTCCCCTTCATGCGCTATGCGCGTTTCATCAGCGGCGTCTCGGTCGTGCTGACGCTGATCAGCATCGGTTCGCTGGCGATGAGGGGTCTGAATTTCGGCATCGATTTCACTGGCGGCGTGCTGCTGGAGGTCGGCTACACGGAATCGGCAGATCTGCCGGCCATCCGCCGGCAGCTTGCCGAGGGCGGCTACCCGGAGGCGCTGGTGCAGAACTTCGGCACTTCGAAGGACGTCCTGATCCGGCTGCCGCCGCGGGAGGATGCGACCGAGCCAGACGCCGGCGCGAAGCTCGGCCAGCAGATCATGGCGGTGCTGAAGGCGGCTGAATCCCGGGTGGATCTGCGCCGGGTCGAGTTCGTCGGTCCGCAGGTCGGCAAGGATCTCACCGAGCAGGGCACGCTCTCCGTGCTCGCGGCTCTGGTGCTGATCCTGGTTTACGTGATGTTCCGGTTTCAGTGGAAGTTCGCGCTCGGCGCGGTGCTCGCGACCGCCCACGACGCTTTGGTCACGGTCGCCATTTTCTCGTTGCTGTGGATCCCGTTTGACCTGTCCGTGGTTGCCGCGGTCCTGGCACTGATCGGCTACTCCCTGAATGACACCGTGGTGGTGTTCGACCGGATTCGTGACAATTTCCGCCTCATGCGGCGCGGCACCCCCGAGGACATCATCGACCGTTCGGTCAACGAGACGCTCAGTCGCACGCTGATCACGAGCGGCGTGACGCTCCTGGTGGTGATCGCGCTGCTCGTCTTCGGTGGCGAGGCCCTGAGGGGGTTCTCCATCGCGCTGGCGTTCGGCATCACCTTCGGCACCTATTCATCGATCTACGTGGCGAGCGCCCTGGCGTATTTCCTCAAGGTGACTCCGGCAGACCTGATGCCGGTGAAAAAACAGGAGCAGCTCGACGAGATGCCGTAGCCGGGCGATGCCCCGGGCGGGCCCGGCCAGCGGCATCTTAAAGATGCGGCGTGAGCAGTTCGTGCAGGGCGTCGTGTACCTTCGGCGAGCCGGCGAGGACGTTGCCGGTCTCGAGGTGGTCGCCGCCGGGCGTCAGGCTGCTGACGAGGCCGCCGGCCTCGCGAATCATCAGCGATCCCGCGGCGATATCCCAGACGCTCAGCCCGAATTCCCAGAAGCCGTCGAGGCGGCCGGCGGCGACGTAACACAGGTCCAGGGCGGCCGAGCCGGGCCGGCGCACACCCGCAGTGATCTCCATCACGGCGCGCAGCATGTTCAGGTATTGCGGCAGCCACTGGCGGTTACTGCGATAGGGAAAGCCGGTGCCGATCAGCGCCCCATCGAGTCCGGGCAAGGCGCTGACGCGTATGCGCCGGCCGTCGAGTTGTGCGCCACCGCCGCGAATCGCCGTGAACAACTCCTGGCGGCAGGGGTCGTAGACCACGCCCACCTCCAGGTGGTCGCGCACTTTGAGCGCGATGGAGACGGAAAATACCGGAAAGCCGTGCACGAAATTCGTCGTGCCGTCGAGCGGATCGATGATCCACAGAAACTCGTCTCCGCCGTGTTGTCCGCTTTCCTCGGCAAGGAAACCGTGGCTCGGATAGCGCTCGCGAATGCTGTCGATGATGGCTGCCTCGGCAGCGTGGTCGACCTGGGTGACGTACTCGTTGCGCGCCTTGCTGCGCACCTCGATACTGCCCAGCCGGTTCATGTAGCGCAGCGCGGTGTCGCCACCCTTACGCGCCGCCTTGACGGCCGTGTTCAGAAGTGCCTGCATGTGCGGTGATCGGCCCCTGGCCCTGGTTGCGCCACGTGATGACGGGCGCCGATGACGGAGTGAGGCGCCATTCTACGGCGGCTCGCGGCTGAAGCGCACCTTTGCCCCGGTTCGTCGCGCATCGGTGATCAGAGGACTCGATCCTCTGCAAAAATGCGATGAAGCGCTGTGGTGCGGTGCCCCGCTCGCCGACGCCGTAGAATACGTCGCCCTGCGCGATGCCCGAACAGACACAGGTGATGGTTCCTGCCGCCATTCGATTCGTACTCTTCGAACCGACGCATCCCGGAAACGTCGGCGCCGTAGCGCGCGCCATGAAGACCATGGGGCTGAGCGAACTCATTCTGGTGAACCCCGTGGACTGTGACGGCGCGGAAGCGCGGGCGCGTGCCTCCGGCGCGCTCGACGTGCTGCAGTCGGCCAGGCGGGTGGCCCGCCTTGCCGACGCCGTGCATGACTGCGGGCTGGTGGTCGGCGCGAGCGCGCGCCACCGCCGGCTCGGTGTGCCGCAGATGGGACCTCGCGCGTGCGCCGAAGAGGTGCTGCGCGCGCGCGCGAGTGGGCCGGTGGCCATCGTGTTCGGGCCGGAGCGCGCCGGACTCACTAACGCGGAACTCGACCTCTGCAACGCGATCGTCTTCATCCCGGCCAACCCCGCCTACAGCTCGCTGAATCTCGCGGCAGCCGCCCAGATCATCGCCTGGGAAATACGCTGCGCGGAGGGCGCCGTCGTGGCTTCGCCGGCGCCGGAGGCCCCGGCGGCCACCGTCGAGGACATGGATCTGTTCTACGAACATCTGCAGCGGGTGAGAGAGCAAAAGCACGAACATGACCGCCGCCAA
>CAZFWB010000093.1:0-2766 GCA_964522655.1 uncultured Chromatiaceae bacterium | reverse complement strand
CGCGATCGTCTCGCTCGGGTTCGGGCGCGTGCGGATTCCGCCGGCGACGGTCGCTTCGCATCTGCAGCGGGTGCTCGAGGCGAGCGGTTTCCTGGATCCGGCCCATCCCCGCAATCTGATGCGCCGGCTGCGGCGGCTGTTCAATCGGGCGCGGCTTGATCAGAACGAGCTGAACATCCTGCGGGGAATACTCGCGGCGGTGGCGCCGGGCTCGGGTGAGCGCTCCTGGCGCGGCGTGAGCCACGTGGACGCGGGTGATGAACAATGACGCCGTATTTCGACCACGCGGCTTCGACACCGGTCGACCCGCTGGTGGCGCAAGCGATGGCGGAGGTGCTGGAGGATGCCGATCTGCAGGCGAATCCGGCCTCTCAGCACGGGCCGGGCCGGGCCGCGTCGGCGCGTGTCGAGGCGGCGCGCTCCGAAGTCGCGGCGCTGATCGGCGCGCACTCGGATGAAATCATCTGGACCTCGGGGGCGACCGAGTCGAACAACCTGGCGGTCATCGGGGCGGCGCACCTTCGTGCCGGCCGCGGCCGGCACGTGGTGACCTGTGCGACGGAACATCGCTCGGTGGTCGAGCCTTTCCGGCGACTCGAGGCGCAGGGGTTCGAAGTGACCTGGCTCGTGCCGGACCGGCAGGGCATCCTCGACCCCGGGAACGTGGCAGCGGCGCTGAGGCCCGATACGACTCTCCTCTCCGTCATGCAGGTCAACAACGAAACCGGCGTGGTACAGGACATCGCGGCGATTGGCGCCATCTGCCGCGCGGCCGACGTGCTCCTGCACGTCGATGCGGTGCAGGCCGCAGGGCGGGAGACGATCGACGTGCGCTCGCAGTCGGTGGATCTGTTGTCATTGTCGGCGCACAAGTTCCACGGCCCCAAGGGGGTCGGTGTTCTCTTCCTGGATCGCGAGCGCATGCGCCGGGTGGAGCCGCTGCTGCTCGGCGGCAGCCAGGAGCGGGCCCTGCGACCGGGCACCGTCGCCACGCACCAGGTCGTCGGCATGGGTGTCGCGGCGCGGCTGGCCGGCGAGCGCATCGGCGTCGACCCGGGGCGTATCCGGGTCTTGCGCGATGACTTATGGAGCCGGTTGCAGCCGCTGCCGGGGGTGATGCTCAACGGGCATCCGCAGCGACGCGCCTGCCATGTCCTGAACGTCAGCATCACCGGGGTCGAGGGCGAGAGCCTGCTGTACGCGTTGCGCCGGGTAGCGGTGTCGCGCGGTTCAGCCTGCGCCTCGGATGACGCCGAGCCTTCGCCCGTGCTGCGTTGTCTCGGCCGGCCGGACGAGCTCGCCCGCAGTTCATTGCGCTTCAGCTTCGCCCGCACCAATACGCCTGCCGAGGTGCAGTTCGTCGCGCGCGAGCTGAGCGCCGCCATCACTCACCTGCGGCGGATCGCGCCCGCCGGCGCCGCCTGAGTTGCCGCCGTGGAGACCGAGTACCCGGGCCGCGTGGCACAGCACTTTTTCGCGCCCGCCAACGTTGGCCCGCTGTCGCCGGCGCCCGAACGCGTCTTCGTCGGTGAAGCGGGCAGCCGCGCCCGCGGCACCTGGGTCGTTTTCGAGGCGGACATCGAGGGCGGGCGGATCGTTCGGCTTGCATTCCGCGCCTACGGTTGTCCTTATGTCATTGCTGCCTGCAGCCACGCCACGCAGGTGCTCTCGCTGCAGCCCGCCACCGCATTGCTGGAACTGTCACCGGCGGCGCTGGCGGGTGAACTCGACGTGCCACCCGAGAAGTTCGGTAGCCTGCTGATTATTCAGGACGCCTTGCGGAACTGCTTTCGGGATTGGGATACTACGCCGCCCGCCGCTGCCCGCTAGGGCGCGTCGCCGCCGGGGCGGCCATCCCGGCCGCGACGGCTCCGGACATACGTAAAGTTTTCTATTGTGTTTCAGGGAGATGCAATGTCTATTGAGAGAACTCTCTCGATCGTGAAGCCCGATGGCGTGCAGAAGAACCTGATCGGCGAGGTCTACCGGCGTTTCGAGCAGGCCGGACTGCGGATCGTGGCGGCGCGCATGCTGCAGCTGAGTCAGTCGCAGGCGGAGGGCTTTTACGCGGTGCATCGCGAGCGGCCGTTCTACCGCGACCTCGTCCGTTACATGACTTCGGGCCCGGTGATGGTGCAGGTGCTGGAGGGTGAGAATGCGATCGAGCGCAATCGCGAGATCATGGGGGCGACCGACCCGAAAAAGGCTGCGCCAGGCACCATCCGGGCTGATTTCGCCGCCAGCATCGAAGAGAACGTGGTGCATGGTTCGGACGGACCGGAGACGGCCCGACAGGAGATCGCCTTCTTTTTCAGTCAGAGTGATCTCTGTCCCCGCACCCGCTGACGCACGATGAGCGAACCGGCCGTCAATCTCCTCGGCTTACCGCGCCGCGACCTCGAGCGGTTCATCGCCGGCATCGGCGAGAAACCGTTTCGCGCGCGCCAGCTCATGAAATGGATCTACGGCCGGGGCGTTCTCGATCCGGCGCAGATGACCGATCTCGGCATCGCATTGCGCCACGACCTGGCGGCGCGCGCGCCGCTTCGGCTGCCCGCGATCCTGGCTGCCCAGGAATCCGCCGACGGCACGGTGAAATGGCGGCTGGATGCGGGCGCCGGCCAGGCGATCGAAACCGTCTTCATTCCCGAGCCGGGCCGTGGGACCTTGTGCATCTCCTCCCAGGTTGGCTGCGCCATGGATTGCCCTTTCTGCGCGACCGGTCAGCAGGGCTTCAGCCGGAACCTCACCGCGGCAGAGATCGTT
>CAZFWB010000092.1:0-12100 GCA_964522655.1 uncultured Chromatiaceae bacterium | reverse complement strand
AGAGCTCATGGCGTAGGGCTTGCGGACGCGGGTTCGATTCCCGCCGCCTCCACCAGACTTTGCAGTGATCTCCATGGCAACCATCGCACAAGGGGCCGATTGGGCTGCCACAAATGAGGTGCTGATTCGAGGTACCTGCTTCGTGGCGGTATTTGCCCTGATGGCGGTCTGGGAAGCCCGTGCGCCGGCGCGTACCCTCACATGCTCAAAGGCACTGCGGTGGGTCAATAATCTCGGCCTGGTCGCACTCAATACGGTGCTGTTACGGCTGCTGTTTCCGGCGGCCGCCGTCGGAATGGCGGCTTTTGTTGCCGGCCAGGGATGGGGAATCCTCAATTACTTCGCAACGCCTTTCTGGCTGGCTGTCGTCGTTGCGGTCATCGCGCTCGATTTCGTGATCTGGCTGCAGCACGTCATGGTGCATGCGATTCCCTTGTTCTGGCGGCTGCACCGCGTGCATCACGCCGATCCCGACTTCGATCTGACCACGGGGGCACGCTTCCATCCTTTTGAGATCCTGCTGTCGATGCTCATCAAGTTCGCTGCCATCGTCGTGCTGGGGCCTCCGGTTGTCGCGGTCGTCCTCTTCGAGGTCCTGCTCAACGCCACGTCGATATTCAACCACGGCAACGTGAGTCTGCCCGCCAGGGTCGATCAGGTCCTGCGGTGGTTCGTCGTCACGCCGGACATGCACCGCGTGCACCACTCGGTCGAGGACGATGAGACGAATTCCAACTTCGGTTTCAACCTCCCCTGGTGGGACCGCTTGTTCGGCACCTATCGTGCACAGCCCCGCGCCGGTCACATCGGCATGACCATTGGCATTCACGGTTTCACCGATCCGCGGCAGGTGAGCTGGCTACCCGGCCTGCTGACGCTGCCGTTCCGGGGCCTCATCGGCGGCTACGTGATCAACCGTCGATCGTGGGATGAGGCATATCATCGCCTCATGAAGCATTAGCATGTGGCGAATGCAATGGCCCGTCGGAGCTGCGCGGGTCGCTCGCTTGACGGCCGCGGAATACTCACGTCTTGCCGGGCGATAAACCCGAACGCGGCCCTGCCATGGACGCGCTGCCCGCCGCCTATGCCGGGTGGCGACGGAGCACGCTCGGCCGGATCACGGATACGCTGGAGGAGAAGCTGCTTATCGACCGAATCGGGCCAGTGCGGGGGTTCGACACGCGGCGTTTCTGGTGCTGACCGCAATAAACCCCTGCCAATCGGCCAGGCCCGGCGGACCGTCCCGCCAGACTCCTTCCCGAGATCCGCTTTCGTAAGCAGGCGTTTCAGGTCTCGCCATGGACTATCTGATCATTGGCACAACCGCGCTCGCCGTTTCCGCGCTGACCTTGTTCTCCGGCTTTGGACTCGGCACGGTGCTCATGCCGGCCTTCGCGCTGTTCTTTCCGCTGCCGGTTGCCATCGCCGCGACCGCGGTCGTGCACCTGGCCAACAACCTGTTCAAGCTCGCCCTCGTGGGGCGTGCCGCGGACTGGTCGGTGGTGCTGCGCTTCGGCGTGCCGGCAGCCTTAGCCGCCCTGGCCGGCGCCAGCGCG
The DNA here is from genome assembly GCA_964522655.1 of uncultured Chromatiaceae bacterium. Lineage (GTDB taxonomy): Bacteria > Pseudomonadota > Gammaproteobacteria > Steroidobacterales > QUBU01. The sequence goes on along the minus strand of CAZFWB010000092.1, from coordinate 10,541 downwards.
CTCGTCGGCTTCGCCGGCCTCGACACGATTGCGGAATACGAGCTGTTCGGCCAGCGTTTTGCGGTGACCCCGCTCAAGCTGACGATTGGCCTTCTGATCGTCGTGTTCGCCGCCCTCGAGCTCAGCCCGACGTTCGCTGCGCTGGCGATACCGGTCAGGTATTCGCCGCTCGGCGGCGTGCTGTCCGGGTTCTTCGGCGGACTTTCCGGCAACCAGGGCGCCTTCCGATCTGCTTTTCTAATCAAGGCGGGCCTCGATAAGACCGCCTTCGTCGCGACGGGGGTCGTTTCGGCGGTGATCGTCGATTCGGTCCGACTCACGGTCTACGGCGCGTCGTACTTCACCACACGTTTTGAATCGTTGCCGACAGATGTGCTGGGGCTGGTGATAGCCGCGACGCTAGCGGCGTTTCTCGGGGCCTTCATCGGTGCGCGCATGCTCGAGAAAGTGACACTGCGCACGGTCCAGATCATTGTCGCCGTCTGCATGATCGGTATCGGGTCGGGGCTGGCGGCCGGTTGGCTCTGAAGCGCTGATTGAAGCAGGCCATCCGCTCGGCCTGTTTCAGTCGGCGTCTGGGGAGCCATAGTGCGCCGGCAGCGGGCCGCTCAACGCCTCGAGGAAGTGACCGATATCCGCAATCGCATCGGGTGAAAGTGTCTGACCCAGCTGCACCCTGGCCATCACGGTAATCGCATCGCCGAGGTCGGCCACCGAGCCGTCGTGAAAATACGGCGCCGTTTTGGCGACGTTGCGCAGCGGCTGCACGCGGAACTTGTCCCGGTCCGCCGCGTTGCCAGTCTTCTCCATCAGCCCCGTATCATCGTCGTCAGAGCCGGTGTGCGGGCGATAATCCTCGACGACGCCAAATCGTTGCAGGCTCCCGCCACCGAACAGGGCGCCGGAATGGCAACCACTGCAACCGGTCTCGATGAAGCGCGTGAGCCCCCGCAGCTGACGCGAGTCGAGCGCTGCATCGTCCCCGTGGAGCCAGGTATCGAATGGCGCAGGCGTGCGCAGGGTCCGCTGATAGGCCTGCAACGCTCGAGCGTAGTCCTCCGCACTGACCGGGTCCGCATCATCGGGATATGCCAGCTCGAACATGCCGGCATAGCCGTGATTGCGGAGCAGAGCAATCAGCTCGGCACGGCGTTCGAAGCCCATGGAGCCGGTGATCGAGCCCAAGGCCTGGTCCGCGCCGGTCGCACGGTCCGCCAGCCAGCGCAGTCCAACGGTGGCGGCCTGAGCATTCAGCACCGACTGCGAGTGACGCCCGGTGAGCTTGCCTCGCGCGTCCGGTGACCGTTTGCGTCGATCGGCGCCCCAATCGTCCGCGAGATGACAGCTGGCGCAAGCGGTTTTGCCATCCGCCGACAAGCGCATGTCCCAGAACAATGCCCGACCGAGCTGCACCTCAGGGTCCGCGGTTTCCTCCGCGCTCACGGCGTCCAGCGAACCGAACAGTGCAGCGGCACGTTCGCGGAGCGCATCAGCCGCGGCAGCAGGGGCCTGCAATGCCAGTGCGATCGCGAAAAGGCCACCACATCCTGAAAGTCTGTTCATCAGATGCCATGTTTCATGTGCGCTTTGCCGATTGCCAAGTCGGCCGATGCAGCCCAGAGGGCTTCTGCACTACATTCACCTGACCGCGCATCCCGAGATCCTGCCGCTGCTGAGCGAGCCGCAGATCGCGCGCTACCGGACGTTGCGCGGCCACCGCACCGAACCCTGCGCCAACGTGCCTGCAGGGTACGATAGAACCATCTGGCGCCGCCGACAAGGCTGTGCCCGATAGTGTTCGCGCGGCGGGACTCGACTGCCGGAGGGAGGTAGATCTCTTGTTCGCCTCGGTTGCTGTTTATATGGGCGCAGCCATCGCCGAAATTGTCGGATGCTTCGCTTTCTGGGCGTGGCTCAAACTGGACAAGTCACCGGCGTGCCTGATTCCGGGGATGTTCAGTCTGGCCGCGTTCGCTTTTCTCCTGACGCGCATCGACAGCGGCTTCGCGGGCCGCGCGTACGCTGCCTACGGCGGTGTCTACATCGTCTCGTCGCTGCTGTGGCTCTGGGTCGTCGAGAACAAGATTCCCGATCGCTGGGATGTCCTTGGCGGGGCCGTTTGCCTGATCGGTGCGGCGATGATTCTCTGGGGACCGCGAGCCGCCTGATGGTTGCACCCGCGAATGTCGCAGCGAGCCAGTGCGTACGGCCTGGCTGTGCGATTCGTCCGTGTACTGGAGCATTTCGGCCATTTGTCGATAGACCACGTTGGTTGATACGACAACATGACGGCAGCTCCCCCACCAGCGACCAGGAGGCGCTTTCGAAGGGCGCCAATACGTCGACCACGATGGCGGTTCCGGAAACCCCTGTAGCGAGCTCGAGCGAGACACCAGCAGCCGGCCCTGAGCGCGACGCGCTCCGGTCTCGAGAGTGATGAATCGTGATGGATTTCGGACGCTGTGTCAGGAACGGCGTTACGACGCCGCCCCGGTACGCGCGATAACTTCCGGCTGCTCGCCTGAACTATGCGCGGCCAATTCCTCGAGGCGTGCCCGCAGGTAGTCGCGTTCCTGAGTCAGGCGCGCAACTTCGTCGGAGAACACGCTCATTCCGGCGCCCGACCGTGCAATGCCAAGTTCGGTCTCGAGTTCCTTCAATTCGCGCCGGCTGCGCGCGAGTTCGGCGTTCGCCGCCGCGAGCTCTTCGCGCGCCCGCGTGGCCACGGAACCGGCCTCCTGCAGAGCCAGATCACGCAGGCCGAGTTCTCGTTCACGCTCGGCGAGCGCCTCGCGCAGCGTCGCGATCTCCTGCCGCGCCTGGTTCGACTCCTGTGCCACCGCTTCGCGCTCTGTGCGAGCCTGCTCCATCAACCGCTGTTGCACGCGAATCTCTTCCTGGAGATTGCGGATGCGGGTTTCTGATTCCGCGCCACGAGCGGGCATCGAAACCGTCGCGCGCGGGGACCGCCCGGTCAGCCGGTCGCGCGCTGCAATGGCGGCCGCCTTGAGGTTTTCGACGAAATGGCCGTCCATGCTCAGAATGCCGAACAGCGCCAGCGTGAGGGCCAGCGCGATGCCGAACAGCAGCCCGACGATGAGCATCCCGAAGATCACGCCGGCAAGCCTAATGGCGCCATCCCGGCCGGACTGCGCACCAGTTCGCAGCTGCGGTCATGCAGCGGATGGCAACCGGCGTAATCGACGATGCCGTCACACCTGCTCGGGCCGGTGCCGCTCGTGTTCCGGACGCAGGTTGACGAAGCCGCGATAGAGCAGCAGGTCATAGGCGAACTTCAGGCCGCCACCCAGATAGAACGGCAGGCCGGCCAGCGTCACCGAACCGGCGAATACGGTGGCGAGAAAAGGCGACAGCGCCGCTCCGATCGAGCGGGCGACTCCGGTGATGCCGGCGGCCGCGGAACGCTCCCCTGGCGCGACGACCGCCATGAGATAGGCCTGGCGCGTCGGCACGTCCATCTGCGTAACCAGCGATCGCAGCAGCAGTACTGCCGCGGCGCCCCCGAAGGTCGGCATCAGCGGCACCAGCATCAGCAGTGCGTTGGCCGGCAGGTGCGTGAACACCATGGTATTGATCAGGCCGATGCGTCCCGCAAGCCAGCCGGCCGCAAGGTACGACATGCCGGCGAGGAGGTTGGCGCCGAAAAAAAGCGCACCGATCTCGGCCGGGCCCGTGCCGAAGCGCAGGTGCAGCCAGTACGCCAGCACGCTCTGGATCACCAATCCCCCGCCAAAGGCATCCAGGGCGAACAAAGCGGAAAGGCGCAGCACCAGCGATCGTGACTCATGCAGCCCCCATCGCTGCGCGCCGATTGGCGGGGTCCGGGCCGCGCCCGCGCTGCTGCTCTCGACTCGGGACGACAGTCGTGAGAAACACCAGGCCAGGGCAAGGCCGAGAACGCCATAGGCGAAGACCACTGGCTGGTAGGCGGCGGCGCCCGTGAGACCGAAGAGCTGCCCGGAGGCCGCAAGCCATCCGCCACACAAGGCGCCGAGCGCGGTGGCGACGGAGCCTGTCAGGTTGTACCACGCGAACGCCGTCGTGCGCCAGTCAGCGGGCACGAACTCCGCAAGCGCCGCCTGTTCTATCGGCAGAAACGGCCCGACCTCGTTGCCGCTCGGACTGATCACGCCCAGCGTCATGGCGACCAGCAGCACCACGTAGGCCTCACTCGTGCCGAGCAGCAGCGACCCGAGCACCATCAACGCGCCGCCCAGCACCAGCATGCGGCGCCGCCCCAGTCGGTCCGCGCGCGTCGTCAGGAGCAGCGACAGCACGGTATCTCCGAGGAGCGTCAGGGTGAGCAGCGTGCCGATGGCCACCGGGCTGAACCCGAGTTCTGCCAGGTAGAGCACCAGCACGACCGACAGCAGGCCGAATGCGTACAGCCTCAGAAACCGGGCAATAAAGAGGAGGTAGAAGTCGCGATCCGGCGCGACGGCTTCACGGCCGGGCGCCACGAGTCCTCCCGGGCTGGCTGCATGCCTGGAAGATCGCCACCGCAGGCTCGGGCGCGTCACCGATGCTCGAGGCACTCATCCGCGTCGCCGCACACCGCTGGTTCGCACGGGCCCACCACCGGTCCGGCGCTGGCTATCGCCGGCGGGACAATGCGCTTTGCAGCATCAGGTCAAACCCGTCGGTCAGGGAACATGTTCCTGGATCGACGCCGGATCGTGCGCCACCAGGTCCTTCGGCACTTCGGCGATGACCGCGCCGGACAGCGGCTTGGTGAATGCCTCGCGAAGCACGCCGAGAAACGCCGGGGCCGCCATCACAACGAGTTCGCCGAATTTCTTCTGGCGCTGCGCCTCGGCAAGGCGGGCGGTGATTTCGCGGGCGAACCGTTGCCTTTCTTCCGCCCTCATCTGGTCTCCCGCATCGATGCTGTGCCTGCCCGGACCGAATCGGTCGTGGACACGCCCGGGCGCATCCGCGAGCACCTCGCGCGGATGCAAGCGAGACGCCTCGTGACTGAGTGTTTCCACCAATTCGAGTGACGCGCGCCGGTGTCGCCCCGCGTAGATCTTCGCTTCGCTTCCGTCAGCAACCAGAACCCAGACGTCCGCCATTGGCCTACTCCGCTTTAGTCGACTGTCAGACCATACGCCGCCGCGTTGCCGGCGATCGCCGGTCGCTGCGCCCGCAGCACCCACATGATAATGGGCCGGGCGCATGAATTGCATTTGCGCGCCAACGTCGCCCAAAATTGAGGCCGATCCGATGGCTCAGGCATTGTCACACCGGAACCACACCATTGCGGCTGCCAGGAGCGCGACCGGGCAGACACGGAGGGCCTGATGGCGCGCCGGGAGACTCCGCTCGATCCCGATCAGCGCGCGCGCCTGGTGCGGTCGGCGACCTATGCCTCCGTCGGCGTCGCGCTCTGCCTGGTCATCGCCAAGGCATGGGCCTGGCTGGCCACCGGCTCGGTCTCGATGCTTTCCTCACTGGCCGACTCGTTGCTCGATACCTTGGCGTCGTTGCTGACTTTCTGGGCGGTGCGCTATTCGCTCGCGCCGGCCGACGAGGAGCACCGTTTCGGACACGGGAAATCGGAAGGCCTTGCCGCGCTCTTCCAGGGCCTGATCATCACCGCGTCGGCGATTTTCGTCTGTCGCGAAGCAATAGGTCGCATGCTCGAGCCGCGTCCCATCGAGCAACCGGAAATCGGCCTGCTGGTGGTCATCGGCGCAACCCTCGCCACGGTGCTGCTGGTCGGTTACCAGCGCTACGTTGGGCGGCGCACGGGCTCGATCGCGATCAGCGCCGACGCGATGCACTACACCGCCGACGTGCTCGTCAACCTCAGCGTGGGCGCGGCCGTCATCCTGACCGCGTGGACCGGCTGGGCGCTGATGGACCCACTGGTCGGTCTCGGGGGTGCCGGCTACATCCTGTTCGGCGCGTTCCAGATGATTTCACAATCACTGGACATCCTGCTCGACCGCGAGATACCCGAGGCCGACCGGCTGCGGGTGAAGGACATGGCGCTCGCTCACCCGGACGTGCTCGGCCTGCACGACATGCGCACCCGCCACGGCGGTGCACACTACATCGTGCAGTTTCACCTCGATCTGCCGCGTGACATCTCTCTCTGGCGCAGTCACGAAATTCTGGACGAGGTCGAAAACGAGATCCGCGCCGAGTATCCCGGCTGCGAGATCATCATTCATGCGGATCCCCAGGGAATACGGGAACAGAAAGACAGCTTCGAGCCGCCCCTGAAGGCCGAGCCCACCCACGACCAGCCGCTGCACTGACGCCCGGCGGCAACCGCCCCCGCTCAGGTTTCCGCGCGGACCAGGCGAAATCTCTGAAACACGATCGGCATGTCCTCGTCGAAGGACTTGCCCTCGGCTGCCAGGGCCGGTGTCCAGTAGCGGCGGTGTATGCCGCGCCAGACTTCGACATCGTGCGCCGCCGGGCTCTCGCAGGCCGTCAGATCAGGGCCCACCTCACGGAACTTCAGCAACCGGCATTCCTCGATCCGAACGAGGCAGCGCGGCCGGTCGGCGTGATCGGTGAATATGACGTAGTCGCCCACGCGAGGCATGCCGCCGGTGGCCTCCAGATCCTGCGGCCGCGAAAAAAGACCGGTCTTCTCGCCGGAGGCAACCAGGCGCAGCAGCGTCTCGCTGATCGCCGGCGCATTGCCCATGCGGCGAACCGTATATCGCGCGGTGCGGGCCTCCGCCGGCAAAGTGTCATGACAACGGCTCCAGAACTCTTCAATTTGCGCGGCGTTCACCGCCCGAAGGATAGCAGCCCGATGGCGCGCCGTGGCAATAGCGGACAGCGGGCCCGCCAGAACTGCTCTTGCCGGGCGTCGCGCCCGCCAGTAGATTCCATTGAAACGCCCTGCGCGCCCGCGATCATTCAACCAGGAAATTCGACGCCGGCATGCGCCAGATCACCCCCTCCGCGTCGGCCCGCCTGTGCGCCACCGCCGCCGTGCTGTCGCTGACCGTCGGCTGCAGCGGGTCGGTCACCGTCGAGGAGACATTTCCTCTGCCGGTGGTGGAGCCGCTGCCCCTGCGTGTAGCCCTGTACTACCCGCCTGCGCTGACGGAGTTCGTCTACAGCGAGAAGATCAGCGGCGACCGTGAGTGGACCGTCCAGCTCGGCACGGCCAACGCCCGCATGTTCAATGCCGTCTTCAGCGGCCTGTTCCCGGTGACGCAGCGCGTCAGCGGCATCGACACCGCGCCGCAGGAGATGCCCGGCCTGGACGCCGTGCTCGTTCCCGCCGTGGACGCGTTCGAATTCTCGTCACCGAGCCAGTCCGCAACGGATCAATATGCGGTCTGGATCCGCTACAATCTCGACGTCTACGACGGAGAAGGCCAGTTGGTCGTCCGTTGGCCGGTAAGCGCATACGGGCAAAGCGGGACCAGCGGGCTGAGCGGCGAGGAGTCCATGGAGCGCGCAACTGTACTTGCGCTGCGCGACGCGGCCGCGGCCATCGCGGTTGGTTTCGCCAATCAGCGCGCGATACGGGAGAAGCTGCTGAAGGTGACGCCGGATGACGACTCCTGATTCCAGGGCCACCATCAGCCGATTTTTCGCGCTGCTTGCGGCCGGCGCGCTGACCGGCGGCTGCATGACTTCGCGTGTCGAGGGGTCGAAGAACGCAGCAACGGGTATCGCCGACGGCGAGTCGGTGGTGATCCTCGCCACCAGTTATCACAAGGGCAACACGGTGGAAGAGGACTTCGTTTCCTGCGTCAGCGAGCGCGTCCAGAACGGGCGCTCGAAAATCGCGGTGATGCCGGAGCGGCAATTCACCGACGCCTTGTTTCCCTGGTTCGAACCACGCACCGCACCGCAGACCGCCGAGGCCCTGCCGGAGTTGCTCGCCCGGCCGGGAATCTCCGAGCGCATCGAGTCGAGCGGCATCCGCTACATCGTCTGGCTCAATGGCGCCACGGAGCAGACCAATGGCGGCGGCAGCCTGAGCTGCGCGGTCGGGCCGGGCGGCGGCGGCTGCTTTGGCATCACCTGGTGGGAGGACGATGCCTCCTACGACGCTGCTGTCTGGGATCTTCGCCGCAAAACCGACGTCGGCCATGTGAGCGCCGATGTGCACGGTACGTCGATGATACCGGCCATCATTCTTCCGGTGCCCCTGATCGCGCGGACTCAGTCTGCCGCCTGCAAAGACATGGCGCGGGAACTCCAGCAGTTCATCACCGAGTCCGGGCCGGATAGCGGATGAGCGGTGCCCGGCCGCCGTTACACGGCGGAATTGAGCGCAGGCGCGGTAGGGGCCGCCATCGCATCGCGTTTGCCGTGTGGCTTTCGCTGCTCGGCGCAGCGGCTACGTTTCAGTCGGCGTACGCCGCGAATGCGCGTGAATATCAGGCGCAGTTCCTCGTGCAGATGCGCGCGGGCGACCAGGCCGCCACGGCCCGCATCCGGATCCTGCAGCCGGACCGGCGACTGAAGCAATTGCGACTGACAATGCCGGAGCCTGCCTTTTCGGCGGTTCGCGGCGATGGCCGTGTCAGCCGCGCCGGCGATGTCGTGACCTGGGAGGTCCCGGCGCGCGGCGGGGAACTGCGGTACAAGGCGGTCATCACTCACCGGCGCAATGACAAGGGATACGACGCGCTGGCAACGGATGACTGGGCAATGTTTCGCCTCGATGACGTGTTTCCGCCGGCTGCTGCGGTTCACACCAGGAACGCCCGCGGCCGCGGCGAACTGCTGTTCGACCTGCCGTCGGGCTGGTCGAGCGTAAGCCCCTACCTGCCCGATGCGGACGGTCGCGTGGCCTTCAGCAACCCGCGGCGGCGCTACGCTCGCCCTGTGGGCTGGGCACTCGTCGGTCGCATCGGTGCGCGCATGGACGTGATCGGGCCGACGACGGTGCGAGTGGCGGCCCCACGGGGCCAGAACGCGCAACGCGTGCCGATGCTGGCGCTGATCCGCGCGACGTTGCCGATTCTGCAGGAGGAACTCCCGCAGGTGCCCGCCTACCTGCTGATACTCACGGCAGACGATCCGATGTGGCGCGGCGGGCTGTCGGCCGGGAACTCCTTCTTCATACACGCAGACCGCCCACTCATCAGCGAGAACGGCACGAGCACGCTGGTGCACGAACTGCTCCACGTTCTCGCGCCGGTTCCGGCCCAGCGCAACCACGACTGGATAGACGAGGGACTCGCCGAGTATCTCGGTCTGGTCCTGCTGCGGCGTGGCCAGGTCATCTCGCCCGAGCGCTTCGATCATGCGGTCGCCACCTTTCGCCGCCGCGGCGCTGGCGTCAGCAGCATGGTGACGCCGGCGGCGAGCGGGCGTATCACGGCGCGCGCAGTGGCGATCTTTCACGACCTGGACCAGGAATTGCGCCGCCGCTCGCCCGACGGCAGCGACATTTTCGAGCTGCTCCGGCGCATGATGCGGGAGCCGGAACCGCTCGACATAACGCGCCTGAGGGCGCTGGCCGCGGATATCATCGGCGGCAAACCGGCCGAGGCGCTGGCGCCGCAGCGTGTGCCGGGCGAGCCCTGAGCGCGTTGTCACGGTGGCGAGGGCGCCACGCTTGTGAGAACACTCACAGACAATCGCCCGCGCCCGTGTCCCAATATCAACAATGTCATTGCAGGCCGCCTCATCGCCGCCCGTCGCGGAGCGGCCCAGCACCGGCGGTAACCTCCGGCTGCGGACGCTGCTCCTCCGGCAGGTATGGTTGCCGCGGCCACTCTATGCGGCAGTGCCCTGGATCTACCTCGGCTCGGGAACGGGTGCCCTGCTCGGCGGCCTCTACCTTCCCGATCCTTCCTGGATCTTTCCCTACACCGGGCTGTTCGGGCTCGCCTGCCTGCACGCCGGCATCGCGCTCACCTCCATGAGGCGACGGCGCAAATCGCGGGCGCCTCCTCGTCCCTGAGCCCGCGCCGGCCGCCCCTTCCCCCTGCCGGTGCGCGGCGCGAGAATTGCCGCTGACCGGAAATGCGCAGGGGGACCACAGCGTGAGACGTCTCATCTGGATCCTGGGGTTGCTGGTGACAGGCGGCATCGTCCTGCCCCTGGCCGCTTACCTGATCGGGACCCGCCTGGCCGGTCCTTTCGCCGGCACACGCGGTTTTGCCAGTTACCTCGGCGCGATCCTTGCCGACGCCGCGGCCGGCCGTCCGCTGGCGCTGTTGTTGATACTCGGCCCACTCGCCTGCGCCTTCGTCTGGACGCTGCGCGGCTGGTGGTGGCGCCGCTACCGCCTTGCGCCAGAGTCCGAGTGAGGTCTCAGGCGTCTGACAGAACGCTCGGCGCAGCAATCACTCCGCTAGCGTTCCCGGCGTTTATGTTGCATTGCCGCGCCGTGCGAGGTTTCTGCCCGGTATAGTGGCAACAAAAGCCCGCCGCGCGTCAGGCTGGCCAGTAATACCAGCCGACCAGGCCGAGCCCCGTCCACATCAGCAGCAACGGGCCATAGCGCCACTGGCGGGCGCGAACCGTACCGAGGAACCCAGCCGAGCCGAGTGCTGCCAACACGAAAAACATCAGGAACCCGCGCG
>CAZFWB010000091.1:0-12210 GCA_964522655.1 uncultured Chromatiaceae bacterium | reverse complement strand
GGTGGGCGTGACCAGCGCGTAGATGCCGAGGGCCGCGAGCGCAACCAGCAGGCCCGCGCCCAGCATCAGCGCCCGATCATGGCGTTGCGCGAACCCCTTGAGCCGGGCACGCCACGCTGGCGCGGGTGGCGGCCCGCTCTGCGCCTCGCCGCTGCCCGCCGCCCGGGGGCGGACGCGGGTGGACCTGCTATAGAGCGATGTGCGTTTCATGACCCGCTCGTGGTCGCCTCGTTGACCTGAGGGAAATCTTAAGCCGCATTTCGGCAGGCCGCGACATTCCGGCCGGTGATTTCGAGCCGGTCCGCTGGAGTCCACGCGCGAGGCCCCCACGGTCAGTGCCTTCGAGCACCTGTTCCTCGTGCGTGGCTTGCCGTTGTCGATCCGCTCCGATAACGGCGTCCCCTTCGCCAGCCCGAACGCGCTGTTTAATCCTTCCAAGCTGGCGGTGTGGTGGTTACGGCTGGGCATCTCCATCGAGCGCATAAGGCCCGGACAGCCACAGCAACACGGTCGTCACGAGCGCATGCACCTGACCCTGAAGAAGGAAGCTACCCGACCGCCTGGCATGAACAGCCTGCAGCAACAGGCGCGCTTCGACGACTTCCTGCGCGAGTTCAACACCGAGGGCCCGCATGAGGCCCTGGCAATGAAGATGCCCGCCGAAGCCTTCTGCGCCTCACCGCGGTCCTACCACGGCTTGCCCGATATCCATTACCCATTGCACGATCGCGACGTTATCGCCACCGCCTGCTGGCGCATCTGCATGCACCGCAAACGCATTAACATCTCGCAAGTCTTTGCCGGCCAGCGCCTCGGCATCAAGGAAGTCGACGAAGGCATTTGGATCGTAAGCGTCATGCATTACGATCTCGGCTACATCGACCTGGAGCAGAAAACCTTGCAACCCCTGGACAACCCGTTCGGCCCGAGGTTGTCACCCATGTCTCAGGTACGGCCCGTCACCTATCTGTCCGGGCCGTACCGTCATGTGTTGGCGGAGAGGGAGTCAGCAGCGAACCCGTCTCAACTCGGAATTCCCTGCTCCTCAGGGAATCTGCAGGGAATTTCCACGGCTTTCAGCGGTGGCAACCCAGCACCTCCCTCGTAACCACTTAATTTTCGGGGTGCATCCGATCATGAGGGTAACTTTCGAAACAGGGAATTTCTGGCCGCCTGAACAGGGATATTGCCGCCCGATCAGGGAGTCAGGCGCCAACCCTGCGCGGATCAGCGCACAGATTCGGGGCGTCGCCGTGTGGTAGTATTCAGTCATACCGATACATTGAGGTTGGTCCCATGCCCCGTTCCAGCAACGCGCGCGCCATCAAGAAGGCGATTTCCCTGCCGCCGGATCTGGCCCGGTTTGCGACGGACACAGCTCGCGAGGAAGGCAAGACCGTCAGTGCCGTGGTGCAGGACGCGATGCGCGCCTACCGCCTGTCCCGCCTGAGGGGCGAATACCGCAATTTGCAGTCATTCTGGTCGCAGCGTGCCCGGGACAAGGGCATCCTCACCGAGCGCGACCTGGAGCGCTATCTCGCCGGCAAGACCCGCAAGTAGCGGCCCCCCGGCATGCGAGTCGTATTCGACTCCAACGTGCTGGTCTCCGCCCTCGCCCTGCCGGGCGGTAGTGCGGATCGGGCAGTGGAGGCTGTTCTCGATGGCCGGGTGACCCTGCTGCTCTCCAAACCGATCGTCGGTGAGATTCTCAGTGTACTCGGGCGGAAGTTTTCACGTGAAACGGAAGAACTTTCGCGATTGGCTGTCTTCCTGGCTGATCTGGCCGAAATCGTCGTCCCGACCGGGCAGCTGCACGTGCTGGCCGACGATCCGGACAATCGGGCTCTGGAGTGCGCCCTGGCCGGCGGTGCTCAACTCATTGTCACTGGCGATCGCGCCATCCTGGACCTGAAAGAGTTCAAGGGTATCGAAATCGTCACGCTCCGCGAATTCCTCAGGCGGGTAGAACCGACCAGATAAAGTAACAGTTGGTAGTTACCCGATCGCTGCCCCTCCTGGAAAAGGCATCCACCACGCCGCCAGTCTCATGTACTCTGATGGAGTCCACCGACGCGCGGCAGAATGACGACTCTTCCCCTGCTCCGGCGGCTGCGGTGCGCGCCCATCTGGCGAATCCTTACCCAAACGGAGAGACTGGCGGAGCTTGTGCTACCGATGCAGTTCCGTCAGCGCGGCAATCAGGTCCGGCTGGTTGTCGAGCCGGGCGCCGGAGCCACGCACACCACGCCAGACCCTGTCCTTCTCGGCATCATCGCCAGAGCCGTTGCATGGCGCGGTCGGCTCGAGCGCGGCGAGGCGCAGTCGCTGAAGGACATCGCCGCGACCGAAGAGCTCTCGGTCTCCTACATCTCGCGGGTCCTGCGTCTTGCCTACCTGGCGCCCGACATCATCGACGCCATCGTGAACGGCCGGCAACCGGTCGAGCTGTCGGCGCAAAGCCTCCTCTGTCGAAGCGATCTCGCTCTCGACTGGGACGAGCAGCGCGAGCAGCTCGGCTTTGCCGACGGTCGACTCTGACATTCCGCGCCAATGGCGCATTCATCTCGGCGTTTCGATGCAGCTGAATGTGGTACCGCGAAATCTCGCGACTGAGACTCGCTGCGAAATCCTGGCCAGACGGACCGAAACGGCGTGCTCTGCGACCACATTCAGCGCGCACGAAGTGTGCAAGCCGCGGAAAAGACGAGGGGTTCGCCAGTCTCTGCACTGAGACCCGGCGAACCCCTGACTACCTGGCGGAGAGGGTGGGATTGATTCGCCCACGGGTACGCGGGCTCACCCCTGCGGGGCGCCTGCGGCGTCCAAAATCGCTCTGCGATTTAGTGACTCGGGGCCGGGTACGGCTGCTCGCCCTTCGGGCGGCCTGCGGCCGTCCAAAACTGCTCCGCAGTTTTGTCGAACCAATGGGTTCTCACCGGGCACCCCCTCACTGGTGAATGAAAAAAGGGCCACGAGGGCCCCTTTTTCATTCACTGGCGGAGAGGGTGGGATTCGAACCCACGATACGCCTTTTGAGCGTATAACGGTTTAGCAAACCGCCGCCTTCGGCCACTCGGCCACCTCTCCGGAGCACGAGAATTCAGCGCACGGCTCGCGCAATAAGATACCCGCATTGGACGACCGCTGACAGAGTGCCGGCGCACAAATCCGCCCGGCGACGCCGCGGCGGAACGCGGCAGCTTCAGTCGGAGACCGTGGCCACCCCGTGATCGCCCGCGCCGTTGCCGTTTTCCTGCTCGCGGCAGATGCGCTGAAAAATCTCCTCGCGGTGCACGGTTACTTCGCGCGGCGCTTTCACGCCGAGCCGCACCTGATTGCCTTTGACCCCGAGCACCGTGACATCGACATCGTTGCCGATGATGACCGTTTCGCCCACCCGCCTCGTGAGGATCAGCATGGACTCCCCCTTTTTTTATGGTCTTCTTTTCCGACCGGCGCGGCGGGGATCATAACCCAGACTTTTCGGGCGATGCCATAGCGACGCGTGTCCCGCGCTCGCTCCGGCCCCGCGAAATGCCTGCTTTCTGAGCCGGCAACCGCGTCGCGGGCACCGTCACAGGCGCGCTTCGACCCACTCCGCGACCCCGGCGAGGGCCTCGTTCAGCGCCGCCGGATCGTTGCCGCCCGCCTGGGCGAAGTCCGCTCGGCCGCCGCCCCTGCCGCCTACCTTCCCGGCGACCGCGCTGACCAGCTCGCCCGCCTTGATGCGGCCGGTGAGATCCCCGGTGACGCCGGCGGCGAGCGCGACTTTGGGCCCGTGCGGGTCGACAGCGGCCAGCACGATGACGGCAGAACCGAGCTTGTCTTTCATGCGATCGACGACTTCGCGCAGGGTTTTCGGGTCGGTCCCGTCGTCGAGCCGGCAGGCGAGCAGCTTCACGCCCGAAACCGTCGTCGCCTGGCCCGCGAGATCGGCTCCACCGGCGCCGCCGGCGAGCTTCGATTTCAGCTGCTGCATCTCCTTCTCCAGCGCGCGGTTGCGCTCGAGCATCTGCCGCACCTTCGACTCGAGATCGTCGCGGCCGCCCTTGAGCAATTCAGCCAGCCGCGCGAGCGTGGCTTCCTCCGCCGCGACCCGGTCGAGCGCGAGCTGCCCGGTTACCGCCTCGATGCGGCGAATGCCCGCTGCGATGCCGGATTCGGCCACGATCTTGAACAGCCCGATGTCGCCGGTGCGCGTCACGTGCGTGCCGCCGCAGAGTTCGGTCGAGAGGTCGCCGAAGCGCAGCACGCGAACCTCCTCACCGTATTTCTCGCCGAAAAGCGCCATCGCGCCGGCCGCGACCGCATCGTCGTACTTCATCAGACGCGTCTCGCCCGCCAGGTTCGCGCGGATCCCGACGTTGACGAGACGCTCGATCTCGGCGAGCTGATCGGCCGAGACCGCCTCGTAGTGCGAGAAGTCGAAGCGCAACCGGTCGGGCGCGACGAGCGAGCCCTTCTGCATGACATGACTGCCGAGCACGCGGCGCAGCGCCGCATGCAGCAGGTGCGTCGCGGAATGGTTGAGCACGGTAGCGCCGCGGATTGCCGCATCCACCTCGGCCACCACCTCCGCGCCGACTCCTATCTCGCCCGATTCACACACGCCGACGTGCACGTGCGCATCGCCGTTCTTGCGGGTGTCCTCGACGCGAAAGCGCGCGCCGCCGCCGGCACTGATCACGCCGCGATCGCCCACCTGGCCGCCGCTCTCGGCATAGAACGGGGTGCGATCGAGCACCAGGGCGCCGGCTTCCCCGCTGCGAAGCGACCGCGCGAGGCCCTCGCCGCGCAGGATCGCGGTGACCCGGCCGCGGTCGGCGAGCCGCTCATAGCCGGTGAACACGCTCTTCCCGGTCAGCTGTACCGTTGTCGCGTGGGCCATCTCGAACTTGCTCGCCGCGCGGGCGCGTTCGCGCTGCTGGTCCATGGCGGCCTCGAATCCCGCGCGGTCGACGCCGATGCCGCGCGCGCGCGCGACGTCCGCGGTGAGGTCCACCGGGAAGCCGTAGGTGTCGTAGAGCCTGAACACCACGTCGCCCGGCAATTCCCCGCCCGAAAGACCGGCGAGCGCATCCTCGAGGATACGCATGCCCTGCGAGAGCGTTTCGGCGAAGCGCTGCTCCTCGGTCTCGAGCACCCGCTCGACGTGCCCGGCGGCACTGGTGAGCTCCGGGAACGCGTGGCCCATTTCCCGCTCGAGCGGGGCGACGAGTTCGTGGAAGAACGGCTCCTGCACGCCGAGCTCGTAACCGTGGCGCAGCGCCCGGCGGATGATGCGGCGGAGCACGTAACCGCGGCCCTCGTTGCCGGGCAGCACGCCGTCGCAGATGAGAAAGCTCGCCGCCCTGATGTGATCGGCGATTACGCGCAACGATGCCGAGCTGCGATCCTTCGCCTTCGTGATCTTCGCGGCGGCGTCGATCAGGTTCGCGAAGAGGTCGATGTCGTAGTTGCTGTGCACGCCCTGCAGAACCGCGGCGATGCGCTCGAGCCCCATGCCGGTGTCGACCGAGGGTTTCGGCAACGGCGTGAGCTGGCCGTCTGCCGCGCGATCGAACTGCATGAACACCAGGTTCCAGATTTCGACGTAGCGGTCCCCCTCCTCCTCCGGGGACCCGGGCGGGCCGCCGGACACTCCGGGGCCGTGGTCGTAGAAGATCTCGGTGCAGGGGCCGCAGGGGCCTGTGTCGCCCATGGACCAGAAGTTGTCGCGCTCGTCGCGGCGGGTGACGCGCCGGGGATCGACCCCGATGTTTTTCACCCAGAGATCCGCCGCCTCGTCATCGTCGCGGAACACGGTCACCCACAGCCGCTCCGGCGGGATCGCGAACTCCTTCGTGACGAGTTCCCAGGCGAACTCGATCGCCTCGCGCTTGAAGTAGTCGCCGAAGCTGAAGTTGCCGAGCATTTCGAAGAACGTGTGGTGCCGCGCGGTATAGCCGACGTTCTCGAGGTCGTTGTGCTTGCCGCCGGCGCGCACGCAGCGCTGCGAGCTCGCCGCGCGGGTGTACTCGCGCGGGTCGCGGCCGAGAAAGACGTCCTTGAACTGCACCATGCCTGCGTTGGTGAAGAGCAGCGTCGGGTCGTTCGCCGGCACGAGCGGCGAGCTCGGCACGATGCGATGGCCCTTCGAGGCGAAGTAGTCGAGGAAGCGCTTTCTGATCTGCTCGGTTTTCATCTGTCGGCTGTCAAGGTCGCTGCGGCGGTCGTGCGGGCATTGTAGGAGCCGCACAAGCCGCGACAAGATGTCGTCCAATGTCGGCGCGAGGATGTCGCGGCTGAAGCCGCTCCTGCAAAGCCCTACTCGTCCTGGCTCCCAAGACAGCCGCGGATGTGTTCCGCGGTAAACCCGCGGTACTCGAGGAAACGGGCCTGGCGGGCGCGCTCGCGAAAGTCCCGCGGCGCCCCGGGGCCGAAGCGCCGGCGGCGTACGTCGCGGGCGATGGCACTCCAGTCGTGGGCGCCGCCGAGGCAATTCTCCGCGGCTTCGCCGGCGATGCCCCGCTCGCGAAGCTCGGCGCGGATTCTAATGGGTCCGTGCCCCCTGCGGATACGGGAGGCGACGAAAGACTCGATGAAGCGGGTTTCATCCGCGAGTCCTTCGCGCGAGAGCTGCGCGAGCGCCTTCTCGATCTCCTCAGGCCCGAACGCCCGGGCGGCGAGCTTCTTGCGCAGCTCGGCAAGCGAATGCTCGCGGCGCGCGAGCAGGTCCATGGCCGCGTGCCGCGCGCTCTTTGCGGTCGAGCCCGGCCTCCCTGCCTTCTGGCCGCGGCCGATGGGACCAGAGTGAACTTTTTCCCGCTGAGCCACGCGTTCCGGACGATCGGGTCAGAGCGTATTTTCCCCGGCTGTGCCGCGCGTCAGCCGCGATGTCGGGTGAACGTCAGTCTGACCCCATTTTCCCTCAGGCCTCTTTCGCCGCGGCCTCCGGCTCGGCGTCCTTCGCCGCCGCGGCCTCGGCGGACTTCGGCAGCGCCAGGGCGCGGATCTTGCCCTCGATCTCCCGGGCGATCTCCGGGTGCTGGACGAGATACTCGCGGGCGTTCTCCTTGCCCTGGCCGATGCGCTCGCGCCCGTAGTTGAACCACGCGCCCGACTTGGCGACGATGCCGTGCTTCACGCCGAGCTCGAGCAGCTCGCCCTCGCGCGAGATGCCGTGGTCGTAGAGGATCTCGAACTCCGCCGTCCTGAACGGCGGTGCCACCTTGTTCTTCACCACCTTGACGCGGGTCTCGGCGCCGATCACCTCGTCGCCCTTCTTGATCGAGCCGATGCGGCGGATGTCGAGCCGCACGGAGGCATAGAACTTCAGCGCGTTGCCGCCGGTGGTCGTCTCCGGGTTGCCGAACATCACCCCGATCTTCATGCGGATCTGGTTGATGAAGATGACGATGGTGTTGGAACGCTTGATGTTGCCGGTGAGCTTGCGCAGCGCCTGCGACATCAGCCGAGCCTGCAGGCCGACGTGCGTGTCGCCCATCTCGCCCTCGATCTCCGCTTTCGGCGTGAGCGCGGCCACGGAGTCCACGACAACCACGTCCACGGCGCCCGAGCGCACCAGCAGGTCGGTGATCTCCAGCGCCTGCTCGCCGGTGTCGGGCTGCGAGACCAGCAGGTCGTTGACGTTCACGCCGAGCTTTTCGGCGTAGATCGGATCGAGCGCGTGCTCGGCGTCCACGAATGCCGCCGTGCCGCCGTTGCGCTGGCACTCGGCGATCACCTCCAGGGTGAGCGTGGTCTTGCCCGAGGACTCCGGGCCGAAGATCTCGACCACCCGGCCGCGGGGCAGTCCACCGACGCCGAGCGCGACGTCGAGGCCGAGCGAGCCGGTCGGGATCACCTCGATGTCACGCGCTGCGCCACCGTCCCCGAGCCGCATGACCGAGCCCTTGCCGAACTGCCGTTCAATCTGTCCGAGCGCGGCGGCGAGCGCCTTCTTGCGGTTTTCGTCCATAAAATCAGGTCACCGGGGTGTCGCGTGGAGTTGATCGGGAACGGAACGGATTATTCCACAGATCCGCTGTAGCGGCAGGCCCGATAAAAGGCGGCGTTCATGGCGAATCTGGATCGGCGGTGGCGGACCCGGCTGGTCAGCCTGCGGATAAAGGGGACATTCCTGATTTTCGCGGCTGACTTTTTCCAGCCACCACAAGGGGACCCGAAGCGGAAAATCAGGAATGTCCCCATTTCTCCTGACCCGCGGGCGCTAGGTGCGGGATGACGGGAACTCGGCCAGCACCCGGTAGCGGGCGCCTTCCGCGTCGGTGCGCGATTCGACCAGCGCGAAGCCCGCCACCGGCCACGCGACCGGTCGCGGCTGCCTCAGCCCGGACGCTGACAGCACCTTGCGGGCGATGGTCAGGTGCGGCTGAAACGGTCGTGCATCGGGCGGCTGTCCGGCGGTGGTGAGCGCGGCGGTGAGATCGGCGGCGAACTGCGCAAGTTGCCCGGGCGCCTGGCTCGGGCCGAGCCAGAGCACCTGCGGAGCGGGGAAATACCCGACGCGGTCGAGCAACAGCGTCAGCGGTTCGAGTCGACAGCCGGCGGCGGCATCGCGGACCGCATCGAGGCGCTCGTCGGGCACGTTGCCGAGGAAAGCGAGCGTTATGTGGAAATTTTGCGGCGGCACGGGCCGGCCACCGCAGTGGCGCGCGAGCGCGCGCGTGGACCGCGCCAGCGCCTTGCGGGTGGCCTCGTCCGGCCACAGCGCAAAAAACAGCCGGTGCAGGCGCACCGCCGCAGCGGTCATCGCCCGGCTGGCGCTCGATTCATGGCGCCGTCAGTTGGGTGAGCACCCCCTCGAGGGCCGCGATCACGCTCTGGCGGCGGATCGCCTCCCGGTCGCCGTCGAAGCGGCGCGACTCGCTCATGAGCTGCACGCCAGGCCCCGCCCAGGCGAAACAGACGGTGCCGACGGGCTTCTGTTCCGTCCCCCCGTCCGGCCCGGCGACGCCGGTGACCGCAACCGCGATTTCCGCGCCGCTCGCGAGCCGCGCCCCGGTGGCCATCTGCTCGGCCACGTCCTCGCTGACCGCGCCCTGCCCCGCCAGCGTCTCCTCGCTGACGCCGAGCAGCGTGCACTTGGCCCGGTCACTGTAGGTGACGAAGCCGTAGCCGAACCATGCGGAGCTGCCCGGCCGGTCGGTGAGCGACTTGGCGATCCACCCGCCCGTGCAGGACTCGGCCACCGCGATGCGCGCGCTGGTTGCCTCGAGCGCGGCCGCGATGCGCTGCACCAGCTCATCGATGCGAGCCGCCCCGGCGGTCACGGGTCGCAGGCCCGGAAGCTGGAGCGAGTTTGCGTGCCGGTCATTTTCATGGCGGCTGAACCTCGATCAGCCGGATGATGGGATTAATGGGGACATTCCCCTTTTTCGTGAAAAAGGGGATGTCCCCATTATTCGCGAGTCTCAGCCAGACCGCGGTACAAGGTCAAATGGGCGCCGACCATGTCGGCGACGCGGAACTCTTGCGCCGCAAACTCCCAGGCGGCTTCCGCGAATGCCCGGCGCCGGCCCTCGTCCTGCAGCAGCCCGGTCAGCGCCAGCGCAAGCGCCGGCGCGTCCCCGCGGCGCACGAGGTAGCCGGTGCGCCCGTCGGCGACGACCTCGGGCACGCCACCGGCGCGAAAGGCCACGACCGGCACGCCGGCGGCCTGCGCCTCCAGCACGGCGAGACCGAGACCCTCCTCGAGCGCCGGATGGACCACGAGGTCGAGCCGGCCGAGAAACTGCGACAGGTCGGCGCGGAACCCGGCGAACGTCACCGAGCGTTCGATGCCCGCCTCGCGCGCGGCGCGGCGCAGGCGCGCCTCGAGCGGGCCACGGCCGAATAACAGCAGACGAGCCTCGGGACAGGCGGCGGCGACCTCGCGCCAGGCGCGAAACAGCTGTTCATGGCCCTTGCGGGGGATGAGCTGCGCGATGCAGCCGACCAGCTGGCTGCGCGGATCGAGCTGGAACTCGCGCGCGAGCCGCTCGCGCGACCACTCGGGCTCGACCAGCGCGGCGTCCACCGCGCTGCGGATCAGGGTGATGCGCGCCGCGGGCACGCCCGCGCGCTCGAGCTGGCGGCGAACGTGCTCGGAGATCGCGACGATGCGCCGGTAGGGCCGGTACTTGAGCGCGGCGGCAAGCCTCCCCTCGGCGCGATCCACGCGGCGCGTCAGCACGGCGGGAATGCCCGTTCGAGCCGTGGCGATGCCACCGAGCCACTCCCCGCCGCGGCGACTGTGGACGTGCACGAGGCTGGGCGCGAGTTCGCGCAGCATCCCTGCAAAGCGGCCGATGAAAGGCAGATCGAGATCGCCGCCCATCGCGAGCGCTCGCACCGCAATGCCCGAGCGTCGGGCGGCCGTCTCGACCTCGCTGCCCGCGGCGCAGGCGAGCGTGTTGGTCACACCGCGCCCCTGCAGGCCGCGACACAGCAGCAGCGCCTGGCGCGCCCCGCCATACACCCGCCGTCCGGTCTCCAGGTGCAGGACGTGCATGGGCGGATGTTAACGGGTTTCCGTTGTGTCACTGGTGCCGGGTCGAAGGTTTCGAAGTCCTTGCCCGGTCGGTCGCATTAGCGGGCGATGACAGGGCGAATCCTTGCGGCAAGGAGCCCGGCTCTTCGCTGAGTTCAGGCCGTTTCGCCTCCCGGGAGGTTGCCGATGGCCCGTCGGCGCCAGGGTCGAACCGGGCCGGAAAACTTCGAAACCTTCGACCCGGCACCGTTTACCATCATCGGCAACCGGAACCCGAACCATGACCCAGCCCCGTCGCCAGGAATCGCCGGCCGCCGACCCCGGCCACACGCCCGTGATGCAGCAGTACCTGCGCATCAAGGCGGAGTGCCCGGAGCTGTTGCTGTTCTATCGCATGGGCGATTTCTACGAGCTGTTCTACGACGACGCCCGGCGCGCCGCGCGGCTGCTCGACATCACGCTCACCAGCCGCGGGCAGTCGGCCGGCCAGCCGATACCGATGGCGGGAGTGTCCGTTCACGCCGTGGAAAGTTATCTCGCGCGGCTGGTGCGCCGGGGCGAGTCGGTGGCGATCTGCGAGCAGATCGGCGATCCGGGAGCGACCCGCGGCCCGGTCGAGCGGCAGATCGTGCGCATCGTCACGCCCGGCACGCTCACCGACGAGGCGCTGCTCGATGCGCGAAGAGAGAATCTTATCGCCGCGGTGTGCCGCGGGAATGCCATCGGCCTGGCATGGCTCGAGTTGTCCTCGGGGCGCTTTTGCGTCACCGAGCTGACCGAAGAGGCAGAACTCGCGGGCGAGATCGAGCGGCTCAGCCCCGCCGAGGTGTTGCTGGAGGAAGGACAGTCGCTCGCGGCCGCGAGCGGCGTCAGGACCCGTCCTCCCTGGCATTTCGAACTCGATGCGGCGCGACGCACGCTTAATGCGCAATTCGGGACACGCGACCTCGCCGGCTTCGGCTGCGACGGACTCGACGACGCGGTACGCGCGGCCGGGTGTCTCCTGCAGTACGTGCGCGACACGCAGCGCACGGCACTGCCGCACGTGCGCGGCATCAGCACCGAGCCGCGCGATGAAGCCCTGCTGATGGACGCGGCTACCCGGCGCAACCTCGAAATCGAGTCGAGTCTCGCCGGCGACGACGAGCGCACGCTTGCCGGCGTCATGGACCATTGCGCCACCACGATGGGCAGCCGCCTGCTGCGCCGCTGGCTGAACCGCCCGCTGCGCGATCACGCGGTGCTCAACCGGCGCTACCAGGCGCTCGAGGCGCTGCGTTCGGGCGAGCACGCCGCGCTCGCGGACGCTCTGCGCTCCATCGGCGACCTGGAGCGCATCCTCGCCCGCGTCGCTCTGAAATCGGCCCGCCCGCGCGACCTCGCGCAGCTGCGCACAGCGTTGCAGCTCTCCCCGGGCATACACCGGCACCTGGCGGCGTTCGACTCACCCCTGCTCGCCGCGCTCGCCGCGCAGCTCGGCGATCACGCCGAGACGCGCGCGTTGCTCGGGCGCGCCCTGGTCGAGGACCCGCCTATGCTCACCCGCGACGGCGGCGTCATCGCGCCGGGCTGGGACGCCGAGCTCGACGAGCTGCGCACGCTGTCCACCGAAGCAGACACCTTCCTCGCCGACCTCGAGACCCGCGAGCGCGAGCGAACCGGGCTGCCGTCGCTCAAGGTGGGCTACAACCGCGTGCACGGCTACTACATCGAGATCAGCCGCGCGCAGGCGAAGA
>CAZFWB010000090.1:0-12222 GCA_964522655.1 uncultured Chromatiaceae bacterium | reverse complement strand
CCGACCGCGAGACTCAGGCCGATCTCCAGTGCGGCCAGGCGGATGGCCGGCAGGCCGATCAGGCCGCCCACCACGACTGCGATGCCGACCGTCACCATGTCGGTCGCCACCGTCGGCCATTCGGTGTAGCCGATCTGCGGCGCCAGCCGCTCGACGTGGTGCTTCGCGCCCACCATCGTCAGGATGTCGCCGCGCTCGACCACGGTCTCCAGCGTGAAGGGCAGCGGCTGACCGGCGCGGCTCACGTTGCGCAGGAACACGCCGCGACCTTGTTCGCCGAGCGTCTGGGCAACGTCGCGCAGCTTGCGCCCGGCAAGTGGCCGGCTGGTGAGCGTGATGTCCACGATCGCGACTGGTATGTCAAGGAGTTCCGCGTCGTCGAGTTCCTCGCTTGCGAGCGAGTTGGCCGGCCCCAGCAAGACGTCGCGCCGGCCGGCCAGGGCGACCGTGTCGCCGGGCTGAAGTACCAGGCCCGGCTCGCTCTCCTTCACCCCGTCGCGCTGGCGTACCCGCTCGACGAAGACGCGCTCGCCGCCGAACGACGCTTCCAGCTCGCGGATGCTGCGGCCGGCGTGTTCAGGCGTGACGCGATAGGCGCGCACGACGTGCCGCGTATAGGCAGACAGGACGCCGGCTTCAGACGTCGCTGCCCCCATCTGCTCTTCAAGAGCCCGGCACTCGGCGGCTAGATCCACCCGCATCAGCTTCGGGCCGAGCACGGACAGTACCCACACGGCCGTCACGAGCCCGACAAGGTAGGTCACGGCGAATGCAACCGCCACGTTGGCGGCGAGCTGCTCGCGTGCCGCAGGCTCCAGCGTCAGCCGTGCGATCGCGTCGCCCGCAGTCCCCACGGTCGCGGATTCCGTCAGTCCGCCCGCGACGAGACCGGCGGCGGTGCCGACGTCGAAGCCGAAGGCTTTGGCGACGAGCCAGGTCATGGCGAGCGCGATGCCGCACAGGAACACGGTCAGCCCTGTCTGCGGCAGTCCGCTGGACTTCAGGCCGGAAAAGAACTGCGGGCCGGTCTTGTAGCCGATGGCGAAAAGGAACAACAGGAAGAAGGCGTATTTCAGTTCGCGGCTGACCGGCACATCGAGTTGCCCTACGAGCACGCCGGCGATGAGGCAGCCGAGTACCGGGCCCACCTTGAAGCTGCGGATCTTGAGCTTGCCGAACGCATAGCCGATACCGAGCGCAAGGAACAGCGCCAGTTCCCCGTGGTCGCGCAGCGCGTCGATGGACCAATCAACGACGTTCATGAAAACCCCGATGACCATTGCTAATGTGGCACAGGCGGCGAAATTCCCGCAACCTGGCACGGGCCCGCCAATTCCTGAAGATCATGGGAGACAAAGTCGCGCGGGTGGCGCTGTGCAAGCACGTGCCGGACATTTCATGGGCCAGGTCGCGAAATACGTCGTCGCGATGTCGCAATCGGTGCAAACGTCGGCGGCATTGGCCAACCAGTACGCCGAGCGCCCTCTGGCACCGAGGAGGTCGCGCCGCCCGATCAGCAGAAGTATCTGAAGGTGTGCTACCAGTGCGACCCGTTCTGGAAGGCGCTGACAGCCGAAGGACGCAAGAGACTCCGCAGGGGCAAATACAACCGGCTATTCGATGCCGCTCGCAAGCTGAAGCCCTCCCGGTGCGCAGGCAGCCTGACCGAGAACGCCGATGGTCGTCGCGCACCGGCCTTTAGCGTGCACCAGTACCAGCACGCGACGCCAGAGACGCCGCGAATGCCGCCGTTCTTAGTCGCGGCTTGCGCCGCTTCTACGGCGCCGTGATCGATTTGGCCGGCGCCTTTATCGGTGCCAGCGGGATCTGGCGTGCGAGCGCGAAGTTGGTGATCGCGTCGAGCTTGTTCTCGATCTGGTAGAAGCGCGCGATCTTCGTCTCGGGCAGCGCCTTGCGGAACTTGCTCAGGTAGCTCTTGCGCAGATTTACCATCTGCTCCTGGTAGTTCAGGCTGTCAGCGATCAGCTGGCGTGCCGTCTGGTCGGTGAGGTTGTCGTAATTGGCGGCGAAATCGGTGATGACCTTCACGCGGCGGTTACCGATCTCCTTCATCTCGGCCATGTACCGGTCGTAGATGGGCCAGAAGGCGTTGCTTTCCTCTGCCGTGAGAGTCAGCCCCTGGCTGACGATCATCTTGCGTTCCGTCTGGACGATGCTGCGCGCCTGCTCCGTGGCTTCCGTGAGGTCGGCAAAGGCCGGGTTTACCTGGGCAGTGGTGAGCGAGGGCAGGGCGGCCGCGGCCAGGGCAATCACGAGCGACTTCATTTTCATTGTTGTCGTTCCGTTGTGGGTAGCGAGGGCTACGCAGTCTACCCGCCTGCGCCGCGGTCTGTCACGCCTGTATGATGGTGGCGCGCGGACTTCGCGGCCGACGGAGGCAGGGACATGGTCGGGAAACTGGTGGTGGCGCTCGCGGTGCTGCTCGCGGTTCCGGTGGCAGGCGCACAGGCGCCGGCGGAGACCGCCGCGGCGGCGCGTCCGAAGATCGGGCTGGTGCTGGGGGGCGGCGGCGCGAAGGGCGCGGCCCACATCGGTGTCCTGCGCGTGCTCGACGAGCTGCGCGTGCCGGTGGATTGCGTCACCGGTACCAGCATGGGCGCGCTGGTCGGCGGAACCTTCGCCTCAGGGATGCCGCCCGAAGAGATCGAGGAGCAGGTGCTCGCGATCAACTGGTCGAAGACGGTCGGCAGCGAAGGCCTGCGCGACCGCACGCCGATCAACCGCAAGCTCGCCGGCATCACTTATACGAATTCACTGGACCTCGGCATCAAGAACGGCACCATCGAGGCGCCGAGCGGGTTCCTGAAGACCCAGGACATCGAAGACGTGATCCGCAATCTCGTCTCCGATGCCCGACTGACCCGGGACTTCGACAACCTGCCCATTCCCTTCCGCGCCGTCGCCACGGACATGCTGGCGGGCGAGATGGTCGTCCTCGGCGCGGGCGATCTCTCGGTTGCGATGCGAGCCAGCATGGCGGTCCCTGGCGCTTTCTCGCCGGTGCTTCTCGGCGAGCGGGTGCTCTCCGACGGCGGCATGATGCGTAACCTGCCGGTGGACATCGCGCGCGACCTCTGCGCGGACGTGGTGATCGCCGTTTCCCTCGCTTCTCCGCCGCCGAAGAAGGAGGGCCTCGTCTCGGCGGTCGCGCTCGCCGGCCGCTCGCTGGACGTGATGATCGCGGCCAACCAGAACGCGCAGATCGCCACCCTGACCGACCGCGACGTCAACATCGTCGTGCCCATGGGCAGCATCGGGTCGGGCGACTTCCAGCGCGTGCCCGAGGCGATTCCGCTCGGCCGGGAGGCCGCGCTCGCGAAAAGGGACGAACTGCTGCGCTACGCGTTGCCCGATGACGAATACCTCGCCTGGCGCAGAGAGGTCAATCAGGGCGACAGCGCGGCGATCGCGGTGGCGGAGGTGCGTCTGACCGGACTGGACAGGGTCAACGAGCAGTACGTGCGCGCCCAGCTCCAGAATGTCGTGCCCGGCGCGACGGTGACCACGGCCGAGATCGCCGAGGATACCGGCCGGATTTTCGCTCTCGGCGACTTCGAGCGTGTCGAGTACCGGCTGACGCACGCGCCGGAAGGCCGCGTGGTGGAAATCGGCGCGGTGGAGAAGTCCTGGGGGCCTAACTTCATCCGCTTCGATCTGGGGCTCGCCGCGAACGGCGACGGCCGGCTGGAGGCGCTGTTGCGCGCGGACCTCGATCGCACCTGGCTCAATTCGCGCGGCGGACGCTGGCACAGCGGCCTGCAGATCGGCGAAGAGTTCATCATAGAGACGGACCTGTATCAGCCGTTCGACATCAGGCAACGCTTCTTCGTCCAGCCGATCGCCCGATACGACCGTACGCTGGAGGACATCTACAACGATGGCGAGCGGGTCGCCAGCTACTTCATCAAGGACGCGTACGGCCAGCTGGATTTTGGCGCCAATATCGGCACACGCGCGCAGCTACGCGCCGGGGTGCGCCAGGCCTGGATCGGAGCCGACCGCGACACCGGGCCCACGATCCTGCCGGAGCTCGCCACGGAAAAGGATTCGAGCGCGCAGGCGCGCGTGGTGTACGACACGCGCGATTCCAGCGGGCTTCCGACCAGCGGCACTTTCGTGAACGCGCGCTACGTGACCTCGGGCTCCTGGTTGAGCGGCGACCAGGATTACGACCTGGTCGAGGGCATGGTCGTCAAGGCGATCAAATTCCGCGGGGACACGTTGCTCGTATTTGCCGGCGGCGGTAAAGAACTCGACGGCGAGCTGCCGGTCACGGAAGAGTTCCAGCTCGGCGGCATCCGCACCTTCCCGGGGCTGCAGGCGGGTGAACTTCGCGGCAGCCGCTACTGGTTGGCCGGTACGCGGCAGTTCTGGAAACTGGCCGACATTCAGTCGCTGTTCGGCCAGGCAGTGTACGGCGGAATACGGCTCCAGGCGGGGCGCGTGGGCGAGCGCATCGACGGCGTGCGGGACGGGACGCTCTACGGCATATCGGGTTCGCTCGGCGGAAACACGCCCATCGGGCCCTTCCTGGTCTCGCTCGGCTACGTGGACAACGACAGCCTGCAGCTGCAGTTCGCACTCGGCCGCCCGATCTCGGAGGGCTCGATACTCGACGAGACCCGCTGAGAATATGGGGACAGTGACCTCAATTGCCGGCAACTTGCGCGCCGGCACGGCACGAGCATTTCAGGAATTGAGGTCACTGTCCCCAAATTCGCAATCCGCTAGGCCAGCCATAACAAGACGCCACCGACTGCGAGCAGCACACCGGTCGCGATCAGGATCAGCCGGCGCAGCTCGGCCGCGCCGGTGAACACGACGATGCCGGTCTTGACCAGCGTATTGGCGAGTACGGCAATCACGATCGTAGCGGCCGCGGGGGCAATGCTCGCGGGGTCTGCGGCGCCGAGGTTCGCCATCGACAGCGAGATTGCATCCACGTCGGTGAGCCCGGCCACCGCGCCGGCGAGATAGAGCCCGGCATCGCCGAGATAGACCTGTGCCGCCTTGGCGACGAGGGTGACCAGCCCGAACAGCAGCCCGAACTGGATCGCCTGGCGCAGCTCGAACGGGTTTTCGCCGGCGGCGACGGTCGCGGTTTCCATCGCCTTGCGCCGCCGCCACAGTATCCAGGAGACGGCGAGGCACGCCAGCGCAAGCGCGCCCATCACGACGCCGAGGCGCGCCGCAGTCGGCCGGCTGACGATCGCCACCATGACGATCACGCGCACGAACATCACGCTCCAGGCGAGCAGGATGCCGAGCGCGAGCGCACTCGACTGCGCCGGCTGCACGCGGCTGCGCTGGGCGAAGCCGAGCGTCACCGCGGTGCTGGACACCAGGCCGCCCAGCAGTCCGGTGACGCCGATGCCGTGCTCCGGTCCAACCAGCTTGACGAGGATGTAGCTCGCGAAATTGAGCCCCGAGATCAGCACCACCATCAGCCAGATCTTGTAGGGGTTCAACACGTCGAGCGGCTGCGGGCCGAAATTCTGATCCGGGACCAGCGGCAGGATGATCAGCGTGACGATGGCGAACTGCAGCGTCGCCTCGACATCGGCGCTCTCGATGCGCTGCGCGAGATGGTGCAGCCATTCCTTGAGCGCCAGCACCAGCGCGGTAGCCACCGCGAGCGAGGCGGCGAGCGGCACGTATCCGCGCAGGCAGAGAGATCCCAGCAGGAAGGCGATCAGTGCTGTGACCTCGGTGGTGATGCCGACGTCGCCCTTGGCCGCGGTGACGGCGTAGGACACGGTCACCAGCGAGGCCACGGCGACGAACAGGGCGAGTCCCAGCCAGGGCAGCCCCAGCGTCTGCTCGACGTAAGCCGAGATCGCCCCGGCGAGGGAGATCAGGCCGATGGTGCGCACTCCGGCGAAGCCCCTCTCCGGGCCCTTGATGCGCTCACGCTCGAGCCCGAGCAGCACGCCGAGCCCGAGGGCAGCGCCGAAACGCAGGGCAAGCGTGAGGTCGTCCATGCGCGCACAGTATACGGGCGAGACTGGCCCGATTGTCTCGACCGTCTGGCGCCCGATCCGGCCGGCAGGCGATAATGTGGCGCCGATTCGTCGGCGGGCCCGGACCACAAGAACTAAGGAAGAAGTCATGATGACCCGACGCTACCTGGCCGTGCTGACCACGACGCTGATCAGTGCCGATGTGCTCCCGGACAACATTGCCGGCGCGGACCGCTTCCTGTGCAGCGCCCTGCAGGCCACGGTCTGTCTCGCCGATGGCGATTGCGCGATCGTGGCGCCGGCGGACCTGAACATCCCGCAGTTCATCGAGGTCGATGCGAAGGCGAAATCGCTTGCGACGACCGCGGCAAGCGGCGAGAACCGCAAGACGACTGCCGCCTCGGTCAATCGCACGGACGAGCGGCTGGTGATGCAGGGTTACGAGAACGGCCGGGCCTTCAGTCTGCTGGTGCGCGAGGCGACCGGCCAGGCGTCATTCGCCTCGGTGGCCGACGATCGCAGCGTGATCGTGTTCGCCGCCTGCACGCCCGCCACGAGCCGTTGACCAGCCGAAGATTTTTTTCGAGGACTCCCGCCATGATGAACAGAATCGTATTGGCTCTCGCTGCTCCCGCCCTGCTGATCACGGCGGTGCAGGCCCAGGCGCAGGCCACTGGGCAGAAATCGCTCGCTGCGACCATGAACGTGTATGTGTTCCCGAACGCGGGTCAGGCGCCGAGTCAGCAGTCGAAGGACGAGGGCGAGTGCTACCAGTGGGCGGTGTCGAATACCGGTGCCGATCCGTTCGACGTCCAGAAGCAGCAGGCCGCGCAGGCGCAGCAGACCGAGGCAGACAAGGCGCAGGCGGCCGAGGCGGGCGCGGGCAGCACAAGAAAGGGCGCGCTGCGCGGCGCTGCGGTCGGAGCGCTGATCGGCGGCATTGCCGACGACGAGTGGGGCAAGGGCGCGGCGATCGGTGCGGGCGTCGGCGGGGTGGGCGGCAACGTTCGCGGGCGTCGCAAAGCGTCCGCGGCAACCGAGCAGGTCGAGGCGCAGGCGCAGGCCCGGCAGCAGGCGAGCGCAGAGCAGATCGCCAATTTCAAGAAGGCGTTCAGCGTCTGCCTCGAGGCGAAGAAGTACATGGTGAAATACTGAGCGCGCTATGACTGCCGAAATCGCCAGCGTCGAGAACGGCACCATCACGGTGCGGGTCAGCGCCCGGCTGACCCAGGCTGAGCTCGCCGCCGTGCAGAAGGAGGCCAGCCAGATCATCGAGCGCCTGGGCCGCGTGCGTATCCTCGTCCTCGCTGAGCACTTCCAGGGCTGGGAGAAAGGCGGGCAGTGGAACGACTTCTCCTTCCAGGAGGCTCACGACCAGCACATCGAGCGCATGGCGATCGTCGGCGACGAGCAGTGGCGGGATCTCGCGCTGCTCTTTGCCTCGCAGGATCTCCGGTCGTTCCCGATTGAATTCTTCCCGCCGGAGCGCATTGCCGAGGCGCGGGCCTGGCTGCGTGACGGCTAGTCTGGTAGCCCGCCGTCAAAACCGCCTGTCGACGCTATCCCTGTTTCGGCAAGGCATGGTGTGTTGCGGGGCAAAGAAGTAAGGAACTCACGTCATGAACACTGACCTGGAAAAGGCGTCACTGATTTTCACAGTCGCCACGATCCTCTTTGCTGGCATGCTCCCCGTCCTGGCTCAGGAGGCGACAGCGCTGGATCGGACGAGGCTGCCGGTCCAGGAGCCGGAGCGGCCGGTGTTCACGGAACTCGACGTGAGAAATGTGAAGACGCCGCCCCACTTCGAGGTAAAGGCCCCGGCCGGCGCGCCCAATGTCGTCATCATCCTGATCGACGATCTCGGCTTCGGCGCCACCAGCACCTTCGGCGGTCCGATTGCCACCCCGACGCTCGACCGCCTGTCCAGAAACGGCCTGCGCTACAACAACTTTCACACCACCGCGCTTTGTTCGCCGACCCGGGCGGCGCTGAAGTCCGGGCGCAACCATCACACCGTCAACATGGGCTTCATCACCGAGATGGCGACCGGATTCCCGGGCAACACCGGCCAGATCCCCAACTCGACGGCGCCGCTGGCGGAGATGCTGCGCCTGAACGGCTACAGCACCGCGGCCTTCGGCAAGTGGCACGAGACGGCGGCGTGGGAGACCAGCGTGTCCGGACCGTACGACCGCTGGCCGACACACCAGGGATTCGACAAGTTCTATGGCTTCATTGGCGGCGAGACCAACCAGTGGTCGCCTTATCTTTTTGACGGCGTGACGCCGGTGGACCTGCCGGACGACCCGAACTATCACTTCATGACCGACATGACGGACAAGGCGGTGGCCTGGATCGAGTACCAGAAGGCGATCACGCCTGAAAAGCCGTTTTTCGTCTATTTCGCGCCGGGCGCCACCCATGCGCCGCACCACGTGCCGAAGGAATGGATCGCGAAATGGAAGGGCAGGTTCGGCCAGGGCTGGGACCAGGTGCGCGAAGAAACCCTGGCCCGCCAGATCAAGATGGGCGTGGTGCCGAAGGGGACGAAGCTCGCGCCGAAGCCAGCGGCGATCAGGGACTGGGACAAGCTCTCGGCCGATGAGCAGCGCCTGTTCGCGCACCAGGCCGAGGTCTTTGCCGCGTACGTGGATTTCACCGACTCGGAGATCGGGCGGATGCTCAAGGCTGTGGAGGAAGTGGGCCAGCTCGACAATACGCTCGTCTTCTACATCGCAGGTGACAACGGCACCAGCGCCGAGGGCGGGGCGGTCGGCATGTTCAACGAGTACACATATTTCAACGGCGTCGAGGAGAAGGTGCCCGACCTGCTCAAAGTGATGGACAAGTGGGGCGGCCCGGAGACCTACCCGCACATGGCTGCCGGCTGGGCGGTCGCATTCGATGCCCCGTTTGCCTGGACCAAGCAGGTGGCCTCGGACTTCGGCGGCACCCGCAACGGGCTGGTGGTCCACTGGCCGAAGGGCATAAAGGCGAAGAACGGAATCCGCGCGCAGTTCAGCCACGTGATCGACGTGGCGCCGACGATTCTCGAGGCCGCCGGCCTGCCGGAGCCGACGTCCGTCAACGGCACGCCGCAGATCCCCATGGAAGGCATGAGCATGGTCTACAGCTTCGACGATGCCGCGGTCAAGGAACGTCACACCACCCAGTACTTCGAGATCGCCGGCAACCGCGCCATCTACCACGACGGCTGGTTCGCGCGCACCATCCATCGCGCGGCCTGGGAGCGGCAGGTGCGACGGGCGCTTGAAGCTGACGTATGGGAACTCTACGACGTCCGCAGTGACTTCAGCCTCGTCAACGACCTGGCCGCGAAGAACCCACAGAAGCTCGCCGAGCTGCAGAAAGTCTTCATGCAGGAGGCCGAGAAGCACCACGTCCTGCCGATCGACGACCGCGCCCTGGAGCGCGCCATCGCGAGTATCGTTGGCCGCCCCGATCTCATGGCCGGGCGCACGTCGCTGACGCTCGCCGAGGGCATGACCGGAATGATGGAGAACGTCTTCATCAACGTGAAGAACAAGTCGAAAACCATCACGGCCGAGATCGAGGTTCCCCAAGGCGGAGCCAACGGCACCATCATCGCCCAGGGCGGGCGCTTCGGCGGCTGGTCGCTGTACCTGAAAGACGGCGTGCCGGCCTACGACTACAACTTCCTCGGCCTGCACCGCAGTTCCATTGCCGCAACGAGGCCGCTTGCGCCCGGCGTGGCCACCATCCGCTTCGACTTCGCCTACGACGGCGGCGGGCCGGGCAAGGGCGGGGCGGGCACGCTCTACGTCAACGGCCAGAAAGTCGCCGAAGGCCGCATCCCGAACACTCAGGGGGCGATCTTCTCCGCCGACGAGACGGCGGACGTCGGCATCGACCTCGGCACGCCGGTGGTCGAGAGCGTCGGTGCCGAGGCGCAATCGCGCTTCACGGGCCGGATTCCGAGGATTACCGTCGAAGTCCGCGCTGCGCCGCCGGCCGCGGCCCTCACCACACCATGACTCCGGGAGCAGGTATGAGAAGAACCCCATTCGTCAGTGGTGCCGCACTGCTCGCGGCGATGCTTGCCTGCGCCAGCGCGAGTGCTGCCGGTGAGAGCTGGGAGCACACCGTCGTGGTGTACGGCATCGGTGCCTCGATCGACGGCAAGGTGGGCATCGGCAACGTCACCGCGGACGTCGACGTCGGCTTCGACGACATTCTCGACAACCTCGAGTTCGGCGCGATGGCCGCCTACCGCGGCGAGCGCGGCCGCTGGGCCGTCGTGGCGGATTTGATTTTCATGGCGCTGGAGCAGAAGAAGAGCGGTCTCGGGCAGTCCGGTGGCACACGGGCCAAGGTCGAGGCCGACCAGCTGATCCTGGAACTGGACGGCTCCTATGCGGTGACGGAACGCCTCGACGCCTATGGCGGGCTGCGCTACTGGAATCTCGACAACGAACTCGAGGTGGTGGGCGGCGGCCCGCTCGGGGAGACGCTCTCGGCCAGCAAGACCGAGGACTGGGTCGACCCTGTCGTCGGCCTGCGCTATGTCGCCCCGCTCAGCGAGCGCTGGCAGTTCATCGTAAAGGGCGACGTCGGCGGCTTCGGGGTCGGCAGCGACTTCACCTGGCACACGTCGGCCTTCGCCAACTGGCAGGTGTCCGAACACGGCTCGCTCATCTTCGGCTTCCGCTACATGGACGTGGACTATGACGATGGCAGCGGCACCAACCGCTTCCGCTGGGACGTGATCGAAGGCGGGCCGACGGTGGGATTCGCCTGGCGGTTCTGAACCGGGCAGCTGGGCCATTATGGGCGCGGAAGCCGATCGCCGAGCTGGTCATGGCCGCGGTGAACGGCTGCGCGAGGAGCTGCGCGACTACGCGATCGTCAGCGCCTATCTCTACGTGTGCCTGAGCGCCTTGTTGTTTTACAAATTTGCCGTGTTGCGCGAAGTGGGTCTCGGTGTGCTGCCATTCGCTACGGCTGCCATCAAGGCGCTGGTGCTCGGCAAGTTTGCACTGCTCGGCAAGGCCGCGGGTCTGAGCAGCCGGATCATGGCCCCGACGGTCTGGCAGCGGATTCTGCGCCAGTCGCTCGCGTTCGTGGTGCTGCTGATCGCGCTTACGGTGCTCGAGGAGTTCGTGGCAGGCTGGATCCACGGTGAGTCGTTCACCCAGACCCTGGCGGAACACGGTGCGCACGTGATGATCGAGATCGCCGCGAACGCCGTGATCCTGCTCTTCGTGGTGGGAGCATTCATCGCTGTCATGGAAATTGCCAAGGCGCTCGGGCCAGGCGGGTTATTGCGCATCCTGCGCTCGCCGCCGCCCTGACGAATTGAAAGTGCTCTGCATTTTACGGCGCAGGGCACACGCGGTGGTAGCGTGGCTCGCGATTGCGGTGGCGCCCGGCGGCTTCGCCCAGGAAATCGAACCGCGCAGCTATACCAATACGCCGATCGGCGTGAACTTCCTCATCGCCGGTTACGCTTACTCGGACGGCGACGTTGCGGTGGACGCGACTCTGCCATTGACCAATGCCGAGGTCCGTTCGGACTTTGCGGTGCTGGCCTATGCCCGATCCCTCGATGTTGCGGGACGATCCGGAAAGTTCGACGTCATCGCGCCCTATGCCTGGACCGACGGGTCCGCCGAGTTCCAGGGCGAGC
This sequence comes from uncultured Chromatiaceae bacterium, assembly GCA_964522655.1. Lineage (GTDB taxonomy): Bacteria > Pseudomonadota > Gammaproteobacteria > Steroidobacterales > QUBU01. Next base: position 573 of record CAZFWB010000090.1, on the reverse strand, counting down.
CGCGGCAGCGCGAGGTGTCCGGCTGGCTCGACCCGCGATTCCGCTTCTCGGTCAATCTCTATGGCGCACCGGCGCTGGCGCTCGCGGACTTCGCGAGCTGGCGCCAGGACCTGATCGTCGGCGCCAGCGTGCAGGTGCGGGTGCCGTGGGGCCAGTACGACGACGACAAGCTGCTCAACAACGGCACCAACCGCTGGTCCGTCAAGCCGGAGGTCGGGATCTCCAAGGCCCTGGGCGCCTGGACCTTCGAGTTCAGCGGCGCGGTGAGTTTCATCGGTGACAACGACGACTTTCTCGAGGACAGAACGCTCGAGCAGGACCCGATCTATTCCGTCCAGGGGCATGTCATCTACGGCTTTGCATCCGGCGTGTGGCTGGCGGCCGACGCCACGTGGTACACGGGCGGGCGGACCACCATCGACGGCGAGCCGGGCGAGGACCTCAACAAGAACACGCGGGCAGGCCTGACGGTCGCGCTGCCGGTGAGCGCGCGCCACTCCATCAAGCTCTACGCCAGCACCGGTGTGGTAACCCGGGCCGGTGGCGATTCCGATATCATCGGCGCCGCCTGGC